>PLGM01000217.1 GCA_003139795.1 Acidobacteriaceae bacterium | reverse complement strand
GTTGCACCACAGGCAGCTAAGGAGAGATGGATATGCGAACGATGCGGATGGTTGTAATGTCGCTGGCGGTGCTGCTTTCTGCCAGCTCTCTGCCGGCTCTGGCACAGACACAGTGGGATGTAACGAAGACAATGGACATTGGCGGAGAGGGCGCGTGGGACTACGTCACGGTCGATTCGCAGTCACACCGGCTCTTTGTTACGCGGAGCACGCACACGATGGTGATTGATGCGGCGACAGGAAAGACGCTGGGCGACATTCCGGGGCAGAAGCGGTCGCACGGCACTGCGATCGTCCCGGCGCTGGGGCGCGGATTCATTACGGACGGCGGCGGAAGCGGCGCGATCGAGGTGTTTGACCTGAAGACTTATGCGGTTCTGGGCACACTGGATACGATGCCCGATTCGGACGGCATCATCTACGACAATGCGCAAGACCTGATTCTGGCCGTCTCCGGGGACGGTGGCGCCCTGATGACGTTCAAGCCGGATATCGATCCGGTGAGCGGCAAGATCGATCCGCCGATCGCGCTGGGCGGAGCACCAGAGTTTCTGGCCTCCGATGACGCGGGGAAGGCTTACATCAACCTGGAAGACAAGGACCTGGTAGCGGTGGTGGACCTAAGGACGCGGAAGGTGATTGCAAGCTGGCCTGTTGCGCCCGGCGGCCACCCGGTGGGAATGGCGATCGACAAGAAGACGCACCGTTTGTTTATCGGCTGCCGCAATCCGCAGAAGCTGATCGTGATGAGCACTGAAGACGGCAAGGTTCTGGCGGACCTGCCCATCGGCGCGGGCGTGGATGCAACGAAGTTCCATGCAGGCCTGGCGTTTGCGAGCTGCGGGGACGGAACGTTGATTGTATTGGGCGAGAAGGCGGGGAAGTTCGAAGTCGAGCATGTAGTGAAGACGCCGAATGGAGCGCGGACCATGGGCGTGGATGAATCCACATTCACGATCTATCTGCCGACGGCGGAGTTCGAAGCGCCTGTGCCTGGAGCGGCGTCGAGGCGTCCGAGAGCGAAGCCGGATACGTTCATGATCGTTGCAGTGGAGCAGAAGGCGACGCAGTAAGTCCCGGAACCTGCCACTGGCTTTGTGCCGTTCCATTATTGGTGGAATGCCTTTGTGCCACAGATTGCTGCCTCGCCACACACCACTCTACATGGTTTCCTTACTCGCCTGATCCTTCCAAAACAACCTCGCGGTGGCGGGTGAGCAGGAAGTAGACAAGCGGCGTGACGACGAGGCTGAGGACCATGGAGACGCCGAGGCCGCCGATGACGGCGATGGCCAGCGGCTGGAGCATCTGCGAGCCGGCACCGAGCGCGAAGGCCAGCGGCAACATGCCGCATACGGCGGCGATGGCAGTCATGACGATGGGGCGCAGGCGGCGCTGGGCCGCGTGGAGCATGGCATCGTGCGCCGATGCGCCCTCGGCGCGGAACTTTTCGTCGGCGTCGAGCAGAAGGATGCCGTTCTTGGCCACAATGCCGATGACCATGATGAGCCCCATGAACGAGGCGACATTGAACGTGGTCCTTGTAACGAGCAGCGCCAGGATCACGCCGAAGATGGAGAGCACCGATGAGGTGAGAATGGCGATGGGCGCGGGGAAGTTGCGGAACTCGGTGAGCAGCACGCCGAAGACCAGCGCCAGCGCCAGTAGCAGCACGCGCAGCAGGTCGCGGAAGGATTTCTGCTGCTCCGCATAGGTTCCGCCGTACTCGACGCGCACCGAGGCGGGCAGGTGGAGGCCTGCGACGGTCTGGCTAACTCTGGCCATCGCGCTGCCCAGGTCAGAACCCTCCAGCCGGCCGGTTACAGTCACCAGTTGTTGCAGATTCTCGCGCAGGATCTCGTTTTGCGGCGGTAACTGCTGAACACTGGCGAGCGAGCCGAGGGATGCCGTGTGGCCCGAGTTGCTGTTGAAGACGGTGTTCTGAATGGTATCGAGCGAGGCGCGGGTTTCATCGCCGAGGCGCACGCGAATGGTGTAGGGGCGGCCGTTTGCAATGAGCGGATCGGCGGTGGCAATTCCGTCGAGAGTGGCGGTGGCATCCTCGGAGACCTCAGCCGGAGTGAAGCCGAGACGTGCCGCAACAACCGGATCGACCTGGAAGTTGGTGGCCGGACCGCTGATCGTGTTCTCGATACCGTTCTGCACATCGACAACGCCGGGAATTTTGCCAATGGCGTCGCCAACCCTTGGCCCGAGTTGCGCGAGCAGCGCGGGATCGTCGGCGAAGAGCTTGATCTGGATCGGCTCCGGCGCATTGGACAGGTCGCCGATCATGTCCTGCAGTACCTGGGTGAACTCGATGTCCAGCTCCGGCTCGGTGGCCCTGATCTGCTGGCGAACGTCTTCCATCACGTCGTCGATTCTACGGCTGCGCTTCGATTTGAGCTTCACGGTGAAGTCGCCGGTGTTGGCTTCAGTGACGGCGGCGAGGCCCATCTGCAAACCGGTGCGGCGGGATGTGATTTCAACCTCGGGCGTGGCGCGCAGAATGCGCTCGACGTGTTCCAGAACCCGGTCGGTCTCGCTCAATGAACTTCCGGCGGGCATGATGTAGTCGAGAATGAAGCCGCCCTCGTCCATCTCCGGCAACAGGTCCGAGCCAAGCGCCTGATAGCCTGCCCAGGTGCCGACAACGAGAAGCAGGCAGACTGCTCCGACCCATAGCGGCTTGGCCAGCGCCCAGTCGAGTGCGCGTTTGTGGAGTAGAAGCACACGGCTCATCACGCGCCTTGGCTTGTGCTCCTCCCGCTCTTCATAGCTTTCCCGTTCTTTCAGCAGCACCATGCTCAGACCCGGCGTCCAGGTCAGGGCCAGCATGAGCGAGGTGAGCAGCGCCGCAGTCATGGTGATGGCGAGCGCGCGGAAAAAGCTGCCGGTGACGCCGCTGACCGAAACCAGAGGCAGAAAGACGACCACGGGCGTAATGGTGGAGCCGATCAGAGGCGTGGTGATTTCTTTGAGCGCCTTGCGCACCGCTTCATCGCGGCGCTCGCCGGCGTCGCGATGCATCACGATATTTTCAACAACCACAATGGCGTCGTCGATCACCAGCCCGATGGCGGCGGCCAGTCCGCCTAGCGTCATCAGATTGAAGCTCTCGCCGATTGCAAAAAGCACCAGCACCGTGACCGCGATGGTGACCGGGATGACGAGGCCGGCGATGAGCGAGGAGGTCCAGTCGCGGAGAAAGAGGAAGAGGATGATGCAGGCCAGAATGAGGCCGATGAAGATGGCGTCGCGGACGCTGGAGATGCTGTCGCGCACCAGTTGCGACTGGTCGTAAAAGAGATCGAGCTTGACGCCCGGCGGCAGCTTGGCGCGAAGTTCGGTGACGTGCGCGGCCACCGCGTCGGCCACGGCAACCGTGTTGCTGGAGGGCTGGCGGGCTATGTTGAGGAGCACCGCATTCTTGCCGCCGGCGGTGACCGTAGTGTAGACCGGCAGAGTTGCCGGCTCGATCGTGGCTACGTCGGCCACGCGCACCGGAGCACCGGCGGGTGTAGTTTTGACGACCAGTTGGCGCAGTCCGCCGGCGTCGTGGACCTGCGCGCCCACCAGGCTCAGAATCAACTCGTGATTCGCCTGGTACAGGCCGGGCGAGCCCACGATGTTCGACGCTTGGATGGCGGTCACCAGGTCCGGAATTGTGACGCCGGCAGTCTGCATCAGAGCCAGGTTGGGGACCACGTGAAACTCCGGCACCTGGCCACCCTGCACGACCACGGTGCTGACGCCCGCGACGCGATTCAAGGGCGGCTTCAAGTCGTAGGTGGCAATCTCCCAAAGCCGGGTCTGCGGAACGGTGTCAGAGGTAAGGCAGTAACCGAGAATCGGAAAGGTAGCAAAGGTGAGCCGGTTGGTGGTGATTCTGGCCGTCGATGGCAGCGTCTGTTCTACCTTGCTGAGCGCTGCATCAACCAACTGGAGGGATTGGTACATGTCCACGTTCCAGTCGAAGAACAGGCTCACTTCTGCCTGGCCGCGGCTGGTGATGGAGCGAACGGTGACCAGGCCGGGCACAGTGTTGACCGCGTCCTCGATAGGCTTGGTGATGGTGACCTGCATCTGCTCGAGAGGCATGACGCCGTTGTCGACGCCGATGACAACGCGGGGAAAGTTTGTCTCGGGAAAGACGCTGATCGGCACCTGGAAGGCAAAGTAGATGCCGGCCACGGTTAGCACCGTCGCGAAGAAGAAGATGGTGCGCGAGGATTGGGCCAGCCAGAAGGGCTTCCCGGCCTGGCGGGCGCCGGACTCTCCGTTCGCCATCAGTCCGCTCCTCCACCCTTGCCGGCTGAACTGTCATCGGCCGCCGGACCCACTTTTACCTTTGTGCCCTCATCCATGCCGTAAGCCCCGCCGGTAATCACGAGGTCCCCTGGTGCAAGCCCGCCGGTCACCTGCACATCTTCGCCGTCTTCGATCCCGAGAGTAACGGGCTTGCGATGGGCCGTGCGATCGTCGCCCACCACCATCACCGATTTGCTGCCATCCTCCGCGGTCAGAATCGCGGCGGCGGGAATCTTCCACGCCTGCGCCACGGTCTTTCCCGTAACGGAGACTTTTACGGGCGTACCCACCTTGAGCTTTCCCGCCTTGTTGTCGATCTTGAGCCAGACTTCGACGGTGGTGCTGCCGGGGTCGAGCGCAGGACTGATGAGAGAGACTTCGGCCGCCACCGGATCGGCGAGCCCCGGCACACTCACCGAGGCGTCGTCGCCAACTTTCATCTGCTGGGCAAGGCTCTGCGCAATGTGGGTCTTGGCAAGCAGCGTCGAGGTTTCCATCACCGTGATCAGCGGCGCACCGGCAGCCGCGGTCTCGCCGGCGAACAAAGGCCGGTCAGTAACGACGCCGTCGATGGGACTGCGAATCTCGGAGTAGTTCACCGCGGCCTGTGCGCCCTCGTACTTGCCTTGGGCTGAGGTCAACTGCCCCTGTGCGGCCTTGAGCGCGGCCTCGCGGCTCACGCTGCGCACCGACTCGAGATGCTTTGCCGCAGCGTCGTAGGCCGCCTGGGCCTGTACCAGCGCGGCGTTGGCCGTATCCAGGTCGCGGCCGGGAATCGCCCCCTCGGCAAACAGTTGCTTGCGGTTCTTCTCGATGCTCAGATTCAGGTCGAGATTCGCTTTGGCCTGCGCCACATCCGACTCGGCCTTGAGCGTATCTTCCGGCACCTGCGCCTTGGTTGTCGTGGCATAGGCCGCTTCGGCTGCCATGTAGGAGCCCTTGTTGTCCATTGCCGCTGCAGCGAGATCGTTGTTCTCAAGGGTGGCCAGCAACTGGCCCTCCTTCACGCGCGATCCGCGCTGCACGTAGAATTTGCGCACCGGCGCGCCGATCTTGGGCGCGATGGCCGCCTGCGCCAGCGGCGCCAGCACCGCATCGGCGGTGATGTGCTCGGCGATTGGCCCCTGCTCAGGATGCCCGGCCTGGACGGTAACCTGCGTCTCCGGCGCGACCTCCTTCTTGCAGCCCAACAAAAGCGCCAGCGGAAGTGCCATGGCGCCGAGCATAATCCAGCGTGGTTTGAGGCGAAGCGCCTTAGAGGCTCGATTCCAGGTTGTCATTCCACTTATCATTCTGTTCGTCTTCCTGCCATTGTCGTACTTAGATGGTTCCCGTCATCGTTTGCAGATCGGCCCGGGCGGTCTCGTAGCGCACTCTTCCGTCCTCGCGCGCATTCTCGGCGCTCACGTAGGCGTTTTGCGCATCCACGACTTCCAGCGCCGTTGCCTCGCCGCCGCTGTAGCGCAGCTTGGTCAGGCGCAAGCTTTCGGCGGCAGTGGCCGCGCTGGCGTCGAGCGAGGCGAGTTGGTCTCGGGCCACCTCGGCCTCGGAATAGGCTTCATCGAGGCGCGCAATCAGGCGCCTCTGTGTGGAGCTGAGCGCCACCTGCGTGGCTTCGCGGCGAATCTCGCTCTGTTTGACCTTGTGCTGGGTCGAAAGCCAGTCCCACACCGGAATATTGAGGGTGACGCTGGCCGAGTAACCCAGGTTGCGCACTTTGTCGGGCCCGTTGACGTCAAACTGCGGAGCGTCGATGCCGTAGGTCACGTTCAGCCCCAGATCGGGCAGGTAGGCCGCCCGCGCCGCCTGCACATCGGCGTTGCTCACGCCCAGCGCTGCCAGCGCGCTCTTCAACTCGGGATTGTTTCTGGCTGCGGCCTGTTCCACATCCTCGCGCGAGGCCAGCGGTGGCGCGGCGTCCGGCGCCTGCAGCGTGTACGAGGTGCGCGGATCGGGAAACAGCAGCACGCCCAGCTGCAGCCGCGCCTTTTCGGCAGCCAATCTGGCATCTTCGAGGTCGCGCTCCCGCTGCTGCTCTGCGAGTTGCGCTTTCACCACGTCGGCGTGCGCGGCCTCCCGCGCCTGTTCGCGCTTGCCGGTGAGCGCGGTAAAATCCGCCGCTTCCTGGTGGGCCCGCTCGGCAACCGTCAGCTTGTGATCTGCCGCCAGCGAGCCGTAGAACATGCCGGTGACCGCAGCCGCCAGGCCGCGCCGCGAGACTTCGAGTTCGGCCGCGGCCTTCGCCGCCGTCGCGTCGGCGCGCCGCACTCCGGACCACCCGCGCAGCCCCAGCGTCTCGTTGACGACCGCCTGGCTGAAATACTCCCGGACTCCATTATTGGCGATGAACTTGGGCAGATCCGGCGTACTCGACACTTGCCCTACCTGCCCATGCGCGCCGTTGGGTTCTGTATAGAGCCCCTGGTTGAAATAGGCCACGTTCGGCAAGAGACCTGCGCGTGCAATGGAACGGTCGAGCGTCGAAACCTTGCTTTCCGCCGAGGAGGTAGCGTAGGAAGGCTCGTTGGCTTCGGCGCGCCGGATCGCCTCTTCAAGAGTGATGATAACGGGCTGACCTGGAGCGGATAGATCTGGAGGAGCAACCGCGCCCGGAGCCTGGCCTTTGGCGGACGCAAGACTTGCCGCCAGCAGGAACAGAAAGATGATTGCGCCGGGAAGGGGTTCTAAACGGCTATGCCATTGCTCAGGCCAGATAATATTCCTCATAGTCACCCTACGAAGGATACGACTCAATGAGACGCTGGTTCGGCACCCGGTCGCATCAATCCGATGCACGGAGTGCCTTATCGTGGCTGCCGGCCACCGCCCGTACCGAGGTCGTCGGTAATGTTGCATCTATCCGATGCACTGAACAATTTGCTGTGGGCCGACGCCAGCTAACTGTCGCCCGACATCGACATGTTGCATCTATCCGATGCACTCTAACGCATCATTGTAACCCGTGCGCTATCAATGTCTTGTATATGAGTTTACGCGAGCCCGGTCCTGGAGCACCACGATTGGCGGGAGCTGTCGGCTCTCAGTATATGGATCTCCTTTGTTTTCAATGATGAATGCGCAACCCAAGCCACCCGGCAACTTGCAGTTGCTTGAGGTTCGCGCCGATTGATGGATCAGACTTTTCCGGCGTGAAGTGCCATCTGTGCCAACTCAGGATCGGTCCCGAAGCGAGAGAGATTGACCGCGGCATTCTGGTTCCACTTGACCATGCGCCCACACTTTCCGCAAGTTGATTGCTCCTTCTCAATTCGCGGGTTGAGGTGGTTGCAGTATTGGCAAATGCGTGTGGTGTTGATGGTCTCTTGTGCGTCTACGACGATGCCGTATTTAACGGCCATGTTTTTGAGCACAGCCACAAACTTGCCCACTGCCACGAATTGCCGGTACTTTTGGGATCGCTTCAGAGCGACGGGATCTTCATTGTCCTGATGCTGCGAGGTCTTCGCGAGAAAACTGGTCTCAACTATCAGCCGAGTAGTACCCTTTTGCTGCAGGTAACGACAGACATCATGCGCCACTTGGGCATGTCCGTACTCGATTCGCTTGGTTGTCCGATCGAAGTACATGGACATGAGCTTCCCAAGATGCTCTTCGTTTCGCCGCCATCCCTTGAGGATATCCTGGACAATAGCGTCGCCAGAGAACTCCTCAGCCAGCTTAAGCAATCCCTTGCTCCCAGCTTTGTCAAACCACGCCGGCAGCCGCTGGCAGAGATGCTTCCGCAGTAGAGTCTTGGTCGTGTTCTTGCAGTAGGTTCGACGCACGTTCAGAGCGTTCCTAGTCTCAAATAAACTCGGGATGGGATCTCCCGGCTTCCAATTAGGAAACAGCAGAGTGACGTTACGCTTTTCCCAGCGGGTCGGGCCGAGATCAATGCGGAACGGCGTCCGGTCATTGGGATCTTTGGGGGACTTCTGCAGGTCGATTGTCAGTTCACGGAAGGTCTTAGATTGAGGCTCGTACAGAGTACCGAACCGGATGCCTTCCTCTGTCCGGCGCCAGCCGATGTCGAGACCGGCAGCAAGCGGGCCATTAACCGGAATGGGGTGTTGAAGTTCGACCACGAGACAGAGCCAGAGCTTACCATCCTGGAAGATGAGCTTCCACTCCTTGACGTGCGAGTTTGCCGGTAAGGGCCGATGCTGAAGCACACCGAAACGGAAGTTCCACCGTTCGCCATTTTCGCCGCCAATCGAAATCTCTGCATTGCGCAATTTCCGATTGGCGGCAACTCCGATCAACTTCTTATGGCCAGTGTTGTAGGAACTGAGCGGCGGACCAAAGATAAGTCCGGGTACGCCCTTTGATGTTTCGAGAAGGGCCGAGTCAACTCCAGCCTTGTTGAAATAATAGTGAAGTCCCCAGTCGGTAGCTCTTGGGCTGTCCTGGAATCTGATTCGTGGCCAACCTTCCGACCATGGGGCCTTGGTCGTCTTGCGACGATCAAGCGCTTCCTTGAACGCCTTGATAATCGGCCTTATCTCGTAGTGCCGCAACTCCACAGGCGCGGCATCCTTTTCAAGGAACAGTGCCTTTGCTTCCCTCTCGGCGATATCGCCGTAGGAGTTGAGAAACTGGGTCAGTGGAGTGTAGTCTGCCTTGAATTGCTCGGCAAATCGCACCACCATGTCGAGCAGGCCACCTGGTACAGCCCGTCCTATTTCAATCCGCCTGCGTAGTTCTCCGACAAAGTGCCAAAGACCATCGACACCCGGCGCATCGGTCTTGAGCTTGCGAGGGTGCTTCATCTTTCCCTTGGACCGCCCTAGCTCACCGTTGAACGCGTCGATTGCCGGCAAGATTGTGCCATGAACGAAAGCGATGATTTCGTCAGTGGGTACTGGCGTGCAGTTGTGCCGCGCTTCGCGGCAGAGCCATGCCAAGCGATTCCAAAGACCCTTTTGGCGCGCAATTGATCCCTTGAGCCCGTCAGGAATCTCGCCATCGGCATTGATTCCTGGATGTGTAGGGTAGGCCCTGTACTTGTAGATGGCGTTTCCCCAGCCGTCCGCAGACAAGAATTTGCTCGCGGTTTTTGCTTTGCCAGCGATGCGAAGGATACCCGGCTGCTTTTCACTTCTCTTGAGTACTCCGGAACGAGTCTGTCTCCGCAGCGTACCGTCCGGGGCAATCAACCGAAAACTCAGGGTGGCGCCGTCCGATAGGGTAAGTCCATCGGGCAAAACGACCGCAGGCAGTTTCCAAAGCTCGCGGTAGGCGTAACTAGGTCAAATGTTATGCCGCCATGTGTGAAAGCCTTGGTGGTCTTCAGGGAGGATTCGGCTAAATGAACGTTAATACAAGGTCCTTGAACGGTTAATTGCCTAATCATGCTTAACCAGCGATCCGGGTGAAGCTGCCTGCCCAACTATCGAGCTTGTGAATATGGTGCAGACCAAGAACCCCAAAAGCACCCTGTTCTTCACAATATTGTACATAACGAAATCCCCCGATTGCCGCTCTCTCTAAGGAGACTCTGCACAAGT
>PLGM01000261.1 GCA_003139795.1 Acidobacteriaceae bacterium | reverse complement strand
AGTTGCACCACAGGCAGTTAACCAGGATTTCCATTTTGCCTCCCGGCTACGGACCAATATACGCCAGTTGCCTCCGCACCACGCTCGGCTCGGCAGACTCAGATTGACCGCGAAGAACCCGATTCCCGGGAACAACTCCCCCGGCATGATCTTCGGCCTTCGCCACAGCGGCGCCCTGTGGCCCGGTATCCTGCTCCCATTTGACGGACCATATTTGCGAATGATACAAGATTCTCCAGAGCGCAAACGATTGCGCACACGTCGGCAAGCTGTTTCCAATGCCATCGAGAAGGCCTCTTGCCCGACGGGGCTGCACGACTACCGTCATCCTTTTTTGGTAACCTGCGCCGGCTGGGAATTGGCGCGCGTTCCGCAGACCTTGCCCCGGAGAAATCTTGTGTTGCGAATGAATTCCATGCGTTGCAATGCCGCCGGCATCGCCATGATGCTCGCCAACGGTCTCTGGACGAACTCTCGCGTCCGTTCCATCCTGACTTGTACCACCCTCTGCCTGGCAATGGCTGGGTTCGAACCGTATGCGGCGGCACAAGCAGCCACGTCCGGTTCTCCGCACCATGCGAACAAAGTCGAGCATCCATCCAACGCCCACCTTGCCGATCCAAAGATCGAGGCCCGCGTGGATCGTCTGCTCCGCCAGATGACGCTCGAAGAGAAGATCGGGCAGCTTGTCCAGTACAACGATACGGGCGATTCCCCCACAGCGCAGACAACCGAGCCAAAACCGGCCGCGGACAAGGGAGGGGTGATTGTTGCCGTAAACCCTGTGACCGCCAATCATCTGGACGCCATGAAACTGGCCGCCACAGGCCGGCTCGGTTCCATGCTCAACACCGTCGGCGCGCAGCGCACTAACACCTATCAGCATCTGGCGGTGGACAAGAGCCGCCTGCACATTCCTCTGCTCTTCGGCGCGGATGTGATCCACGGCTTTCGTACCGTGTATCCGATCCCACTGGGCCTGGCTGCGAGCTTCGATCCGGAACTCGTGGTTGCGGCCTCGCACATGGCTGCCGAAGAGGCTACGACTGCGGGCGTTCGCTGGTTTTACTCCCCCATGGTCGACATCAGCCGCGATCCGCGCTGGGGCCGAACTGCGGAGGGCGCCGGCGAAGACCCCTATCTCGGCGCCGCCATGGCGCGGGCCTACATCCGCGGCTATCAGGGCGATGACCTCTCGAAGCCAGGCAACGTCGCCGCTTCGGTCAAGCATTTCGCCGCCTATGGCGCCGCTGAGGCGGGCCGCGAATACAACACCACCGACATGTCCGAGATCACACTCCGGCAGGTCTACCTGCCTCCTTACAGGGCCGCTGTCGAGGCGGGCTCCGCCACCATCATGAGCGCCTTCAACTCCCTGAATGGCGTACCATCGAGCGCCAATCCGTTTCTTCTGACCAAAATCCTGCGCGGGGAGTGGGGCTTCAACGGGTTCGTTGTCAGCGACTATACCGCTGTCATGGAACTCACCAACCATGGCATTGCGCTCGATCCCGCGACTGCAACCCGCAAGGCCATCACCGCAGGAGTCGACGTCGACATGATGTCGCACTTCTACGACACCCAGTTGCCTGGGCTCGTCCGCTCCGGGCAGGTTTCAATGAATGTAGTCGATGAGGCTGTGCGCCGCGTGCTCCGGGTAAAATTCGCAACCGGCCTTTTTGAACACCCCTACGCGGAAGGCGTGGAAGTCACGGCTGCCGTTCCCGCGCACAGGCCGCTGGTCCGCAAAGCGGCGGAAGAGTCCTTTGTCCTGCTTCAGAACGACAAACTCGCAGACGGCGCTCCGCTGCTCCCGCTTTCGCCAGTTCGCAAACGGGTCGCTCTCATCGGACCGCTCGCCGACGAACCTGGAGAAATGATAGGAGCCTGGGGCGGCGCCGGGAAAGATCGCGACATCGTCACCCTCCGCCAGGCACTCGAAGAGCGCGCCCAGCAATTGGGAGGCACTCTGCTCTACGCCAGGGGAAGCGCAATCGACGATCCTTCGCAAGCCGGCTTCCCTGAGGCTGTCAAGGCGGCCAGGGCGGCCGATGTTGTGGTCCTCGCGCTGGGGGAATCGAGCGCCATGAGCGGCGAGGCAGGCTCACGCGCAAGCCTCGATCTGCCGGGCAACCAGCAGCAGCTTCTGGAGGCGGTCGCCGCTACCGGCAAGCCTGTCGTCCTGCTCATCTTCTCTGGCCGCCCCCTGGTCCTCGACTGGGCAGCCAAACATGTTCCTGCAATCATCGAGGTTTGGTTCCCCGGAACCGAGGCCGGGCACGCCATCGCCGGCGTTCTCTACGGAGACGTGTCGCCCAGTGGCAAGCTGCCCATGAGCTTCCCCCGCGCTGTCGGCCAGGAGCCGCTCTACTACAACCAGTTCCCGACGGGACGCCCGCCCACGGGGATCGACCTATCCAAGCCGCCAGGCGATGATTCGCGCTTCTTCTCCCGCTACATCGATGTCCCCAACAAAGCGCTTTTCCCCTTTGGCTACGGTCTCTCCTACTCCAGCTTCTCCTATCGGGACGTCAAGGTGTCGAAGACCAGTATCCCGTTGCCGCAGGCCCTCGCGAACCGAAGTACACCTCTTCTTGAAGCCACGGCGACAGTGACCAACACCGGGGACCGCACGGCCACCGAGGTGGTTCAGTGCTACGTACGCAACCTGGGCGCAAGCATCGAACAGCCGGTACGAAGCCTCAAAGGATTCAAGCGCGTCACGCTGGCTCCAGGCGAATCGCAACAGGTCAGCTTTCCTCTGGGCTTCAACGAACTTTCCTTCTTCAACCTGGAGAGTACGCCAATGATCGAAGCGACCCATTACACGGTCTGGATCGGAGGCAGTTCGCTGGCCAACCAGGAGGCCACATTCGAGGTGGCCTCTTCCACACGGACGGCAGATTCGAACTGATCGGCGGAGCGTCATCGTCTTGCGACAGTAAGTATCCTCCGGCAGTGGGGTACCAGACCGAAGGTCTGGACAATAAGGCAAGGAACAAAGGGCATGAGCCGCATTTAAGCTGGTGAAGTCCCGAGCGTTGGCAGTTAAGACCGATGGCTCACTGGTGCTTTCGCAAGCCCGTCCGGCAGTGTGGTTCTGGGCCCCGTGCTCAATACAGTGATGACGTCCTTGCTTCTCGCTTGTTGTCGGGAGGCTGACGATCTCGTTTGGGAGATTACCTTTTTGCACGGCTCAGGCCGACGCAGCGGGGCAGACAAGGAGATGTCATGTCCAAGCAGCGCAACAAGGTTGTCAGCCTGCCCGTGATCGAGTCCAACGCCGCAGGAATCGATGTGGGCGCCACGGAGATCTTCGTGGCCGTGCCCGCGGATCGCGACCCAGAGCCGATCCGGTGCTTCCCCGCCTTCACCGTCGATTTGGAAAGACTGGCGGACTGGCTTCAGCAATGCCGAATCCGGACCGTAGCCATGGAGTCGACCGGAGTGTACTGGATTCCGCTGTTCCAGATTCTGGAAAAGCGCAAGATCGACGTGCGGCTGGTCAACGCCCATCACGTCAAGAACGTGCCGGGCAGAAAGACCGATGTTTCCGACTGCCAGTGGATTCAGCACCTTCATTCAGTGGGGCTGCTGCGCGGGTCCTTTCGTCCCGACGATGAAATTTGCGCGATCCGTTCGCTGTGGCGTCATCGCGACAACCTCATCCAGTTGGCCACCCTTCATCTCCAGCACATGCAGAAGGCTCTAGACCAGATGAATCTGCAAATTCATCACGTCATCAGCGATCTCGATGGAACCACCGGCCTAGCTATCATGGACGCGATCCTGGCCGGAGAACGCGATCCGCTTAAGCTGGCTCAACTGCGTCACCCGCGCATTCGCGCCAGCGAAGAGACCATCATGAAGTCGCTCGTCGGCGACTACCGTGAAGAACACCTGTTCACGCTCCGCCAATCACTCAAAGCCTACCGGTATTACCAGGAGTTGATTCAGGAAGTCGACGCGCAGGTGAAACAAATGATGCAACGGCTTCCCTCTAAAGTTGCCGAGGGCGAAGAGCCTCCGCAAGGAAGCAAACGCCGCGCGCGCAAGACTCCCTGGAGGAATGAACCACCGCAATTGCGCGAGGATCTCTATCGAACTTTTGGTGTGGACCTGACTGAGATCCCTGGCGTCAACTCCTTGACCGCGCAAATGCTGCTCACCGAAATCGGTCCGAATCTCGATCGATTCCCGACGGCCGCCGCCTTCTGCTCATGGTTGAGGCTATGCCCAGACCCAAAGATCAGCGGCGGTCAGGTCCTATCCTCACGAACCCGTCCAACCAAGAACCGCGCAGCCCTCGCCCTGCGCGTGGCTACACAGGCGCTACACCGCAGCGACTGTTTCCTCGGAGACTACTTCCGCCGCATGAAAGCCCGCATGGGTACTCCCAAAGCCATGACCGCTACCGCCCATAAGCTTGCACGGATCATCTTTCACATGATCACCACCCAACAACCATACGACGCCACTGTCTTTCAAAAGCAGGAAGAGCGCCGGAAACACCAAAAATCGGCCAGGCTTCACGCACAAGCCAGAGAACTCGGGTTCCAACTCATCCCCATCAATGTTGTTCCTTAGGAGAGCCGGAGGCTTTATGGTTGGTGGCCCCTCAAAGGGGCCTGCGTAGAAGCGCTCCATGCCGGCAGCAGCCCGTCGCCCGCGCCGTAGGTGGTCGCCGCGGCGACTTAGCCCCGCGCTTCAGGCCGCGCCGTAGGCGCAGTGGTTGTTAGCCCCGCGCTTCGGCGTGGGGTTGGCGAAACC
>PLGM01000306.1 GCA_003139795.1 Acidobacteriaceae bacterium | reverse complement strand
TCGAGCGGCTCACAAAATGAAGCTCCCGGCTCTGCCGGGGGTAATCTCACATTCAACCGCACACTCTCAGAGATTGTGGGGAACGGGGTACGCATGACGCTCAGAATAGCCTGCAAAGTCTTTGTTCTCTCCACTGCTCTGCTTTCATTGCCAGCCCAGGCACAGAAAAAGCCTGCCGCTGCGATAGGACTCTCCGGTTGCGGCGACCCAGCGGCCAAATTCGAAGTGAAACCGTCGAAAGGACCGAACACGGCTCAGCCGGACGCAGGCAAGGCGCTGGTCTTTTTCATCGAAGAGGATGTGAACACGCAGTTTTTCACGCATACAACCAGAGCTGGAATCGACGGCAAGTGGATGGGGGCCACGCACGGAAGCTCCTATTTCTACTTCCCGGTCGATCCCGGCGTTCATCATCTGTGTGCAACCACGCAGATTGGCGGAACCACTGAAGACGTCCTGACAGCGGTGGCTCACTTCAAGGCTGAGGCGGGAGGCGTGTACTACTTCGAGATGAAAAATATCTCGATGAAAGATGCATCGTTGATTTACTCGAACGATGCAACTCTGTTTCCGCTCGATAGTGATGAGGGGAAGTATCTGACATCCAGATTCCCGCTGGTAGCTTCACATCAGAAGCAATGACGACTGCGACTTGCCGCCTGGAATGTCGCGTGGGCGACCGTTCGGAAGCTGGGGCAGGGAACTGAAACAGAGAAGAGAACGCAGGGATCTGCTCTTCCCCGCGTTCTCCCGTTTCCGCTCTTTTCGCCAGTTATCTCACTTGCAGGGCAGCTGACTTGCTAACCTGCTATTTCCTGTTCAACGCCCGCTTCAGCACCGTCTCCAGCGCCGCCTTCACCTTGGCGTACTCCTCGGGTGCGATCGTGCCGTTGATCTTTTCGCTTTCCACCGCAAACAATTCTTCCTTCAGCGCGTTCAGCAGCAACGTATGCTTTGAAGCGGGTGCGCCAAAGGCTGCGTAAGCCGCTGCTCCGCCATCGGCAACGGCCCCAGTGGCAGGTGCGCCCGCCGGCTTGCGCAGCAGGAAGGCCGCCGCGGCCGCCAGCAGCATCGCCAGCCCGCCCAGAATCCACCACTTGTACTTCGACAGCGGATCGGGCGTATTGATAGGGTTGCCGATGCCTCCGCCCGGCTGGTTGCCGGGTGCGGCCGTACTTGCGTTTTGAGCCCCGCTTCCATTGTCTTGTGCGCCCATGCCCGCCGGCTGCTGTCCGGCCGGCGCGCCCTGCTGCTCGCGGGGAATCGATCCGTTCCCGGCAATGGTGAACTCCACCGGCTTGCCCGGAGCGGCGTTCTTCACCAGAAAGGTCTGCACGTTGGGGTCTTCTGGCACACTCTTGAAGGCCGCTCCCGAGCCTGGCGTGAAGGTCATGCTCTTGGGCAGCAGCACTGCCAGATTGTCGGCCGGCAGCGTCACCTGCGCATTGAAGGTGTACTTCCCGCTGCTGTAAGGCACGTGATAGGCAAGCTGGAAGAGCGTGTCCTTGTCGCCGTCGTCGGGCTGGATGGGGAAGTTGAAAGCATAATGTCCCTTGGGCCCGTCCGAGTCCAGCTTGATGGAGGTGGGCAGGCCGTTGGGCCGCTGTCCGCCCACGCCGTCCACGATGGCATCGGCGGGCAGCACCACCTCAAACGACTTCGCGCTCCACTGCGTGGTGGGCGGCGTACTTGTGTTGTGGACGAAGTACCGCTCGGTCACCTTCAACTGGCCGTTGTCACTCTCCACCTCCAGCACGTCCGCCTCGATAAAGACGCCCTGCACCTTGGGGGCCACGTCATAGACTGTGATGTCGCCCGGTGCGGCACCCTGCGGCGCGGCAATAAAGTAGCCCGCGCCCTGGTGCGTTACCCGTACAAGGTAAGGGCCGTTGCCGGGCTCGGTCAGAGCATAGTGCCCGTTGGCGTCGGTGGTGGCATGAGCCACTTCGCCCATGCCCACCTGCACGTCCACCAGCACCACGGGATCACCCACCGTGGGCTTGCCGGTGGTCTTGTTGGTCACCGTGCCGGTGACGGTAGTAGCCTGCGCCAGTGCGCCCGCAAACAGCACGCTCAAAGCAAAAGTGCGAAAAACAAACTGGATCGATTTCATAGTCGTGAGGGAATCCTTCTTTTCGTGCGCGTGGCAAATCGGGAGTGGAGCTCCGTGTGCCGGTTGTTAGGCCTGCTGCAAAAGCTCAATCTCGGTCATTAACAGCGCCGTCTCGTTTTCAAGCAAGGCCCGCTGGGCAAGAAAATCTTCTTCAGGATACTTGCCGGCGCGGTACTCGAAGTTCAGGTCGCGCAGGTTTTCGTAGAGCTGTTCCTTGCGCTCCAACAGGTAGTCTAGGCGGGTCTTTTCGCGCTGGCTGGCAAACACGTTCTCCGGCCAGAAGGTGTATACCAGCAGCGCCAGAGTCAAAAACACGCCAGCCAAAAAGCCTTGCAAACTCGTCATCGCTCAAAAACCTCCGTCGCTGCCGGTCTCCCGGCGAATCTTTTCCCGCAGCACATCGGTCGCGGGGTCCTGGACCTGTGCTGCGGCCGGCGTCCTGCCGACCGACCACCTCCGCACCAGCAGAATAGTGCCCAGCAGCGCGGCTCCAAACACGGCGAAGGGCGCAATCCAGGCCAGCAGGTCGAAGCCCTCGCCCGTGGGCGCGGCCAGCACGGTGGCTCCGTACTTGACGGCGAACGAGCCCAGAATCTCCTTGTCGCTCTTGCCGGCGGCAATGGCGGCCTTCAGCTCCTCGTCTTCCTGGCCACGCGCCGGGCAGCCCACGTGGTCGCACTCGCCCAGCAGTTGCGCGCAGCCGCAGGTGCACATCAGCCGGTGCCCCAAATCGTTGAATCGCGAGCTTGCATCTGTCGCGCCCAGCGAAAAACAAACGGCCATTGCCAGCGCTGACGCCTGTACAGCCTTCATCCAAAAAGAAAAACGCTTTGGAGCACTCATAAGCGGCCGCCCTTCAAAGCCGGCTCCGCCGGAGCCGTTCGCGCGGGCACGCGCAACGCGGCAGTCACCGGGCTCAGGCTGGGAACCAGCGCCACCAGCGTGCCGAAGACCAGCACCGCCAGTCCCGCCCAGATCCAGCCCACCAGCGGATTCAGGAACGCCTTGATAATCGGCTGGCCCGTGTTTGGATTGGTACCTTCATACACCACGTAAAGGTCCCAAGCCGGAACCGAGTGAATGGCCACCATGGTCTGCGGCTGTCCGCTCACCAGGTAGATGCGCTTCTCGGGGCTCATCTGGAACTGCTTCTTGCCGCCCCTGTAGACGTCCAGCAGTGCGTATTCGGAGTTGTAATTTAGATTGGAATCCTGCGTGAATCCCATGCACTCCAGCGTGTAGGGACCGATGGAAATCTTGTCGTGGAGAGCCAGTTCGCTCTCCACGCTGCGGTTGAAGGCCGATCCGGCCAGCCCGATCACGATAATCACCACGCCGATGTGGACGATGTAGCCGCCATAACGGCGCGTGTTGCGGCGCGTCAGCAGCCAGGTGGCCACCAACAGGTTGCGCCGCGTCTGCCGTGCAATCACGCCAGCCCCGCGCAGGAACTCGCTCAGAATGGCCGTCAGCACGCCTACGGCCAGCGCAAAGTCCACCAGCGCGTAGAAGTTGCCGGTGTCGAAGGCGCCGTCTTTCCACGGCCGCACACCCACGGCCAGGCAGACGATCACCGTCGCCCAAAGCGCAATCACCGGCAGCACAAAGTTGCGCCTTATGCTCCGGAACGACGTCGCCCTCCACGGCAGCAGCGGGCCAACCCCCGTGAGAAACAGCAGAAACAGCCCGATCGGCACCGCGACGCGGTTATAAAACGGCGCGCCCACCGTGACCTTGTTGCCCACCACATATTCGCTGAGGATGGGGAACAGTGTGCCCCACAGGATCACAAAACAGGCCGTCAGCAGGACCAGATTATTAAACAGGAAGCTGGACTCGCGGCTCACCAGCGACTCCAGGTGGTGTTCGCTCTTGAGGTGGCCGCGCTGCAAAACGTAGGTAAAGACGCAGACCGCCAGCACAATCCCCATGAACACCACAAACCAGGTGCCGATGGGCGACTCGGCGAAGGCATGCACCGAACTCACGAGTCCGGCGCGGGTCAGCAGCGTGCCCAGCAGCGTCAGCAGGAAGGTGGAAAAGATGAGCCACACGTTCCAGCTCTTCATCATCCCCTTCTTCTCCTGCATCATCACCGAGTGCAAAAAGGCGGTTCCGGTCAGCCACGGCATGAAGCTGGCGTTCTCCACCGGGTCCCAGCCCCAGTAGCCGCCCCACCCCAGCACGGCGTAGGCCCAGTGCATGCCCAGGAAGATGCCGGCGGTCAGGAACAGCCACGTCACCATGGTCCACACGCGCGTGACCTTGATCCATTTCTCGCCGGGGTAGCGCATCATCAGCGCCCCCAGAGCGAATGCAAAAGGCACCGAGAAGCCCACGTAGCCCAGGTAAAGCATCGGAGGATGAATCACCATCTCCGGGTACTGGAGCAGCGGGTTCAGCCCGTTGCCGTCGTCCGGAATGGCGCCCTGGTAGAGCGCAAACGGCGGCGCGGCAAAACAGAGGATTGCCAGGAAAAAGACCTGGATTCCGGCCAGAATTGTGCCGGCGTAGGCGTACAGTTTCACGTCCGTCTTGTGCGTCAGCCGCAGAACAAACCCATAAATCCCCAGCAGCAGCGCCCACAGCAGCAGCGAACCCTCCTGGCCGCTCCACAGCGCGGCAAACTTGTACGGGGCGGGCAGGGCGCGATTCGAGTGCTCCATGATGTAGGTAATGGAGAAATCGTTGGCAAACACCGACCACACCAGCGCAAAAGCCGCCGCTGTAACGGCCACAAACCCCGCAATCCCGGCCCGGCGCGCCGTATCGGCCAGCCGCTCGGGCGAGATGCGCGCCGGCTGGCCGGTCGCTATCAGCCGCAGGGCCAGCGCCCCAGCCAGCAGATTGTAGGCGGCCAGCGCCAAAGCGATGAGAAGTGCAAAACTACCAAACGCTGCCATAATAGCGGTTCTCCAGTTAAATTAGAGCGAAACCAGTTCAGCTAAATGGCTTTTTCCTTAAGAAAAAGCCTCCTTGCACGAGGCTGAAAAAGCCAGGTGAACTGGAGAACCGCTCTCTAGGACTCCATGATGATTCTCGCACGCAGGCGGGGAGCTGACTGCTCTCCGTGCGAGGCTATTCTCAAACCATCATATGCCTTCGGCGTGTGATCTGGCTCACACTGAAGATGGAGAACTGGAAGCGGGCCTCGCCGAGTGGGATCGAC
Source organism: Acidobacteriaceae bacterium (assembly GCA_003139795.1). Classification (GTDB taxonomy): domain Bacteria; phylum Acidobacteriota; class Terriglobia; order Terriglobales; family Acidobacteriaceae; genus Telmatobacter. Next base: position 10,620 of record PLGM01000306.1, on the reverse strand, counting down.
CGCTCACACTGTCTCGCATGCACACTGTGCGAGCAGTTCGCCGGCCGCTGTCAGCATCTCTTCGCCGGTAAAGGGCCTGGGCAGGAAGCGCACCCATCCGCCTGCGTAGTCGTCCGCCGCTTCGCTGGCACCGCCCAGCACCAGCACCGGCACTTTCGGCAGCCGCGTGTGCAATTCGGCCACAAACGCCGGGCCGCCAATCCCCGGCATGTTCAGCCCGGAGACAACCAGTCCCAGATTCTCGGCAAATTGCTGCTGCTCCACCAGGCAAAGAGCCTCGGCGGCATCGCCCACCCGCTCGACGTCAGGGAATTGGCCCTCCAGAATCGACCTGCGTAGAAACGCCTGGAGGGGATCGTTGTCCACCAATAAGATTGTCGCCATGAGCCCCGAAAGCGAGCACGGCCCTGGGGGAGGGCCGTGCCGCATCTTTACCAACTAAGCAACTAGGATGTTACGAATCGCGGTCCGGTTGCCTGCGGGCTCTTTCACGGCCGTTGCAGCCGGGCCACAGAACCTGAACAGCCGCGGGAACGGGCCCTGCCCCTCACCCGAACAGAAACTCCTTCTCTCGTAGCTCCTTGATGCTGTCGCGCAGGCGGGCGGCCTTCTCGAACTCGAAGCTGCGGGCGGCGGCGCGCATCTCTGTCTCCAATTTGACCACATATAGGTCGAGTTCTTCCTGCGTTTTGAACACCTGCATGCCGACCATTTCTTCTTCTGCCACGTCGCCGTACTCGGCCTTCAGAATTGCGGCCAGGCCCATATCGACGGAACTGACGATCGACTGGGGCGTAATGCCGTGCTCCTCGTTGTAGGCCCGCTGCACGGTCCGCCGCCGGTCGGTCTCGTCAATGGCCCGGCGCATGGAGTCGGTCACGCGGTCGGCGTAGAGAATCGCGCGGCCCTCGATGTGGCGCGCCGCGCGCCCCATGGTCTGGATCAGCGACCCCGCCGAGCGCAGAAACCCCTCCTTGTCCGCGTCCAGAATCGCCACCAGCGACACCTCCGGCAGGTCCAGCCCCTCGCGCAGGAGGTTGATGCCGATCAGGACGTCAAAATCGCCTTTGCGCAGGCCCGCCAACAACTTGACCCGCTCCAATGTCTCGATCTCCGAGTGCAGATAGCGGCAACGGACACCCACCTCGGTGTAGTAGCCGGCCAGGTCCTCGGCCATGCGCTTGGTCAGAGTGGTCACCAGCACGCGCTCGTTGCGCTTGGCGCGGTCGCGAATCTCGCCCAGCAGATCGTCGATCTGGCCCTTGACGGGGCGGATTTCGACTTCGGGGTCAACCAGGCCGGTGGGGCGGATCACCTGCTCGACGACGACGCCGGCGGAGCGGGTAAGCTCATAGGGGCCGGGCGTGGCGGAGACGTAGATGGTCTGGTGAATGCGATTCTCAAACTCCTCGAACTTCAGCGGCCGGTTGTCCATGGCCGAAGGCAGCCGGAACCCGTAGTCCACCAGGTTCTGCTTGCGGCTGCGGTCCCCGTGCCACATTCCATGCACCTGCGGAATGGTGGCGTGGCTCTCGTCCACAAAGAGCAGAAAATCGCGCGGGAAATAATCCAGCAGCGTGGGCGGAGGCTCGCCCGGCAGCCGTCCGCTGAAGTGCCGCGAGTAGTTCTCGATGCCGTGGCAGTAGCCCATCGACTTGATCATTTCGAGGTCAAAGCGCGTCCGCTGGTGAACTCGCTGCGCCTCCACCATCCGGCCTTGAGACTCCAGTTCGGGCACCCACTCGTTCAACTCCTTCACAATCGAGTCGATGGCCTCGGCCCGGCGCTCGGGCTGCACCACGTAGTGGCTCTTGGGATAAATCGGCAGCCGCGAGTACTTCTGCTTGACCGTCCCAAACAGGGGGTCGATCTGGCTAAGGCTCTCAATTTCATCGCCGAACAGCTCAATCCGGTAGGCCGTCTCGTCGTAGGTAGGGAAGACCTCGATCACGTCGCCGCGCACCCGGAACGTCCCGCGCCGGAAGTCCCCGTCGTTGCGCTCGTAGAGAATCTCCACCAGCCGCCGCGTAATATCCTGGCGGCTGATCCGCTGGCCTTTTTCGAGAAGCAGCAGCATCCCGTAGTAAGCCTCCGGCGAACCCAGCCCATAGATGCAACTCACCGAGCTGACGATGATCGAGTCGCGGCGCTCGAACAGGCTCCGCGTGGCCGACAGGCGCAGCTTGTCCAGCTCCTCGTTGATGGTCGCTTCCTTCTCGATATACAAGTCGCCGGCCGGAATGTACGCCTCCGGCTGGTAATAGTCGTAATAGCTGACAAAGTATTCGACCGCGTTCGAGGGAAAGAACTGTTTGAACTCGTGATAAAGCTGCGCCGCCAGCGTCTTGTTATGGGCCAGGATCAGCGCCGGCCTATTGGACTGCTCGATGATCTTGGCCATGGTGAAGGTCTTGCCGGAGCCGGTGACGCCCAGCAGCACCTGGTGCCGTTCCCCCGCCGCCAGGCCCTCCATCAGCTCGTCGATGGCGCGCGGCTGGTCCCCTCTCGGCTTGTAGCTGGTCACGAGTTGAAAGTCCATGGCAGGATTATACGCCAAGAGCGAAGATTGGGCGAAGATCAGGACGAGGTTACAGGACTGCCGCCGGTCAAAATGTATGGTTACAAATGGACTGCGCACGTATGCCTACAGGCCTACTAAAGGGCGCGATTCTGTATGGCAAAGGGCGACGAAAGAGCGCGGTCGAGTTCAAAGCGAGAAAACGCAGGCTTGCATGTGGACGAAAAGGGGGCAAGTGTAGGGTTGCAACCCTACCAAACACTCGCGAAACAGGCTGATTTCAGCGTTTTTTGGCGCTTTTTTGGCATGTTTCAGGGCCGGATTTGTAGGGGTATAGGACGACTCCAATCTTACAGGTTCGCGCCATAGACAGAGCTGTTTCCAGCTGCTTGGGACTTTGGTGGTCGCAAGGGCGTTTTTTGGGAGTAATCCTGCTAGACCGCGGGCTTCTTCCTGCCAATTGAGGTCCGCAGTCTCCCCGGTCCCCAAGTGCGAGGGACTGGGGGCACCCACAACGGGATAGAATCCCTCTTGAGATCGGGGCCACCCGCCGCCCCCCGTCCGCGGCCTGGCGTAGGCCCTAGTTGCCTCTCAGTTTGATGCTCGGCGATTTTGCGACGGGCGGGGTCGCTGGGAATCGCTCGAACCGGCGGCGGGGTTCTACCTGGGCGGGAGCAGGGGTAGGGTCAGGTTTTCCGCTGCGTCGGGGCGGCTGCGTGGGGCCTTCTTAAACGTGGCATCGCGGCGGTGGAGGGGGTACTCGGGCTGGCGGCCGTCGAGAATCTGCTGGATGGTGAGGATTTGCAGCCTCGGGTAGGTGCTGCCGTCGGAGGATTTGTAGAGGCCAGCTTCGGCAGCTTCGCGCAGCATGGGCTTTGTCGGCTCCTCGAAGCAGAGGAAGACGCCGATTTCGGCTTTTTCGCGGGCGAGGACGCCGATGAGGTCGCGGACCTGGGAGACGGTGACGTTGCCGGCCTTGACGGAGAAGACGATCTGTTTGGATTGGCCGGAGTCGTCGTCGTGGAAGTAAAGGCGGCCATCGATGCCGCGGTCGGCTCCCTTTTTCTGATCGGTGGGGCGGGCGCCGACCTGGCCAAGCGCCCACCATTGGAATTGGTATTTGTCTTGGGCGGCTAGCTCGGCGGCTCCGGCGTAGTCGGTGGGCTCGCCGATTACATCGTAGGTGGATTTGATCTCCGGGCCGTAGGCATCGGAGAGGCGCTTCTTGATGAGGCCGATGGCGAGGTGGGTGATGTCGATGCCGATCCAGCGGCGGTTGAGGCGCTGGGCGACCTGGACGGTAGTGCCGCAGCCGCAGAAGGGATCGAGGACGAGGTCGCCTTCGTTGGAACTGGCTTTGACGATGCGTTCGAGGAGGGCTTCGGGTTTTTGGGTGGGGTAACCGAGGCGCTCGGCGGAGAGATTGTGCATTGTTTTCACGTCCGCCCAAATGTCGCTCAAAGTAACGCCTGGTTGGTCTTCGGGGTAGAGCTTGAGCCTCGGCATTCCCCCCTTCTTTTTTGGCCAGTGGATTCTGCCCTTAGCCTCCAACTCGTCCATGTTCTCGCTTGACATTGCCCAGCATCTCGAAGGAGGTGGTGTGACGCCGTGCCACTCGTAAATCTGCCCCGTTGAGGCCCGAGACATGGAGGCCGTAAGGTCTCTACGGAAATAGCGGCGGCCGTCCTCGTCAACTTGGTCGAAGAAGGTATCTTTATATTCCTCGGTGTAGGGAACGAATTGCTGGGTCCACGCCGGTTTGAGTCCCTTGCTGAAAAACAGGAGCACATCATGGACTGCCCCGAATTTTTGGCTGACGTTGGCGTGCGCAGAGGTGCGCTGCCAGATAATCTCGTTGCGAAAGAACTGCGGCCCAAACACAGCGTCCATCAGAATCTTCAAGTAATGGCTGGCGGTGGGGTCGCAGTGGAGATAGATGGAGCCGGTTTGCTTGAGGACGCGGCGGAGTTCGATGAGGCGCGGGGCCATCATGGCGAGATAGGCCATCATGTCGGTGTTGAAGAGAAATGTTTTGAAGGCGCGGAGGGCGTCGGCGACACGGCCTCCCTGCTCGACGATCTGCTCGTAGGCGCGCATCGATTCGTTGTTCCACTCCCAGGTGTCTTCAAAGGCGTGAATCTGGGAGCTGGACTGGGAGCCGTCCTTCTCGGCGAAAAGGACGTTGTAATCCTGGCGGGAGTTGAAAGGCGGGTCGAGATAGACGAGGTCTACGGACTCGTCCTTGACGTAGCGTTTGAGGACTTCGAGATTGTCGCCGTAGTAGAGCTGGTTCTTGTGAGTGGCCACGGGTTTGGGTAGAGAGTACCACAGAAGGACGGGGGTCGACTCGGCCTCCGAGTGGCGGGAGCCAACTCGTTGTGGGTGTTTTTGGACCCTCAAGTATTGCAGCTGACACACGTAGTCCATCTATCGCAATTTCGCCACATAACGCGAGTTTGCCGCCTTGCGCACTGCAGGGCGAGGGCCTGGGCTACTCTTTCCTCGGCACAAGGAGATCCCCACGATTTCGGGGTTTTCGACTTCAGGGGTCAAGGCGGGGATATCGGGCCGGTAACGTTCCGAAATCCGACTGAGTTTCCAAATCTGAGGCAGGAGAAGGTTTATGGAGTCTCTTTTCAACTTCGCTCTTTCGCTCCTTTACTCTCCCTTTTCATGGTTGGGAATGGTTCTGGTCCTAGCCGTCGCCTGTCGCGCGGCCGGGCCAATCCGCCTCAAGCTCAGCATCGGAAATCGCGCCGGCAGCCGGAGGGCAGGAACGTTGGCCGTCCACGCTCATGAATGTGGCCAACTCCTGGGCTTTAGGTGGATGATGGTAGGAATGATCGGACAGATTGAGCTGACAAACGCGGAGCGGGACCTCGCCGGCAGGATAGTGTTTGACCTTAATAAAGCCCGGCTGGAACATGAGCGGGTGGTCGAGAACGGCGAATTGGCGGCCGACCTCATGCGACGCCTCGTGGATCGTAAAGCCATTCCGCAGAATCGGTTACGCTACTTCTTCGATCCGGAGTACAACCCGAAGAACCGAAAGGCCTCCAGGGCTGATCTGTTCATCCGAAACGCCGGGGGCGTCGAGGAGATGTACAGGCACCCCAACTTTGCGCACCATCTGAGCTATTTCGTATACGGCGCGGATTTGCCTGCCGCAGTCAAGGAGGCCTTCCTTGCGAGAGCACAAGAGCACTTCGTCACCAGTAGGGAATTGGACCAGTTCGCCTGCCATCTGGTCCGCAGCTTCCGCCTCGATCCTTATCCCCAAAACTACGGTCTGCCAGACGCGTTTTACCAACTAGCCCTCGACTGTGGCTGTGAAGAATGGGATGCGCGGTCTGTTCGGGGCGCCGTAATGAAGGTGAAATGACGCAAGGTCGCCGCCCGACTCGCGCGATTTTTCGATTCTGTTTCATAACGGCCTCCTGATACAGAACCGGCGTTTTTTCGCCTACCGAGAAGCGGGCCTCCGGGGCTAAAGCCCACGTTGATTTTGTAGCATTTACGGCACGATTCGCCGCGGCGAATCGAGCCGTCCCAAAATATGTGACAAGTAGGGCCATATGGCCTATAATGCCATCATGAGCGCGAAATGAAGGCCGAACCGCTCTTTCACAAGCGCATCGATTACGACGATGGCGGAATCGTGGAGATGGTGCTCTGGCGCGTCCCTTTGCCGGTTTCACCATCAACCCACGGCCTGAAATATTCGCTGTTCTATGGCCGTCCCGGCGTTCGGGAGGTTGGCTACGATAATAAACGCGGCAAAGGCGATCATAGGCATTTTCAGGGTGTCGAAAGACCCTATGCGTTCAGAACCGTGGAGAAGTTGATGGCCGATTTCTGGTCCGATGTGCGGAGATTGCGAGAGATAAAATGAGCGATGTGAAACTCACAGTCGGCGGCGCGATGGAAGAGGAAGCTTCGCGCCAGTTCATCGACGCCTGGCATCGCGCCGAGCGCGGCGAGACCTTCAACGAACGCCATCTGGCCTTTGAAAGCTGGAATGCCCTGGCTCGCGTGCTGACCGGCAAACGAATGGAGTTGCTGCACTACGTGCGGCGCAACAACGTTACCAGCGTGCGCGCTTTGGCCAAGGCGCTCAGCCGGGATTACAGCAATGTCCATGCGGATGTGAAAGCGCTGGCAGGCGCGGGGCTGCTCAATGCTTCGTCCAAAGGAGTCCGCGCCGATTACGACGCCATCGAAACCAGAATCGCGATTTGAGATTGCGGGCGGCGAAGAGCGTCCGTCAGGGGATAAAGCCCGCGTTGATCCTGTTGGCTTTATGCGGGGGTTGAAACCCCCGCCTCCCTCCTGATCGAGTTCTTCCGCAGCCTGTAAGGCCCGGACGCTTCACGAAAGGCCGGCGGATTGGGGCTACTCGAATTTGCTGGTCTGCGTGATCAGATAGCGCTCGTAGCCAAGCTCGGCGATCTGGTGCAACTCGACTTCGAGCTGGTCCAGGTGTTCTTCCTCGACCTTGAGCAGCTTGATAAAAAGATCGCGCGTGCCGTTGTCCTTTTCCTCCGCTGCGATGCGGGCGGCCTCGTTGTAGAGGGCAATGGCTGCGATCTCGGCCCTCAGGTCGGACTCGGCCATCTCCTTGACGTTCTTGCCGATCGACAGGGCCAGAGGTTCCATGGTTGGCGCGGCATCCAGAAACAGGACGCGCTCGATGAGCGCCTCGGCGTGCTTCATCTCGGCGATGGAGCGCTCCTTGATGTGCTTGGAAAGCCGGTCGTATCCCCAGTTCTCGCACATCTCGGAGTGCACAAAGTACTGGTTGACGGCGGTGAGCTCCTCACGGAGCGCATGGTTCAGTTGCTCGATGACTTTGGGGTTGCCTTTCATGCCCAACATTCTACAAGAGTCCGGAGCGACTTCAAAAAAGAACTCGAGGAGCGGGCAAACCGGCAACGTTACGCTTGGCCAGAAAAAAGAGGAAGGATGGGGCGGGCCGGCCATCCCACGCTTGGCCGGGAAAAAGGCGAAGGCACAGAGCTTCGTGGGGTGGGGGAGTGTGGGAAAAGCACGACGGGGGAGTTTGTGGTTTCCCACGCTTGGCCGGAAAAAAGGCGGAGGATGGGGCGGGCCGGCGGAGGCGGCGGCAGATCGCCGAGCCGGCGCGGAATGAGGGCATGCACGCTTCGATCGAGGGCCGGACGCACAGGCCGCGGCCCGGTTAGGGCCTATATACTGGGAGGGGCCCATGAGCGAAAGAATTCTGACGTTTCTGGTAGGTTTCGTCATCCATGTCATCGGGGTTGGCGGTTACGCCGGCATTGTGGCGCTGATGGGAATCGAATCGGCGTGCATACCGCTGCCTTCCGAAATCATCATGCCGTTTGCCGGCTACCTGGTGTACAAGGGCAACTTCAGCCTTTTCTGGGCAGCTACGGCCGGGGCGGTGGGCTGCAATCTGGGGTCGGCGGTGGCGTACTGGATCGGGGCCAGGGGCGGACGGCCGCTGGTGGGGCGCTACGGCAAATGGGTGCTGATGAGCCAGCACGACCTGGACCGGATGACCCTGTTCTTCGACAAGTACGGATCGATTACGGTGCTGCTGGCGCGGATGCTGCCGGTGGTGCGGACCTTTATTGCGTTTCCGGCGGGCATTGCGAAGATGCCGCAACTGCGTTTTCACATTTATACGTTTGTGGGGTCGTGGCCGTGGTGCTTCGGACTGACGTACGCGGGCATGAAGCTGGGCGAGGCATGGCACACGGACCCGCGCTTTTACGCGGCGTTCCACCATTTCCACCTGGCGGTTGAGATTGCGCTGCTGGCGGGAGTGGTGTGGTTTGTGTGGTCGCACGTGAACCGCGGCAGAGCGGCGAATGCAGCGTGAGGCCGGGGCGGGAGAACGAGGTTTTTTGCAAGGCGTAGACTGTTCGGTCTGCCGCAATTGGAAATCGAATTGATTTAAAAGCATCAGAAACAAAAGAAAGTGGGGAGAAGCGATGGGAATTGAAGAGCAAGGCGGCCAGAAGACCGCTGGAGCAGGGAAGATTGCGCCCGCGACGGGCAAACTGGGCGTGATGGTGGTGGGGCTGGGCGCGGTGGCGACAACGATGATCGCCGGCGTGGAGGCTGTGCGCCGGGGACTGGCCAAGCCGATCGGGTCGATGACGCAGATGGGGACCATCCGGCTGGGCAAGAGGACGGACAACAAGTCTCCGCTGGTGAAGGAGTTTGTGCCGCTGGCCGACCTGAACGACCTGGTGTTTACCGGTTGGGACATCTTTGAGGACAACGTCTACGAGTCGGCGGCGCACGCCGGGGTGCTGGACAAGGGGACGCTGGAGCAACTGAAGCCGTACCTGGAGACGATCAAGCCGCTAACGGCGGTGTTCGACCAGTACTACGTGAAACGGCTGCACGGCACGCACGTGAAGAAGGGCAAGAACAAGCGCGACCTGGCCGAGCAGTTGCGGGCCGACATCCGCGCGTTCAAGAAGACCGTGGACCGGGTGGTGATGATCTGGTGCGGGTCGACGGAGATATTCCTGGAACCGACGGCGGTGCATGAGAGCTTGGAGGCCTTTGAAGCGGGTCTGGATGCGGACGACATCGGGATTGCGCCCTCGCAGATCTATGCGTATGCGGCGCTGAGCGAGGGAGTTCCGTTTGCCAACGGAGCGCCGAACCTGACGGTGGACGTTGCGGCGATGATCGAACTGTCGAAGCGGAACGCGGCGCCGATCTGCGGGAAGGACTTCAAGACCGGGCAGACGCTGATGAAGACGGTGCTGGCGCCGGCGTTCAAGGCGCGGCTGCTGGGCGTCTCCGGGTGGTTCTCGACCAATATCCTGGGCAACCGCGACGGCGAGGTGCTGGACGATCCGCAATCGTTCAAGACGAAGGAAGAGTCGAAGCTGGGCTCGCTCGAATACATCCTGCAGCCGGAGCTTTACCCCGATCTCTACAAGGACCTGTACCACAAGATTCGCATCAACTACTACCCGCCCCGCGGCGACGAGAAAGAGGCCTGGGACAACATCGACATCTTCGGCTGGCTGGGCTACCCGATGCAGATCAAGTTGAACTTCCTGTGCCGCGATTCGATTCTGGCGGCGCCGATCGCGCTGGACCTGGTGCTGTTCCTGGACCTGGCGAAACGCACGCCGGAACTGCGCTCGATCGGGATCCAGGAATGGCTGAGCTTCTATCTGAAGTCGCCGCAGACGGCCGCGGGGCTCTATCCGGAGCACGATCTGTTCATCCAGTCGATGAAGCTGAAGAACACGCTGCGGCACATCATGGGCGAAGGGCTGATTACGCACCTGGGGCTGGAGTACTACGACTGAGCATTTGCCAGGCAGGCAGGCGCTCCCGTTGGTCGCAAAAGCAAAAGCCCCATCCGTTTCTGGTGGGGCTTTTGCGTCGTTTCGTGGGGCTGTTCTCCCAGCCAGCTTGCGCTAAGGCCTGTTGTCAGCAGATGAGAATCACATTGCGGTCTGCCGGCGATCAAGGAGCGAGGTCGGTGCTACTCTGGCCCAGATGAAAGCCCGCATCCCCGCCAATTCATCTAGGAAGCGCTCAGGGAAGCGAAATGCGGTACAGGTTCCGGTGAACGGTAGTGTTCACCCAGGCATAGTGCTCGGGGTCCTTGCCAGGCACCAGCTCTCCGCGGCCAACCGATTGCGCTCCCTGGACTACGCTCGCTTCGGCATGCGGTGCAATCCCTCCTGCTGGAAGGCACGCCCTACAATCGCAACGGATGCCTCGTCACCTTGCAATGTCAACATTTTCTCCAGTTCCCTCGTGGCCTATTTGTACATGCCTTTACACCTGTAGGTTACATAAAGAATCCAGTGAAGACCCCAATCGTTGGGAGTTGAATCCAGTCGCTGGAGCGCGTCGGTCTGAGCCGCGTCGTACTGTCGGGCAAGCTGGTAGGAGTAATCCAATGCCCAGGGACGGGCGAAGGGATCGAGTTCGGTCGCTTTCCATGCTGGATTGGCGTTTACCGTTACTCATCTCTTGAATTGGGCTTGAACCGCGGTCAACGTTTCTTAGGACGCGATTTCATCCGTCGAGGCGGCCGGGAGGGAAAGGCAGGTCCTAGTAGGCTACACCTGTCTTCT
>PLGM01000290.1 GCA_003139795.1 Acidobacteriaceae bacterium | reverse complement strand
TCGATGGAGCAGATGATGATGACGTTGTCGGCCAGATCGCGCATCACTTCGAGCTCGTATTCCTTCCAGCCCAGTACGCTCTCCTCGATCAGGCACTCGTGCACCGGCGAAATATCCAGCCCGCGCGCCAGAATCTCCATCAGCTCCTCGCGGTTGTAGGCAACACCGCCGCCCGTGCCGCCCAGCGTGAAACTGGGCCGGATGAGCACCGGAAAGCCCAGCTTGGCGGCGTAATCCAGACCGTCGCGCAGGTTGTTCACCAGCGCCGACTTTGAAACATCGAGACCGATGCGGAGCATCGCATCCTTGAACAGCAGCCGGTCCTCGGCCTTCTTGATGGCTTCGAGCTTGGCGCCGATCAGCTCGACGTTGTAGCGGTCCAGAATCCCGGCATCGGCAAGATCGACGGCCAGGTTGAGCGCCGTCTGCCCGCCCACTGTAGGCAGCAGGGCGAACTTGCCCGAGGTGGGGTTGGCTGCCAGCATCTCCGCCTCTATGCGAATGATCTCTTCGACGTACTCGCGCGTGAGCGGCTCAATATAGGTTCGGTCGGCCAGGTCCGGGTCGGTCATGATGGTGGCCGGGTTCGAATTCACCAGCACCACCTCATAGCCCTCCTGCCTGAGCGCCTTGCAAGCCTGCGTGCCGGAGTAATCGAACTCCGCCGACTGGCCGATCACAATCGGCCCCGAGCCAATCACCAGGATCTTCTGGATGTCATTTCTGCGTGGCATTATTCTGCTCTATTCCCCTGTTTCAACCGATTCGGAAACTGATTCAATCAGTTCAACGCGACAACTCCGGAGGTAACTGAAGCTCATCGAGAGACCCTAGGCTCGGTTCCCAAATGAGACTCCTCTCACCGTCCGCATCTAGTCTTGGCTTTGAGATCGGCCGCTCCATCTCGTCCACGAATTCTGCCTTGGTTCTTCGCGTGTGCCCGTTCGAGTCGCGTTCCCACCGCCGAGAGTAGCCCCAGGCAGGCGTATCCGCCTTATCCACCGGGATATTCCAGTCAACTGCCTCTGCTTGCGACAGATTGTCATTCGCGAAACACCGATAGACGCGAACTTCTGAGCCGACATCTGCGCTTATCGCCCAAATCTCAACGAGAACTTGATTCCCTTCCGACCAGACCTCTGCCGATGAATAGAAATCTGAATCTAGATTGCGGAGCCCATTCAAGAGACTCTTAATCGGCATCCATTTGCTTCCCGGGTTAACGGCGAACCTCGGCTGACTCTTTGCAAGACCGATGCCACATTCGGTTGAAAACTTCTGCAATGACGCCTCTGGGAGGTTGCTCTTAACGCCATTGAGGTAACGATCAAACGGATCGGAGAACTTGTGCACCCGCTTCTGCTGAGCGGTGAAAATAGAACTCCCTAGCCCTGCGAACAAAACCAGGACTGGGAGCCAGCGCTTCATCCCTTCCACTCCTCCATCATGCGCCGGAAGTCGTAAAAGAGGTAGTGGGAGTCGTGCGGACCCGGTGCGGCTTCGGGGTGGTACTGCACGCTGAACAGAGGCAGCGTCTTGTGGCGAAGCCCTTCGAGCGTCTGGTCGTTCAGGTCCACGTGGGTCAGCTCCACTTCATTGGCGTTGATCGACTCGGGATCGACAGCGAAGTTGTGATTGTGCGCCGTGATCTCCACCTTGCCGGTCGCGTTGTTGCGAACGGGGTGGTTGCCGCCGTGATGGCCGAACTTGAGCTTGTAGGTCTTGCCGCCAAGGGCCAGGCCGGTGAGCTGGTGACCCAGGCAAATTCCGAAGACCGGCACGCGGCCCAGAAACTTGCGAATGGCGCGGACGGCATAGTCCACCGGCTCGGGATCGCCGGGACCGTTGGAAAGAAAGACGCCGTCCGGCTTCAACTCCAGCACATCTTCGGCTGAGGTCTCGGCCGGGACTACCGTCACGCGGCAGCCCTCGCGGGTGAGCATCCTGAGGATGTTGTGCTTGATGCCGAAGTCATAGGCGACTACGTGCAGAAGGTGCCTGCGCGCTTCTTCGCCTGGAAGGAACCCATCGGTCAGCAACGGGGCGCCGGTCTGGTTCCGGCTATCGGAGGAATCAAACTGGTAAACAGTCTTCGTCGAGACCACGCGCGCCAGGTCCGTCCCGTCCATCTTGCGGATTCCTTTGGCCCTTTGGACGAGTGTCCCTTCATTGCTCTCGCAGGTCGAAATCACCCCCCGCATCACGCCGAAGGTGCGCAAATGGCGAACCAGGGCGCGGGTATCGATCTCGGCCAGCACCGGGACGGCATACCGCTCCATGTACTCGTCGGTTACCTGCTCGGAACGCCAATTCGAACTGATGGGCGAGAATTCGCGGACGATCAAGCCCTCGATATACGGCCTTGCCGACTCGTTGTCTGCCCGATTGGTGCCGTAGTTGCCGATCTGCGGGTTGGTGAGAACGACGATTTGTCCGGCATAGGAGGGGTCGGTGGCGATTTCCTGATAACCGGTAAGGGAAGTATTGAAAACAACTTCGCCCTGGCCTTCACTTGGGTGCCCATAGCCGTGGCCACGGAAGATGCGCCCGTCTTCGAGCGCCAGGATCGACTGCATCGCGTCTCCGGGGAGTGGATTCAACCGATTCTCGTCAAAGTCTGCTATCCTCTTTGTAATCACCGTTTAGGTTCTGCGGCAAACCATTTTGCTGAAAAATTGCTGAAGATGTGAACCATAACATGACCAGAGAGGGATCGGCTGCCTCATCAACTATAACAGTGTTCACTCGGCATTCCGACGAGTGTTCACAGAGAGATAATGCGCAGTGAAAGCGCTGCAATTGTCGCAAATGGCTGTGCGTCTATGAGCACGGCAAGGTGGTTTACAAGTCTGCCAGGACTCGTTCCTGGGAGCGGGTGGAGCGGGTTGCAACGGAACCAGACCTTCTTATGGAACTTTTCAGACACAAAAAGACCAAATCCGTCCAGCAAATTTTCACCAAGAAAAGGCCCCCACCCGGTCGATTCCAAGGTGGGGGCTTTTGTCTCGCTTACGCGCCGGCCGATACGTGGGCGACATCTGCCACAGTCCGGGACGCCGCTGCCGGCCGACGACGTGAAGGTCGCGCCGGGACCCGTCAGCGTGGCTCCGGGAGCGGGAAACCTTCATGCGGCCGGTGCCGAATGGTGTACGTCGCTGTTGCGACCGCGCTGTCGGTGTAGCCCGCGGCCACCGCGATTGCCTTGATGGTTTCGGTCTCAGAAACAGTAATCGGTCCTGCTCCAAGGCAACCGTAACAGCCGTTATTGTTGGTAAACGCCGTCGAGTGGGTCGTCGGCGTAGTTCCGTCGGTGGTGTAGTAGATCGTATTTCCGTTACCGTCGGTACCATTGGTGGCATCGCTCAGGTACACCGACTGGGTCCCAAAGTAGATTCCGGGCGCCAGGCTGAAGACCGGCGTGTCAGTTACCTCGGTACTGCCGATGGTGTAATGCGCCGTGCTTACCGCGCTGGGCTTCGCATAGCCGGGAACTACGGCAATAGCTTTCAGCGTCTCCGAGTTAGAGACAGTGATGGGCGTAATCGATCCACTGTTAGGGTTACTGTTGCATGCGGGGCCGGCGTTGCTGCACGCCACTCCGACATACAGCGTCGAGTTGGTCGTAGGCGTCGTCCCGTCCGTCGTGTAGTAATAAGTCGCCGTGCCGTCCCCGGCACTTGTCGTGCTCAGGGTCACTGACAGCGGCGCATTGGAGGCATAACTACCGCCCGGCGGGGTGAAGGTCGGCGGAGCCACTTCCGAACGAGGCACCGTAACTGTAATCGGCGTGCTCTGGATCGCGTTATTTACGGCCGAAGTGTTCACAGCGTAGAGCGTATATGTTTGCGTTGCAGTGGGGTAAATCGTCACCCTCCCTCTGCCGGAATCAAGCCTGACCGGACCAATGTTGTCAATGTAATCGTAGGTGCTGCCGGTTACCTCGAAATTGAAGGTAACGGGAGTCCCGGGGGCTACCCTTGTTTCCGATGCGGTAAAGCTATCGATCACCGGCACGGTTCCGGTTCCAGGATAATCGGTAAGTGCCGACACAGAATCCATACCGGGGTATTCGGGAGCCATTTGCACTACATCGAAGTCGGCCGATGTGATTGGGTGCGGCCCGCCGTGCCAATTGCCCAAATCACTGTCGTCCCAGCGCGGATCGGTATCGCCGATGACCTGGAAGTTGCCGCCATTGTCCGCCAGGATCAACCCATAATTCATCATCGCGGTTAAAATGACCTGATTGATGGGAGAGTAGCTGGAAATGTCGGTGTTCGCCCTCAATCGCAGCCGCGTCCCCATGGGGAGCAAATTGGCAGTCGTGTTGTGACTCGCAGCATGACTGGCTGGAAGCACGAAATACCCGCCATTGCTATCTCCCTCTGTGTGTTCCATCGTAAAGCGCAATGCGTGATTGATCACTCCCGAAGCTGCTTCGTCATAACGCACCAGCCCGGCAAATATCGACATTCCGGCGGCATCCGCCGAAGTCCAGCCCCAAGGCCGCGACACGAACTGATCTTGCGTCATGTCAAAAATCGTCTCGCTCGAAGAATTGAACAAGCCGTTGCAGCGATTCGTGTTGAACGTCTCGTAGAGCCAGCATGTCGCGCGGTCGAGCACGAGTGTATGAGCATCGCTGATGTAAGTATCCGGCCACCCCGCGCAGTCGCTTGCATCACCTTCGATGGGAACGGTATCCCCTCCAGGATACGGCGCTACAACCACATCGCTTTCAGTTGCATAGTCGATCACATTGATTGGCACCAGGGGAGTCTGCCTGGAGTCTACGACAATGTAGGGAATGCCACCGTCTGCGGGCGACTCTCCAAACGTGGGATGCAGTTTATAGCCGCCGGCGGCGGCCCACACGGCGGCAAGTTTGGCCGAATTGGGGTCGATTGGAGCGTTTGCGATGTTGGTGTTCCATAGATTGGTTTTTACAAATGGAAGAAATCCATTCAGAGATCCACCGTTTGGGCCGTATGTGGGGGTACCAACTTGCATGGCATGACAGGCTGCCAGTGAGCCGTACTGCGGATTCTCCTGCGTCCACACGTAAGGTGCGAACAAAAACAGGACGAAACAGGTTACCAGGGATAGCGCCTTGAGCGGGAGACGGGCGCCTACAGGGGGAATTTGGAACTGCGCAGATGTCATGATGCTCCTCTCAGCGTTGCTTTGACCTGCGAGCAGATTGACTGCTCAACGTAACGATGCAGAACGTACTCTGCACTTATGCGCTTTGTCAAGCGTATTTAATATCTTTTCATTGTGGTTTGATTCTTTTTATATCTTTTCATCGTGGTTCAATTTTTTATTGCCGCACCGTTTCCCTATAAGTATAGAGACGCCTTATGCTTCTGATACCAAATTGCTTATGTGTATGCGGCATTCGGCATTTGTCAGCTTCAAGGCGCCAGGAATTTGTAGAAACCGGGACTGGCGCTGATGAAGGCCACTAAACCGTTGTATCCCGTAACAGTGGTTGTTGACCTTTGCCCTCGCTCCCCGTCACAGCCATTCGATCGATTTCCCGTACGGCCTGGCAATCCTGAACAGGATCGTGCTATCTCTACTTCATGGTCAAGTGTGTATTCATCCTCGCGGCAATGCTTCTTGCCTTCACAGCACCGGCAAGCGCTGAAACTCAAACGCTCAAGGTGCTCAACCAATGGCTCGCGGCCGTCAACAGCGGCGACTCCGGGAAGATGACGGAGTTCTGGCAGAAGTATGGTCGCGCTTCTGCCGCGGAGCGTGCAGCCCACGACCTGAGACTGGGGTCCATGACCGGGGGCCTTACGCTGGATAAGGTGATCAAGGACGACGGTGCTCATCTTGAAGTTCTGCTGAAGGAAGGCCGGGGGACCTACTCGGAACTGACCGTCGACCTGGAGTCGACTAATCCTCCCATGATCAGAGGCATCTTTGGCCATCCCGTCGCCGGGCCACCGGCGGGCATGGCGTCCGCCGCGGCAAACGACCAGGAACTTGCCGCGCTTGTCCAGTCCCACGCCTCGGACCCGGCCGCCAAGGACTCGTTCTCCGGCGCCATTCTCATCGCGCACAAGGGCAAGTTGGTGCTCGATCAGGCATGGGGAATGGCCGACAGTGAAAAGGGAAACAAGAATACCGTCGACACCCAGTTCTGCCTCGGTTCGATGAACAAGATGTTCACCGCTGTCGCCGTCCTTCAACTCGTTCAGCAAGGCAAACTCTCCCTCGACGGACACATCTCCGACTATTGGCCCAACTACCCCAACCACGATCTCGCCATGCGCGTGACCATCCGCCAGTTGCTCAGCCACACCGCTGGAACAGGAGACATCTTCACCCCGGAGTACGAAGCTCATCGGCTTGAGACCCGCACCCTCGCGGATTACGTGAAGCTATTCGGAGACCGTCCCTTCGCCTTTCAGCCGGGGTCGCGCATGGAGTACTCCAACTACGGGTTCATCTTGCTCGGCCGACTGATTGAAATTGTCAGCCGCGAGTCGTATGAGGACTATATACAGAAGCACATCTTCGCCCTCGCAGGGATGACCCACACAGATTCGCGTCCGGAGAGCGACCACGTCCCTGGGCGCGCCATCGGCTACACGAAAGGTCCGGGTGGATTGCAACCCAACACAGCGGGGCTCCCCTGGAGCGGCACCTCCGCCGGCGGCGGCTACTCCACGGTGGGAGATCTTCTGCTCTTCGCCAACGCTCTCGAGAGCGGCAAGCTGATCGATCCGGCGCTGCTGCGGCAGGCAACAACCGACCAGACGCACGGACGGTATGGCTTCGGGTTCTATGTCTTCGCTGGCGGCGTTTACGGTCACGGCGGCGGCTCTCGAGGCATGAATGCCGAAATGCACATTCTTCCCCAGCAGGCAACCGTCATCGTGGTCCTCGCAAACCGTGACCCTGATATGGCAACCGAGACGGAGAGGTTTATCGAACGGGTCTTGCCGAGCAGTTAATCCTCGCATGTCGCAACTCGCGTTTGCAGATCCCGTGCCCGTAGCGCCTGCTTCCGTCTGGTCTTTTCACTGGGCCCGCGTCGACCGCCCAGATTTGGCCAAGAGATCGCTCCTGAGTGATCGGCTGCCTTGAGCACCCGTTTGTGGGCAGTGAGTTGCTTTGCGTATGCAATTTTGTAACACAGTAGTACGAGGAGCGTGTCCAAGAATTGCAGATCAATGCACCATAAAATGCCTGTGCCAGGTGTAGAAGCATATGCGGCTCCAACTCCAGCCACACCGATCTCGAGTACTGCGCCGTGGATTCCATCACCGCTTCCTCTACGCCCAACTGCTCCAGCCATGTTGATAAGCGGCGCAAGTCACTCGGCATGGTGGTAAAGCGCCGCCGCTCCGGCTTCGAATCCGGCGTGCGCGCATCTATCACCACTACCATCAGAACCTTCTTGTGAGCGTCGATTCCTGCTATCTTGTTCGCCATCGCTCCCTCCCGGCGTGAAAGCGGCAGGAAGCGTGTGCAAAGACATCAAACACCGTCACGTGCTACCAAACCGCCCCGACAGGCGGATGGCGCGACACAGATTGGTTCAAGCACGCATCCCAGGCCAAGCTCTATCACGGCCTCAACTGCTCCAGGGTCGTTCCGGCCTTTGCCGTTCCACGCCAATTCCATCGTAAAGGCTCGCGGCCGAAGCGATTTTCATCCCTATCGGTGGGCCGAAGGCCCATGTGTAACTCTACCGAAACTGCCCCGGACCAGCGAACTGCGCTCCTACGCACCTCATCTGTCGGGGCAGTCCCGATAGGGATCTATCGTTTCAGGGGACTTATCACATGCAAGGCGGCGTACGGCAGCTAGTGTAGTCCGTCATAAATA
>PLGM01000328.1 GCA_003139795.1 Acidobacteriaceae bacterium | reverse complement strand
GATCCCGCCTCCTACCCGATCCCCCATTCTGCCCTCATCCTGTCCCTGTTTCTCCTTGACGCGCCACGGAACCTCGCCACCACAGCAGCAACGCGGCATTGGGACATTACCTGAAAATGCTCTAATGAGCTTCACGCGCATATACTGGTGCGTCGCCGTCTCCGGCGGCCTCGCCCGGCATCAACTGCCCCGCGATCGATCTCCAAAACCGCCATCAAGGAGCCCCAGCCGTGTCTCTCCGCATCCGCTTGCTGTTTCTGCTTCTTCTCGCCTGCTCCTGCCTCTCGCTGCCCGCCGCTCCGCCCCCGGCGCACGATCAGTTCCGCGTCGCCGTCTACATCCCCGTCGGCGTGGTCGAGCGCATGAAGGACCCCGCATACCTCCAGAACTCCTGGGACGAAATCAGCAGCCAGGTTGCCGTCGACAAGGTCTACATCGAGAGCTACCGCAGCGGCGTTCTTGCCGACGATGCCCTGCTGGAAACCGTGAAGGCCTTCTTCGCCGCCCACGGCGTCCAGGTGGCCGGAGGCATCGCCTATGCGGCCGGAGGCGAAACGGCCGGCTTCCAGCCGGACGAGGTGGAATCCGGCCAGTTTGTCTCGTTTTCGTACACTGACCCCAAGCAGCGCGACTATGTAAAGCACGTCGCCGAAGTCACCGCGCGCCACTTCGACGAGATCATCCTCGACGATTTCTTCTTCTCGAACACCAAGCGCGACTCCGACATCGCCGTCAAAGGCACCGAGAGCTGGACCGCTTTCCGCCTGGCCCTCATGGACGAGGTCTCCCGCGACCTGCTCGTCGGCCCGGCCCGCGCCGTCAACCCCAAAGTCAGGATCATCATCAAGTTTCCCAACTGGTATGAGCACTTTCAGGCCAACGGCTACGACCTCGACCAGGAGCCGAAGATCTTCGACGGCATCTACACCGGCACTGAGACCCGCGACCCCGTCATCACCGATCAGCACCTGCAGCAGTATGAGAGCTACCAGATCGTCCGCTACTTCGATAACATCAAGCCCGGCGGCAATGGCGGCGGCTGGGTCGACACCTACGACAACCGCTATCTCGACCGCTACGCCGAGCAGTTGTGGGACACCATGCTCGCCAAGACCCCCCAGATCATGCTGTTCCAATACAGCGATCTGCTTCGCCCCGCCGAGCTCGGCGATCGCCAGGCCTGGAGCGCCCTCGACACCACCTTCACCGCCGCCGGCCTCGACAAATGGCACGCCGCCTCCGCCTCATCCGCGCCCGTCAGCTACGCCACCGCCGCCGGCTACGCGCTCTCCACGGTCAACACCGTCCTCGGCAAGCTCGGCTCGCCCGTAGGCATCGCCAGTTACAAGCCCTACCAATCCACCGGCGAGGATTTCCTCCACAACTATCTCGGCATGATCGGCATTCCCATCGATCTCCATCCCGAGTTTCCCGCCGATGCAAAGACCATCCTCCTCACCGAGTCCGCCCAATTCGATCAAGACCTCATCACCAAAATCAAGACGCATCTTGAGCAGGGCGGAAACATCGTCATCACCTCCGGCCTGTTGCGCGCGCTCCAGGAAAAGGACCGCCATCACCTTGACCAGATCAACCAGATCGCCGAGATCCACCCCACCGGCAATGTCCTCAAAGTCACCGACTATTGGGGCGCGTCCGGCGCCGGCGCCGGCGCCAACCTCGGCGTCACCGGCGAAATCCTGATCCCCGAAATCGCCTTCATGACCAACGATGCCTGGCCCGTCGTGCGCGGTACCGCCAACGGCCGCGGCGCCCCGCTGCTCATCATGGATCGCTACTCGAAGGGCATTCTCTACGTCCTCACCATCCCCGAGAACCCCAACGATCTCTACTCGCTCCCGCAGCCGGTGCTCACCTCCATCAAGCAGTACCTGCTGCGCGATTTCCCCGTCCAGATCGACGCCCCCAGCAAGGTGAGCCTCTTCGCCTATGACAACCACACCTTTGTCGTCGAGTCCTATCTTGACGCGCCCGTCCAGGTCACTGTCTCCACGCTCGGCCCGTCAACGCATCTGCGCAATCTGGCCACCGGCGCAGCCGTCGAAGGCAAGCCCCCCGCCATTCCCGCCACGGGTCGCAGGCCCCAGCGTCCGCAGCCCCAGCGCACCGAGTTCCACATCGAAGTCCCTCCTCACAGCTTCATAGCTTTCGCCGAAGAAGAGTAATCGCCCACAGAACCGGGTGCCCCACCCTCGGCGTCCGCCGCGGATTCTTGCGCCTAGTACCGTGACCGCGTGTTTTGGTAATTGCATGAATGTAGCGCCGGCCGCCCGGCCGGCTGTAGCGCGGACGTCCGCGTCCGCGCTTGTCCATGATGAATTACCAATTCATGTGGTCTGAATACTGGGGTGGGATAGCTCCATCTATCTCTAAAGTCTTTTATCCTTCTTCCCGCCCAATATCAACTTCCCAACAACCGACTCAAGGCCCATCTTTATCGGCATTGACAGGTAAACTCTGATCCTTGGCCACCGTGGCCACATCCATCCAACGGCGCAGTCGCCGCTGCGCCGGCTTCTCCACCACGTGCAGCGCCACCAGCGCCAACCCAATCAGGATCACATAGCTGATCCACGGGTCGAGCCGGCTCAGTCCCGCCCAATTCAGCACATGCGTGTCGTGAATCAGGTTCCAGAAGTTGAAGTGCAACAGGTAAAGGCAGTAGCTGGCCTCGCCCACAAACACCAGCGGGCGCATCCCCAGCAGGGCCGCCATCGGATTATCCCCTGCCAGCCCCAGAACGATGCAGCCGAACGTCGGCATCAGCAGTCCGTCGTGAACAATGGCGTAAGGAACCAGCGGCCCCAGCGACAGGATTCCGAAAGCCCCCACAAAGCCCGCCAGCCCAAGGTTCAGCCGCAGGCGGCCTGGCCGCGGCACCAGCTCATCCAGGCCGGCCAGCAGGATGCCGAAGACAAAGCTGGCCAGGTGCGGCAGCGGCGTATACTTCAGCGCCTGCAGCCACGGGCCCCAGCTCCAGCGGTCCGGATGCGCAATCCCGTCCGGGTTGAACGCAATATACAGAGCGCCGGGAACCATGCCCAGCGCCCACACCACGGTTAACTGGACCAGGTAATGCCAAACCTGCGCTGGCCGCTTCACCCTGGCCAGCCAGGGAAAGAGAACGTAATAAAAGCTCTCGGCAGACATCGTCCACGCCGGCGTATTCAGGAAGGTGGCCAGCGACGGAACCCATCCCTGCAGTAGCAGAGGCGTCAGCGCCATCCCCGTCCAGAACATCCCATGCGTATGCGCCGCATACTCCGCCGGAACCATCCGCCAGCTCAGCAGCAGGCTCAGCAGGTAGATGGGATACAGCCGCGTGAACCGCGCCTTCCAGAAGCGCACCCGGTCCAGCTTCCCGGCCCGCGCCCGCCACGCGTAGTTGTACGCCAGCACAAACCCCGACAGCAGAATGAAGAAGCTCACCGAGACGTAGCCGGCGTTCACCACCGGCGCCAGCCAGCCAAACCACTGTGGATTGGAGAAATGGAAGAGAACGATGTTGATGGCCGCAAAGCACCGCAAGCCCGTCAATGCATTCAGCCGTTCTGGCTTGCGCGTCTCCACTGGCGGTTAGATGCTCCCAGCCGGCCAGCCGCTACACAAGCGCAACCCCGAGCCCCGCACCATCCCTGAGCGCCAACCTCCGCCGACCGACCCCTGGAAACTGACTCCTGATCTCTGATCCCTGATCCCTGATCTCTGACCTCTGATCCCTGACCCCTGATC
>PLGM01000176.1 GCA_003139795.1 Acidobacteriaceae bacterium | reverse complement strand
GGAAGCCGGGAGAGCCGCTGAATACGCCGTAACCGCTCGATCCAGGGGCTGAATTTGCCAGTTCGGAACCTGCGCAGCAGCTCGCGGTCGTGTGTTCTCCAATCGCTAGAGTCGCGTTTCAGCGTCTTTTGGATGCACTCCGGCAACGCCTTNNTCGCGCATCCGCTCTTCGTACATGAGCGCATCGTCGTGGTTGTAGATCCTCATCACGCGATAGAGCGCATATGTCAATGCCCAATGGAACGCCGCTCCAAGTCCCTCGGCTTCTGCCTCCAGCGCATCGATCGCCGGTCCAATCTTGAAATAGCCCGCTCCACCGCACTCGATGGTAACGGCAAGTTGCCCGCTTTCGAGCGCCGCATCGCTGCCGGCACGCCCCAGTACGTCGCTCACTTCAAGGTGAAACTCGACATTGCGCCGAAGCAGATCGCCGCGTTCGGCGCCAATGCCGCTCATCATGGCGTGCTGAGCAAAGGCAAGTGCGCTGCCGCCAGACTGCTTCCAGGTCTCCCCAGTCCCCAAACCTTCCCGCACCAGGGCCGCGCAGAGTTCATACACCAGTTCTGCATTAACCTCGTGGCTGTATTCGACGCGAACATCGGCGAGCGACGGCAGAGCCTGCGCGAAGGCGGGAGCCAGTGTCGCTATCCCAGCGGTGGAAGAAGATCCGGCGGCGTCGGCAGCCGATGTGTTCCAGTCGCCACATACCGGCTCATGGCTTCTGAGACTGCGTGCGCGAGATCGCAGGATTCTCTCGATCGGAGATGCCTTGCCAGGATGAGATTGGCTTCTGGAGGCGGTTCTGCGGCCTTCTTGAGAAGCAACTCCGCCAGTTCCTCTTGCGACATTGCGGGCGTGGGCACGGCTCACCCCTTCGATCCGATGGCGCGGCTGAAGGTGTAGCGCAGAACGGTCCCGGTGTCTTCGGGGCCAGTGAGGGATGCGGTGGCGATTTCTGGATATGACGGCGTGTTTCCGCCAGCGTAGGTGTTTTTCATGGATGTTGTCCTCGAATAGAGCTTTATCTATGTGGCGTTGCTGCATATTGAAGCATCATTTCGTCTGATTCTGTTGCAGGTGCAATCTTTTCACAGGCAGGATCGCCGAACAGGTTATTTCGACCGATAGTGTCCGCAGAGAAGGCCAACTCTGTGCCGTTCCAAAGGGGGACACCGCCTAGCCAACAAAGCACATAGGTGCCGCTGCTGGCTATGCTCAGAAGGCTGGATTCTATTTATGGAACGCGCGTTCCGCCATCGGCACTCT
The DNA here is from genome assembly GCA_003139795.1 of Acidobacteriaceae bacterium. GTDB lineage: Bacteria > Acidobacteriota > Terriglobia > Terriglobales > Acidobacteriaceae > Telmatobacter. Next base: position 2,202 of record PLGM01000176.1, on the reverse strand, counting down.
GCGCAAGCCATGCACGCTCATACTTATCAAGGCTCTCGCTGATGTAGCGCCAGTAGTCTGCTGACGTGTCCATCTGAGCGACCTCGTCAACAATTGATCGAAAGTATCCGAGACTGACAATGGGGCCGCTGATTTGCCCGTTGAGCCAGGAGACATACTTCCTCGTACATCCAAGCAAGAACGCACGTTCGATTTGTTCGATCGGAACGCGGTCGAAAAAGAGAGTGTGGGCAAGCTTTTCGTCTGCTGGCGCAAATGCATGGACAACACAACTGCGCGTCCCCAAAAGCATTCGTAAATGCTTTACGTAATTGGCCGCACCTTCAGTTTCACCTGCGGGCATCTGGATCACGTATGGCCAGAACGCGTCGCAGATTGTAACTACGCCACGAGTATGCTGGTTGGTTGCGAATGTCACTTCGCATATGCCCTGTTGACATAACTCTTCGAAATACGCGATCACAGATCGGCGGCTCTTTGCTAGAGACTTCGCAATATTCGACTGATCGACCTCTAGACGAGCGCTGCTTCGATCCGCGCGCAGACACAGGAATACATAAAGCTTGAACGCTCCGTCCGACAGCAACGTCATCGCAGATGCGACTTCCCGCCCGGCAGCAAACCATCCGGTGGGATACTTCAGCCTTGCCCGTGTTGGCGTCGAATCAACCAGGGTTCAGCCTTTCGATCCTATCGCTCGAGAAAAGCGGTATACGAGCTTGTTGCCCACGGCCTCAGGTCCTTCAAGGGATGCTGTTGCGATTTCCGGGTACGCCGCGGCATAAGTATCTCGAACCTGATCGACAGAAAGCTTATGGCCAGGGTCAGGTAGCCGTACGCCGTTGTAGGTAAATTCTCTTTCCATCTGTTCGACCTGCATCATGTCTCCTTCGTTACTGGGTAGTTTGTTTCGATGTTGTGCAGCATCTGCCAAGATGATCTTCTCTCGCAGCCTGTTTGCAACATTCATTTGCTCTGTCAGCTCTTCCTCGATGCGCATGATACGGGCAATTAGATCGTCCTTCGCCTGCCGTCGTAGTCGCGCAACCCTTGCCTGTATTGCCGCTTTCTTCTTTGGCTCGACCTGCGCATACAACTCAAGAATCAAATGGCTCTTGGCCTGCCGCGCTTTGGGCGTGCGCCGACCACCCAAGTACAACTGATAGGCGCATTCGTTCCGCTTGATTGTATTCGTCGATAACGACCGCCCGAAGAGAAGTCGCACTTCGTCTCGAATCGACGTTAACGTCACGCACCGATCAGCCTCGCGCAGTTTGTCAATTGCTGCTTCGACGCATTTTACGGTCTCCTTCTTTCGACTTTCCCATGTCGAAGCAAGCCAGACTGGACTTACCCGCTTAATCTTGTTTTTGATCATGCCGTGCCTGGTGTGCTGAATGCTATCTGAACATTCTGAAGAGAGTCATCCCGGGTTTGCTCAATGAGACTCATCTCTTCGAGCATCAATTCGCAATCCTGCACAAGCTGATTCAGGCGTCGTTCCTCTGGAAACAGCTTTTCGCTGGTGGACCACAGCGCATGTTCCTTGGCCCACGCCATCTTCTGTTCGATTTGGTAACGTTTCTCGGGGTCTGGCGCATTGCCAGCACAACCAATGCAGGCGAACTTAGCTGGGCAGAGATTCGCGACTACGCACGTTCCCCCGATGACCTCGGTAAGGGCACCCACTTTCCCCTCAGCCTCGTTGAGCGTACGGCCGATCTCTGCTGGGCTTCGTAGAGCCTCGGCGGCAACGTCGATCCGATCAACGAACACCATTTCGGCAGCCTCCATCACTTGCGTTCCAGTAGGCTGGGAATAGTACTTCGTGACGGACGTATCGCGCTGGTGCATCAAAGCCGCAATCACATCCACAGATACTTTCATGCTCGCCATTTCAGTTGCGAACGCATGACGCAGTATGTGCGATGTCAAATGAATGCCTTGCCCATCAGAGGCCCGAACGACAGCTCCATGCAGAAGATAGCGAATCGAGCTGTTGAGCGTGCACTGATCCATGATCATTCCGCCCCATTGAAACACGTATCGATCAGGAAGAGTCTTGTTGAATTCTGGGACGACGACAGGTATTTTCTTTGCTTGTGCGTGTTCGCGCAGAAATGATATGACCTCCATCAGGTCGTCCTTGGTACGCTCATCAATGTAGTAGTTCTGCCTTTCCGTTGCTCCTTTTGGAATCAT
>PLGM01000412.1:3272-9626 GCA_003139795.1 Acidobacteriaceae bacterium | reverse complement strand
GAAGAAGTCAAGCAGCAATTGAAGGACGCTCAAGGGCAGTGGGAAGCAGTGCGCTTGAGTGATGACAAAGAACAGAGGAGGTCCGCGGTGCTTGCGCGTAACAGGGCGCAGGCAACTCTCTGGGAACACGAGCAGGATGCNNGCCTTTGCGGAGGTGACTGGCGGTCAGCGGGTTCGGGTTCGAATGCCGAAGACCGTCAACGGCTATGCCTGGTTTGACGACGAGCGGCGAGCATTCCTCGTCGAACGAATCGCCAATCCCGAAGGCCCGGAATGTGAAAAGAGGGTCTTTCTCTTCCAATACAAGGGAAAGCGCAATCTGCTCTTCGAAAACACGAGTGCTCCCATTCCCCTGGGGCACTCCTAGCCGGCGAAGGAGAAGTCCGAGCCTCTGGCTCGGCTTCTCCTTTCCGCTTCTTGGACGATCGTTGCGCCTCAGGAGGCCGCTATGAAAACGCTCACGACGATTTCCCTTGCTCTTGCGGTTGCCGCTGCGGGGGCGCAGACCACCAGCCAAAGCCAGATCCGCCATATTGAAACCTCGCTGAACCATCTCACGGTTCTTGAATTTGGCGAGTCCGTGACCACGCTCGCCATAGCCGATCCCGACAGCTTCCAGGTCGAGCGCCATGACGACAAGGTCTTTGTGAAGCCGCTCCGGGAAGGAGTATCCACCAATCTCTTCGTATGGACCGCTTCACGCGAGCTGAGTTACGAACTTGACCCGGCGGGCCAGCTTTCGGCAATGGATGTACTCGTCCGCACCGAGCCAGCGCCCAATCCACATGCCAGCGCGCGTGCCGCAGCCGAACCGTCAGACGCTGAGATTCGCCAGATCGCATCGCTGGTGCTGACACAGGCGCTGATGGGAGTTGAGGAAATAGCACACGATGCGACAAAGCCGTCAGCTGACCGCGTGCAGGTTGCACTCGAACAGGTCTACCGCACGAAGGACCAGCTCTATATTCGGTACTCGGTGACCAATCAGGCCAAAGTTCCGTTTCGGGTGACGACACCCGATGTTTGCGCCCCGCTTCCGACCGAGCAGCCCATCTCGCTCGTGAGTCTCAAAAATCACCAGATCACTTCCCAGACCTTCGCGGCCTTCAAAGCGCGACAAGTCTCCTGCATTCCCGTGACGAAGGCCGAGAATGGTACCCGCGATCTTGCACCGGGGGAGAAGACAACCGGCGTCATCAGCATTGGAGGTTCGACGGGAAATCTGCCGCAGATCTATCAGTTGAACTTCGGCGCCGACCAGATCGGGCCTCTGAAGGTTGAGGTAGTTCTCTAGCCATGGACTCGCAAGGCTACATTTCGGCGGAGGAAGTGCGCCAGGCACTCAGACATATCTACTTGAGCGATGCCGAGTCCAATCTGCAAAATGCCCTTCTTGAATCCCTTTCCGATGAACTTAAACCCGTCGATGAGAAGGGGCGCTGGAAACCCAGCCCGTTGCTAGTTCTCACGATTGTTCTCCTGTGCGCTCTGGTCGGTGTCTTTGTTTACTTCTCCGTCGGAGGACGCTGATGAGCCCCTACAACGATCAACCCGGTTGGCGCCAGAGGGGACCGGAAGATGTCGCCGGTGTCCTCGTGCTATTCGCCTGCGCCGCCGTTGGGCTCTGCTGGTACGTCGCCGTGTCACGTCTCCATCTGCGCAATGCGCAGTGCCTCGAAATCTTCCTGTACAGCGCCATTCAGTTATTCGGCGGCGGGCTAATTGCCGCACAATTGATCGGTCGTAGGAAGAAGCGCGAGGAGAACTGGCCTCACCCTGCCATCCAGATCCCTGCATCAAGGGATGCGAAGGTAGCGCGCGAAGCTAACCAGGCTGGAGCTACGCTACTCGGATACAACGTCCACAAGAAGCCGTGGCTTTGGCCGGATACGGTGCGGATAAAGCATGGCGTCATCGTGGGTGGCACGGGCGCGGGCAAGTCCACATTCCTTGAAAACATCATCGCCCAGGATCTGACGCGGTGCTTTGGCGCGCGCAGGATGCCGATGATTATCTTCGATGGCAAGGGGGAGCGCGAGTTCCTTGACCGCCTTCTGCCGCACATCGAAGCCGCCGGCCGTCTGCAAGACCTGCGAGTGATCGATCCGACGCACCCTTCAGAGTCGGCGCGATACAACCCCTTTTACGCGCTCGACGACGCCTACCAGGAGCATGTGAACTTCATATTCCGCTCCTTCGGCCTGCGCGAGGATTTCTTCAAGGGCCACCAGGAGGCCTATCTCTCGGATCTCGTTCGCATCCTTCAGTACACCGGCAAGCTCTTCAATGTTTACGACGTGCTGGTGATGGCGCTCGATGAAAAGGTGTTGGAGGAGCAGATCGGAATTGCGAAGGCCCGCCTCGCTTCGGCGCCGAGCATCTCCATGCAGAAGCGATTGAACTTCGAGATGTCAGTGAAAATGCTGCAACGGTCACTCTCCGACCGAGAGCGTGTCGAGAAGATTCAGGGGCTTTTGAATGAGCTGTTGAGCTTCCTGGAAGATGAGTTGTCGGTCGTGACCGGCTCCTACCAGGACTTGCTGACACTCGACGACGTTCTCGAACGGGATCTCATTCTGTTCGTCTCCCTCAATGCAAACCGCAATCAGCGCGCTGTCGAAGCCTTGGGAAAGATCCTGCTCCAGAACATTCAGTTGATGGTGGGCAAGCGCTACGCGCAGCCAGCCAGCGACAGGGATGCCGACGAGCCTATGCTCTCGGTGATCCTGGACGAGTTCGCGCCGTTCGCCTATCCGGGATTTACCCAGGTGCTCCAGACGGCGCGCGGGGCGCGCGTCTCATTCCTCTTTTCGTTCCAGAGCATGCCCCAGTTGCAACGCGTGAGCCAGGCGTTTGCCGACGAGGTCTCGTCGGCGCCTGGAACGAAGATGATCATGAACGTCTCCGAGGAAAATACGGCGCAATGGTTTTTGAAGGCGTCGGCCAGGATTGCAACCAAACGACGCAGCCTGTCGGTGCGCCGCACCGGGATCTTCTCGACCAAATACACCGAGACTGGCACGGGGAGCGAGAGCGACATCAAGGAAACCCGCGCTCGCGAGGACCACATCAAGAACCTGCCGGTGGGCCAGATGGAGATTCTCATGGTGGATAACCGCGAGGGCACCCGCTACTCCCATCTGCACGTCCGGCGAGCTCCGCGGTTTCAAGTTGAGGGCCTGGAGCCTTCCCTCTATCCCAAGATGCACAGCTATCTTGACCCGGAGCTCGGCGTGAATCTGCGGTTCAAGGAAGCTGAGAACCGGAAACAGCGGCGCAGGAGAACGGCGGGGTTATTCCTCGGAGTGGGCGGTGCGGAATGACGATGCGGAATCCAGTCATCATTCGATGGGTAGTGCCTGCCATCCTGCTCTTCTGCATGAACGGGGAATTTCTTGGTCAAACTCTGGATCGGCCGAACACTCCCACCTCGCAGTCTGCCCCGAAACGCCAGGGATTCTTTGACTACGCACTGGGCAAGATCAATCCGCAAGGCATCGACTATGGGGCGTCGATAGAGTCCGTCCGGAATGCTGTCGTTGAAAACACGATTGACGATCTCTACTTCTGGTCGAATGTTGTAACGCTGCTTTTGCTCAGCGGGCTGGTCGCCATTGTTCTTCTTCAGTGGCGCGCAGCCNNACAAGCGCGAAGTCATCGCGGCGTCTCTTATCGCGCAGTTATGGAACGGCCGCGTGAGCGACAGGATCGAGATTGAGCGGCGGACCCAGCAATTCAATCAGCTGGTCGAAGCCCATAACGCCGATGTGGAAAAAAACCTATCTCAGAAGCCAGGGCCTTCGCAACAGGATGCCGAGGCGGCCGGAAGCTTGACGCGGAGTGTTCGAAGTCTCGCGGTGAGTAAGGGAATCTCGCCGATAGAAGCTGAGAAGATCGAAGCTTCGGCGCCGGATGCAGCCACAGCGAGCCTGCAGCAAGACAACCTCCTTTTGCAGCGGCGCGTGGAAGCGCTGCAGAATAGTGAGCAGAATCTCAAGCAGCGCCTGAACCAAACGACCGTTCTGCTCGATCAGGAACGGCGCCGCAACGCAACACTTAAGGGTGCTTGAAAGGGCCAGAATGACCAGAATAATCCCATCCGATTTTGGAAGTCATGACGACTGGCTCCTCTATGTACGTCGTGAGATTCCTGTTCCGGAGCAACCTTACGCGCTTGCTCTCGGCCGCATCGATCTCTTTCGGAGTTTCTACCTGATGCAGGGACTTCCGTTTCCCATTCCGGTTGCACAGGAATTTGAGCGCATCGAGATGCTTCAGGACCCAGAACGGACGGCTGCATTGGAGGCTCTGAATAGTGAGGTACTTCGGAACCTCACCGTTCATCTTTTCAATCAAGCGCAGTCCAACGCGTCGGAAAGTGATTCGCGAACTCTGCCTTCCCCACGAGAAAAGATTCAGGAACTGCGCAACCATCTTGCGCAGCAGAACCCGTACTTTAGTCTCTGGGTTGTCTACAAGAGCGATGTGAAGGACCACCCGGTCGCCGAGGAGTGGGGCAAGTATCTCCTTCAGGAACTCGGGGCCCGGAGCGCCGGAGAGATCGCGTTTGCGCACGCGATGGTCGAGTTGGAAAAGCTTCTCTCCCTTTTCCATGACGGGAATCGGGTGCTTCCCGGCCTCTCCTTCGAGCGCATCTGGTTCCTGCATTCCCTACGTGGCCCGGAGCGAATGCTCCAGACGCGCGCCGTTCTGGGAATGCTAACAGCGGAGTTGTCAGCATGTACGTCCGCGTAGTCAGCTTCGGGACGAACTGGTGGGCTATGCATTCACACGACACGAGCGATCCATATTGCTTCCGGCGGACGGCAGCCTGGTTCAACGCCGCTGCCTTGATGTCGGGAAGAAGGCTTCATCACAGCGCGATCTTTCCTGGCCAGATCCGCTTCAACTCCAAAAGCGGCTTCGATCCGGAGTTCCCGTTGCGCGCGATTGGCAGGATATTTCAATGCTCACCGCCCCGCCAATTCGCTGGAAAGGTGCACCTGCTGTTCGAGCGCCGCACCTCAGAGACGATGCCAGACGCATGCCTCGTCACGCTACGGTCCTCGGAACATGGCGCCATCCAGTTTGGCAAACCGGGATGGAAGTCGCCCGGCGTCAGTCCCATCTCGATCAGTTTGCGCGGCGATAGGTACGAAGCGATGTTGCTTTTCGGAGACCAGGATTGGGTCGAGAGCGACCTCGGGCGATGGCAGGTCGATCAGAGCCAATGCCGACTCCGGCTTAACGAGGTCACGACAGGAGCACTCCAGTGAGATATTACAAGGGCTATATTGCGCTATCCGAAACATGCGATGTGCCGGTTCTGCTCCATGTCCGGAATGCGCGTGCACTTTGTTTCGATCAACTCCGCGAGCTGCTGTNNCCTGTCTACCGAATCACCCAGTTGGGCCTTGAATGCCTAGAGTCGCGCGGGCATTGTTTGGTCTCACTGCCCAGCGATACGGAACAAATTCTTCACCCGTCAAAGATCGCTCACGCGCTCGAACTGGTCAATATCCATCTAGCGTTCGCCCGAACCGGCTTGCTGCGTTCCTGGAAGACCGATCTCGAGATTACGTCACGAAACCTGATTGCCACCAGCGGAGCGAGTAAAGACTACGATGCCATTGCTGAGATCGAAGTCAACGGACGCATCCGAAGTATCGGAATTGAGTATGAGAGGAGCGCGAAATCCGTGACGCGATATACCGCAATTCGCGAAGCTCTCGACAAGGACATGACCACGGATTTGGTTCTCTATCTCACCGCGAGCGACGATATTGTGTATTTGCTGGCTATGGAATTGCGCTCGGCTCGCAAGCGGATCGCCTTCGCACTGAGCGACGCATTCCGCCGTTCCCTGCTTGAAACGCGGACTCTGACCAATACGGCGAGCTCGGAGATTGTGCCCTTCCGCGAATTCCTCAATCTGAAACATCCATAGTTGCCATCCTGCAATGTCACGACTGCCTATGGCTCTTCTTTGCGGTTGTATTTCCGTCGCATTGTCGTGTGGATGACGTTGCTTTGACATTCTTTGCCTCGCTTTTGACCGAAATCGACCCCTCCTAAGTCATGCACGCTCAGAAGCTTCCGGTCTGACTATCCCCCTGTATACAGACCTTTTTGGAGGTGATGGGAGGATGTGCGATGGAAGAAAGCGCATAAATGCGGTCGATTTTTGGAACACAGCTCATGTAAGGGAGGTGCAATTGTGGCTATGGAATTGGAAGCGGTGCGCAGACTCGTGCAGGAACGCGGCAGTGATCTTGCGTTTGTCGTGAACCATTCGGGTGGCAAAGACTCAACACGAATGCTCGGATTGGTCCGCAATAAGTTCCGGGATTCCCC
>PLGM01000412.1:0-3254 GCA_003139795.1 Acidobacteriaceae bacterium | reverse complement strand
TCTCCCAGGTTCCGCCAATGCACGTCCGACCTAAAGCGTAGTCCGATCGAGAAATTCATCCGGACTCTGCCGCACAAGGTGATCGTCAACTGCATCGGCATTCGAGCTGAAGAGTCGCATTCCCGCTCACGATTAGCTCCGTTGGCTGTGAATGCGAGCCTTACCACTCGCGATCGAACGGTCTACAACTGGCTTCCGATCTTCGACCAGTCGCTGGCGGATGTACTCGCCTGGCACTGGGTGAACGCCGTCAGGCTTCATCCGGTGTACGTCCCCGAGTATCACAAGGACGGAACGACGGGCGGCTACCTGCGCCGGTTCTCTTGCAGAGTATGCATCTTTTCGACAGACGCCGACCTCCGGGCCATCTACGAGAATGACCGCGAGGCATTTGAGCAGGTCAGCAATCTCGAATCGAAGTTGGACTACACGATGCGTCCAGGCGCAAGCCTGGTACAGATCGTCAGTGCCCAGACCTCAACGGCAATTGAGGAAGCACGTCAGCAGAGCTTCTGCTTCTGAACGCGGCACCGGCTCCCAGTAAGTACTCCCGAACAACTGAAGCCCCCGAACCCAGCACATAGCTCGCTGTTGATTCGTGAGCGTCAGGGCTAGTTCTGCGCGCACTTAACGAACGCCAACCGGCATTTGGTGCCACGAAAGAAAGGAATCGCAATGCCCAATTCCAGCCCCCTCGCCGCCACTCAACCGTTGGAAGCGGCGGCTTCCATAAACCGCTTCCAGCGCCGCCTCGCGATCTGCCTTGTGCTGACCGTGCTCAACGCGATCGTCGTCNNTGGTCGGATCGCTTACTCGGATGTGGTTTCTCACGCTTACGAGCCGACCGCGATAGTCAACAACAATCCCCGCCAACCCCAATCCCACAAGAGAGGAGAACCGCCATGCAACCCAGTTTAGGAAAGATGTCCGCCTACAAGATGTTCAACTGGCGGGACCGTGCCGCCAGCTCCGTCGAGCAAACCGTAGTCGCGTTTCTGGAAATCGGCGAGGCCATTGCCACCCGGTGGATACAGACGGCCAAGGGTGTCCTGCTCCTCCAGATGGTGCCGGACAACGGCGCATCGGGAGCAATCTACGTCTTCGATCGACAGCGCGAGCAATGGTACATGCTGTCGTTCGAAGGTTGTGAAGACCAATTCACCTCGGAGAAGTTTGACCGCGCGTTCTCCGAATACGACCTGTTTCGCCTGGTGGAGCAGCCTGGCCTGCTGCTCTCCGAGTTCCAGCCGGCCACCGCTTAGCCCACCTCGCAACACCCCCCACCAACTAATTCCAACTCAACTCAGGAAGGAGTCGTCATGCGTCTGTCCGCAAGTCGTATTCGTTCAATCAGTCTCCGTCTCGCACGGGCCGAGGGATCTGCCTTTGCGGGATTCGGGCGGAATGCTCGCGTTCTGCCCAACGCTCTCAAACCAAGTGCCACTGCCAGCCCGGCGTACACATCCAGCGGGACGGCTCTTGTGAAAGCCACTCCCGCGTAGCCCCGACGCGGCCGGAATCGACGGGCGAACCTGCATGAAAACTCCCTCAGCCCGCCGTTTCCGGTCGTGGCCAGCTTGGAATCGGGATCTCAGCAACACCCGCACTGATGGCCTTCCCAAGCCGACATGCCCTCTTTGATGAGAATGGGAGCTGCCGCCAAGGCGGCAATCGAATCGAACCAAGCAATATGGAACGCCGCATTTACCGCGAGGCCGACCAACGTAATGAGCGCAACATAGGCGCATGTCGCGGATTGTAATGCATCGGCGGCCAGCGCTGCATTGTTGCTGCGGCGAGCCTCCCGACGTTTCAGAAAAGCCAGAACAGGCATTGCCATCAGCGCAGCGACGGTGATTCCTATACCGGCGAAGCTCGTTTCAGGCCGCAACCGCAGAGCCATTGACCCAATAGCAATCGTCGCCACCACGAAGGCGAGCACAAAAAGCAGGGCTCCGGCTGTACGGCTTGCCCTCCGTTCTGAGATAGGCATGCTCGGAATCCACTGCAAGAGCACGACGGTGGCGGACAGGAGCTCGACCAGGCTATCAGAGCCGAAGGCCAACATCGCGGGGCTGTGAGCTGTTAAAGCCGCATACGCGGAGACGCCAAACTCCACCAGCATCCATGCCAGAGTGACACCTTGCAGCCAAAGCACAATGGCTCGGGGTTTCGGACTTCGAGCGTTGGCAGGCTTCGACGGCTGAACACCGATCTGTACAAGTTCCGGCATCTTGCTCCAACGATGATTTCAGGTTCCCAGAAGAGGCGCAAGGGTTCTACCTGGCCAGCCGAAACGTTGGACCCATGAACTGCGTCACGATCCCTTTGCTAAGAATTTGACCGAAATTTGGACCCGGGCTACAACCACAGAGCCAACGAAGGAGGCAAGACGCCATGTATGCCAAGTTCTGTGTAAACCGGGAAACGGCAAACAACTTCATGCGACTGTTCGTGAACCGGCGGGCCTACGCAATCCAGGCTGAGCGGTCCCTGCCGAACGGTTCTGTCCCTTATTACCCGGCAAGGGATTGGAAGACCAGGGAGCCGAAGCCGTTGGATGAAGGAGTGGTGCGGATGCACCTCAACGGCGACATCACAATCAGCCTTTATGCGATCAATCCGGAGACCCAACGTTCGAAGTGGGTGGCGATCGATGCCGACTTCGAGGGCTCTCTGGAGTCGTTGTTTCAGTTGCAATGGGAGTTGAAGCAGGACGGAGTTGACGCCGCATTGGAACAATCGCGCCGCGGCGGGCATCTCTGGATCTTCGGCGCCGAGCCACTGCTGGCCTCTGAATGCCGAATCTACGTCTACAATCTCGCTCTCCGACTCGGCATCCCGGTCAAAGGCGGCGGTCTCAAGGAAGGGATTGAGGTATTCCCACGCCAGGACCGGCTCGAAGATGGAGAGCTTGGCAATGCCATCCGCGCTCCAATCGGCGTGCACCGGAAGACGAATCGGCGCTACTGGTTTTACGAAGGCGAGCCCACTCCGGAAGCGCAGCTTGCCTACCTCGACGGGTTGAAGAAACTCACCGAGTCCGAACTTCGGACCTTTATTGAAGGGATGAGTCTGCCCGAAGCGTACCGACCAGTCGTCGCGGCGCCGTACATCCCGACCGTCTCTTCCACGCAATACCCGGAGTTCCGAATCCTGGATTATGTTCGCGCAACGCGCAAGGACAGCCGGAACTGGTGGGCAAAGTGTCCCTCCTGCGCGGGAGTTGGGCGCGACCGCTCCGGCGACAACCT
>PLGM01000166.1 GCA_003139795.1 Acidobacteriaceae bacterium | reverse complement strand
GCCATTACCGATCCGAACAGCAACCGGCTAATCCTAGTCCAGAAAGTACATTAGCCTCATTGCAGCAGTTGCCTCGTGGATCCGCTGTTTTGCCATCTCCCCACCTCAGTTATGTGCTGGCAATTTCACGATGCACGGCGTGATCTGCACCGGGAAATTCACTGAATTCGCGATGAAGCAGTTCTTGTGTGCCTCTTCGTGGAGCGCCTCGGCCTTGGCCGGATCGGAACTGGACGCAATGGTGACTTTAGGGTTGAGTTCCACTTTCGCGAACGAGCCGCTCCCGGAGTCGGTCTCTTGCATCGTTCCCGATGCCGCATCCTCATAGCCCGCCACCACCACGCCGTTCACCGCGCACAAATGCAGATACCACAGCATGTGACAGGACGAAAGGCTGGCCACCAGGAGCTCTTCCGGGTTGTAGCGCCGCGCGTCACCGCGAAAGGCCGGATCGCTGGAGCCTTCCACCGCCGCCTTTCCCTCCGCCTGAATCAGATAGTCTCGCGCATAGCTGCGATAGTTCTTCGTTCCCTCGCCGGTATTCCCCGTCCAACGAACCTGTAGGGCATAGGAATGATCTCTCATTGTGTGTCTCCGTTTTCCGCGTCATTTTGCGTTGGAGCCGTTCGACGCGCTTCCCGTTCCTGGGTCCATGCCTCAGCCAATGCACGTGCTTCCTCGGTCTTATCAACAACTAGAATGAGCCGATGCTCGTGGTCGCTATAAAGAACCTCGATGTTCACCCCCGCCTCCGCCATGCGGCGCGTCAGTTTGCCCAACTGCCCCGGTTCGTCCTGATTCAGCCGTTCCTGCCCGGACCCAGGACAGAGCCGAGTATTGTTTTGGTCTCGACAACGGTCGCAAACTCGCCGTTAAGGTCGCTGAGTGCTGCGAAGTGAACATCCGAAGCTGCTCTCTTTCGCCCATCTATGCCGATTTGATCGAAGGCCGCCGTGGCATCCGCGACTACGTAAGCGTGAAAGCCTAAATTTCCAGCCATACGAGTCGTAGTCGAGACACAATGCTGGGTTGTCAAACCGACGATTACAAGCGTGTCGATTTCGGCGGCTCGTAGATAGTGCTCAAGCTTGGTTCCAATGAAGCCGCTGTTTACAGTCTTGTGGTGAACAGGTTCACCTTCGCGCGGGACTGCTTCGGCTTTAGGTGAATTGCCCGGCGTCCCCGGTACAAATCTTCCGTTTGGTGATGGCGAGTCATGGTGCACGTGAACTACGGGACGACCGCTCTCTCGCCATGCTGCAAGAAGACGGTCGATGTTGGCTTCAGCCTCGGGGTTGTTGCGCGGCCCCCAACTCGGATCAGAGAAACCCTGTTGTACATCGATTACCAAAAGTGCGGCATGAGCATTGAATGGATCCATGATCTCCTCCAAGGGCGACGACTGACGTTCTGGTCTCACTATCTTCCTAATGGCCATGGCGGAAATGCCATTTATCAGCAGAATCCTGCCATACTGGTGATCGAGGCCTGCCCGGTGACACGAAACGTCGTTTTTCTGGTCGCACCACCGTTCGAACTGCTTGATCTGACCGGTCCTTACTCTGTCTTTGCTGAGGCAAATGCCGCCAGCGGGTCAAGGGAGTACGCACTACAGGTTGTTTCAACCAGTCAAGAGGAAGCACTCATGAGCACCGCAGGCCTCTCATTGACTTCCCAGTACTTCTATCAAAATTTCAGAAGGCCAATTGACACTCTCCTGGTGATTGGCGGGCGCGGAGCAATGCGACCGTACAACGAGGATGTTCTCCGATGGATCCGTACAAGGCAGGGGCGAATCCGTCGGCTCGGTTCCGTGTGTATAGGAGCCTTTTTGCTTGCTGCCACAGGGCTTCTCGACGGGCGAATGGCCACGACACATTGGCAGTGCTGCGACCAGTTTTCGCATGAGTACCCAAACATTGACGTGAAGAAAGACCCAATCTTTGTAAAAGACGGCCCCTTCTATAGCAGCGCTGGCGTCACGGCGGGCATCGATCTCTCTTTAGCGTTAGTTGAGGAAGACCTCGGGGTCAGGATTGCTGGTCAGGTGGCGCGGGTACTCGTGCTGTATCTTCGGCGACCAGGAGGGCAGGCCCAATTTAGTGATCTCATATCGGAGAGCGGCACCGTTACAGATAATGCATTGAGAGACCTGCCTGCCTGGGTGAGAGGGAGAATGGCGCGGGGTCTCTCTGTTAGAACACTTGCTCGGCAGGTGTCCATGAGTCCTCGAACATTTGCAAGGCGCTTTGCCTCTGAATTCCATCAGACACCAGCCTCATGGGTGCGGAAAATGCGAGCAGAAGGAGCCAAAACACTGCTACAGGAGCCTGGCTCCACGCTCTCTGTTGTGGCAAGGCGATGCGGTTTCAGAAGTGTTGCCGCTCTAAGGAATGAATTTATCCTTCAATTTGGTACAACGCCCAAGGAATACAAGCTGAGACTTGGCTCCTAGGCCGTGTCGTACTCGCCTAAGCGAGAAGGCGCAGGGAGTATGCATGTTCGAGGCATCCCGCAAAGCGAACGCTGGTCGCTTCTGGA
>PLGM01000240.1:601-6301 GCA_003139795.1 Acidobacteriaceae bacterium | reverse complement strand
GGGTCCTAAATTTCTTCTTTTATCAAGTGCCCCCGCTTCAGGCGGCTTTATGGCAGAGGCGGTCGGAACCTGTCAAGGCTCTCCGCTGCGCTTCGACCGCTGACGCGGCGCCTACGGCGGCCTGGACAGAACCCTCCGCGCCTCTGCCGTGCCGCAAGAGCCATGAAGCGGGAGCACTCAACAAAAAAAATTTGGGTTTCAGGCAGTGCTCTCCCTCATGCACGCAAATCGCCCCACAGCGGGCAGCAAATGAGGAACAGAGTCATGCCAACCACTATCAGCAACACAGCCTTCGCCGCCAGCAACGGCACAACCGTTATCAGCAACGCCGCGCCGCACAGGAAAAATGCGGCACGGCAGAACCGCAGCGAGTCGCCTTACCAGCAACGCACCAGCCAGAAGGACAACCCCACACAGCAACTCATCAAGCAGGCCGTGGACTACCTCATTCAGCAACTTGAGGCAGGCAAGAGCGAAACTTTGACCGCTTATCTTGGCGCGATGGCAAGGTTTCATTCCTATTCGTTCGGCAACATTTTGCAGATCGCCAGACAGCGCCCGTCAGCCACGAGAGTAGCGGGCATTCGCGCATGGAACGAGCTTGGCCGATTTGTGAAGAAGGGCGAGAAAGGTATTCAGATTCTCGCGCCGATCATCGGCCATCGTCGAAAGAGAGACACGGCAGAGCAGGAGCAAGACGCGAAGCCAGCGCCCATGCTGATTGGCTTCCGAGCCGTGTACGTGTTCGACCTCAGCCAGACCGAAGGCGCGGACCTGCCGGAGTTTGAGCACAACATCACCGGCGAAGTCGGCGAGCACCGCGACCGGATGATTGCATTCCTCGCACAACAGAACATCAAACTGGAATTCAACGAGAAGATCGCCCCGGCCCTTGGCGTCTCCTATGGCGGCAAGATCGTTTTGCTTCCCGGCCAATCGAAGGCCGAGGAGTTCACCACGTTGGTACACGAAACGGCGCATGAGCTTTTACATAAGGCCGAACGCCGCACGATGACCACCGCCACCGTGCGCGAAACCGAAGCCGAGGCCGTGGCCTTCATTGTGGGCCAGAGCGTTGGCTTGGACATGGGAACTGCTTCGAGCGATTACATCCAGATGTACGCGGGCGATGCCGCACTTTTGGCCGAAAGTCTTGAAGTCATTCAGCGCACCTCTGCCGTCATTCTCGCCGCCATTCAAGCGGACGAGCCAACACAAGAGAACGAGGCCGTCGCGGAGGTGGCGTAATGCGGACCCTGGCTCTCATCCTGATGGAGGCCGGGCCGCTCCCGCCCGGCTTCCATCTTCACATCGACAATGCACCGTGGATGCCGCTCGACATCGAGGACATCGAGATCAGCGGCCCCAACAGTCTGCCGACCATTTCTGTTGCGCACTACGGCAAGCAGAACGGCGACGCCATGCGCGACCCGGAGATGCTCTTCGAGATGCGCCGTGATGGGAGCGAGATCGTACTCGCTCCGTACTACTGGCGGAATGACTATCTCGGCATCGAGCAGTATTCGAGCTACCGCGACGACTCGCAAAAACTGTTTACCCTCTCGGGGCTGAAACAGCAACACGAAGCGTTCGCCCGGACTTGGGACAGAAACCTCCGGTCCCAGGGCTTCTATGAAGCCTTTGTACACAGCCGGAGCCGGTAACCCGCCATTCAACGGGCGGGCACCGGCTGTGCCCGCCTACGCATTCACTCTCGACAACCACATAAGGAGAATCCCCATGACAACCGCAGTTCAAACGCAATCCGAGTATCGCAACCTGCCGCTTGTGAGCCTCACTGAGTCGGCAACCAACCCGCGCCGCAGCTTCGATCAAACGGCGCTTGGCGAATTGGCCGAGTCCATCAAAACGCAAGGCATCCTCGCGCCTCTCGTTGTGCGGCCCGTGGGCCAGCACTTCGAGATCGTCGCCGGAGCGCGGCGCTACCGGGCGGCGCAACTGGCTGGACTCGAAACCGCGCCTGTCCGCATCGTCGAATTGACCGACGCCCAGGCCCTCGAAACCAGCATTGTCGAGAACCTCCAGCGCCGCGACGTGCATCCGCTCGACGAAGCGAACGGCTTCGCCGCGTTGATGCGGCTTGACGAACCGAAGTACAGCGTCGAGCAGATTGCCGCCAAGGTTGGCAAGGCCCCGGCATTCATCCTCGCTCGATTGAAATTGGTCGAGCTTGTCCCCGCAGTGGTGGAGGCATTCTCGCAAGATGAGATCGGCTTGGGCCATGCTCTTTTGCTTGCCAAGTTGCAGCCCGCGCAGCAGGAGGAGGCACTCGCCGCTTGCTATCAGGAGCAGTACACAAACGGCAGCAAGGCCAAGCGCGTCTTGCTTCCGGTACGGCATTTGCAACAGTGGATTGAGCACAACATTCTGTTGGAGCTTGCTTCCGCGCCGTTCTCGAAAGAGGACGCCGCGCTTGTGCCCGAGGCCGGAGCTTGCCTCGATTGCCCCAAGCGCACCGGCCACAATGTTCTCTTGTTTGAGGGACTGACCCACGCGGATCAATGCTCCGATCCGAAATGCTACGCCGCGAAGGTCGATGCGCACGTTCGCCAGACCGTTGCAGCGAAACCTAAGCTGGTACAGATCAGCACGGCTTACGGAACGCCAAAGGATGGCAGCGCCGTCGTGCCCCGAAACAAGTACGTTGAGATTCGCAACGACAAACCGACCAATCAGAAGCAGCGCGATTGGCCGGAGTACAAGACGTGCAAGTTCACAACCGAGGCTATCGTCACCGAGGGCAGCGAAAAGGGAGAGCTTCGGCGCATCTGCGCAAATCCCGAATGCCCTGTACACCATGCCAAAAAGCAACGGTCGAACGTTGCCGCCGATGCTGGCGTCAAGGCCGAACAGGAGAAGCGCCACCGCGAAGAGGCACTCGCCCAGGCGACAGGCCTTCGGGTGTTGAGGTCCATCGTTGAAGCCGTTCCCGTTCGTCTGATGAAGCGGGACCTGCTTTTCGTGGTCGAACGGCTTGCCGCAATGGTGGACGAGCGCCGACTGGCCATCGTCCTCCGTCAACACGGCATCGGCAAAGCCAAAGGCCCCGCCGACACGCCAACCAAGTTGCTGACTGCTTTCGTCCGCAAGTCTGAGGAAAGCATTCTTGGACGCCTATTGGTGGAGCTTGTCATTCTCCACTCGGCAAGCTCTGTGAACGACTCCGGCAAGCTCCTCAAGGAAGCCGCCGAGTTCTACAAGGTGGACATAAACGCCATCACCGCCAAGGTCAAGCAGGAGTTCGCCGCCAAGGACAAGGCGGGAGCCACAAAGAAGGCCGCGCCCAAGCCAGCCGCCAAGACGGAAAAGAAGCCCAAGGCGGCCTAAGCCCATCCAGCATTCCGGCGGAGCCTACCCAAAAGGCTCCGCCAATTTTGTGCATTTTTGCCCGTCTTCCCACCCTGATTCGCGCTCCCGCCTCGGCGGGAGAGCATCCTTGGCCCACCCGACGGGCATGAACGCGACGCTACGCGTCGCGTCTCGAAAATTGAAAATGTATCTGGCGAGTGCTTTAAGATGACGTTGGTTCTACGCGCAATTGCGGACATCATCTCTCTGGCCCGCGCACCACCGGCAGCGCGACCTGCTCTACTTGTTCATGTTCGCAAAGGGGCGTTTGCCCCGGTGCGACCTCCTGAAATCAGCTATTGCCGTCGTCTCTGCGCGGTCAGCCTCATCCGCCGTGCAGGTGCGCCAGCGCACAAGTAAATCCTCACTGTCCTGCAAATGCCACAACAGCCTGCCGCCACGGTGGCCGACAGGCTTTCCTTTGCCAAAGTCGATCAATTGACGCAAGCGGCTCTTGAGTCCCTTCCTACCTGCAGCTTTACCGATATAGAGGATGTGGGCGCCGCCTACCCATTTTGTCTCGATGATGTCCAACGCGCAATTGGGGTCCTGGCCTTTGAACCAGCCACCGGTACTTGGGATTCGAAATTGGGGAGCGCTATCAGGCTCTCTTGCGATCAGGTAGATGCCAGCATGAGCGGGCACATTCGCGCATCGGGTTTCGCGCAATTCGACGAGCCGTATGGGTTCAGAGAAGCCGGCGATTGAGACCTGATCAATGGACGCCACGGGTTTAGGACTCCACTAGATTCAGAAATCGTTCTCCCTCGTATGATAATCCTGAGTTGACGTGATGTGATTTGCTCATTGCGCGAGTGAACACACCGTTCAACTCTCCCTCGAATCGAAGAATATTCGGTTGAAGCCCGCAGCATGAGCCGGGTACCTTGTTTCAAACCGGGATATCGCCATGTTCCGTAAAGCGGATTCCAACGCCAATCCTTTTGAGGACCTTATGGATTCGGATCACAAGATCAGTGTCCCGCGCGATCCTATCGATTGAAGTGCAAAGCAGGACGTCGAACGATTTCGGATTGACAGCGGCGATACGCATTAGATTCTTCAGCCCTGAGTTCACCCTTAATCCAGACTGTCCAGAATCAGTGAAGATGTAGTCATCGCTAACGATCCAATCTTTTTCTTTGGCCAAGCGTTTGCATCTCTCAACCTGTTGAGTGATGGAGTTATCTTCATCGGGTTTCTTCACGGTGGCGGTGCGGGCGTAGATCGCACAACGTAACGGCTGACTGCCTGGTTTCTTCTTCATGTCGTTCTCACCGCATATTCTTCCGAATGGAATCGTCTATCGCGCTTGCCCAGAGGGGTGGAAGCAAAGTTCATCTGCCCCGCGGGCTCTGAGCTTATTGGTGGGCACTCGGCGCAGGTTGCGGCTGTCGCAGGCGGCGGACGAGCGCCGCCAGCCTCGCTCTATGCAAGAACAGAGCCCGCGGCATATCTATCCAATTGAGGCGGCTGGCATCTGAATAAAAACCTCTGCCGACCTTCAAAATCAGTCCTCCATCGCAAGAATTTCTCCCGCGCCTGAACAGATCGATCAGTCTCATCCTGCGATTTCTCAGCAAGGAGGCGCGAAATGGTCACTACCTGAGACTCCAGTTCCGCCAATGCGGCACGACATTTCCAGCAAATCTGGAGGTGGGTCCGAACGACACGCATTCGCAGGTTGGACAGTTCGGCATCCAGGTAGGCCAGAAGGGTTTCATCGTTAGGATGCTCGCGTGACCGGTTTCTTAGCATATCTCTTTGTCCTCTCTTCATTGACGTGCCGCGATGTCGCTTCCTGGAGCTTTCGTAATGCACGTGCCAAGAGAGTATTGACAGAGTTTATGCTGATCCCCAACTGCTCGGCGATCTCGCGATACTTCAGTGTCTCGAGTCTGAGCAACAGGACTTCCTCTTCGCGCGGTGAGAGCACCGAAAGAAGGTCTCGGACATCCGTGGGGCCAGACATTTCTGCCACAGGTGCTCCGGCTATTTCCAATTCATCAAGCTGCTCATGCAGATTCCGGTACTTCATTTGCCGGTTCATCGCTCGGCGCAACACGCAAATTGTCCACGCTTTTGGATGTTCGATGGTCTTGCCGGCTCTCAATGCTTGATAAAGCTGCATGAAGGTGTCTTGTGCAAGGTCTTCAGCGAGTTCATAGTTGCGGGTCGTCCGGAGTGCATAGCGGACGAGCGCTATGTACCAGCGGTCATAGAGCGCCGTTAGTAAATCGGTTGCATCAGATTCGTTCACGGCACTCGCCAGCCGATAAGAATTAGCTGTCTACGAGTGGCCGCAAACGCTGATTTTCGCGACAACGCGAG
>PLGM01000240.1:0-509 GCA_003139795.1 Acidobacteriaceae bacterium | reverse complement strand
AGGGCCTGAAGAATATCCGCGTGATTCCGGGCCATATAACGCTCGATCTTGGGATTCGTCAGCAATCGATCAAGATAACCGCAAGCCACGGTCAAAGTGAGGACATCCGTCCCGTATGATTCTTCCACTGATTTCAGATCTCTGAGAAGAAACTCGTTTTGCTCTTCCAGCATTGACCGGGCGGCTATCGATGTCGCCTGTAGCTTTTTGTCAGCAGCGGCTTGCTCCTCTAGCATTTCCGGTTTGGTGACGGCCAGAAGCGCCTTTGCAAAGGGAACGGTAAATGTTCCACCAGCCACCATGTGCTCGGCGGCCTCGATCTGGCGAATGGGCTTCATTCTGCGCAAGATCCAGAAAACCTTGGGGCTGAGCTGCTTGTCTGCCAATATTTGAACCGCTTCGGAACAGATCCCATTCAACAAGTCGCGCTTTGCACGAATGGAGTCCAGGCTGACATCCAATGCAGCCGCGATGCGTTCTTCTGTCAGGCCGTTTTTAAGTGCCTCCAA
>PLGM01000103.1 GCA_003139795.1 Acidobacteriaceae bacterium | reverse complement strand
TTCACGAATAATGCAGGCTAAAGGGCGGAAGTTTCGGTCTCCACTCAGGTCTTCTAGTTAGTTTGTAAAGCCGAATCAAAATGCTCTTGAGTGGAAATCAGTGCAGATGCAAGGACAAACGTGCTGGCGAACTGCCTCCGGTATTCTTCCATAGCGCCTCTCGGAATCGCCACAAGGATAGCACAGATTCACCATTTGTTCTCCCTTGCGGGAGGAAATTTTCAATCGACGAGACGGCGATTTCGCTCACGCCAGCAGCGCGGATACCTTGGGCATCCACTCGCCAATGGGGATCTTTTGCGGACACAGGTCGGCACAGACTCCGCAATCGATGCAGGCGCCGGACCGCTGCTCCTCGGTAAGAAAGACCTTGTACTTGAAACGCGCCCCCGCAACGTCGTCGTACAAGCGAGCGTAATTGAAAAACTCGAAGTTGGCGGGAATGTACACCCCATTGGGACAGGGCATGCAGTAGTTGCACCTGCTGCACGGAATCGCGGTGCGCTCGCGATATCTTTCCCTGACCTCGGCAATCAGCGCCTGCTCCGCCGGGCCGAAAGCCTGAATGCGCGAGTTATCCGCAAAGCGCAGGTTTTCTTCCACCTGAGTTATAGTGCTCATGCCGCTCAAGACAACCGAAACTTCCGGCTGATCCCAGAGCCACTGGAGCGCCCACTCCACGGCAGTTCGCCGCGCGGGAAAGCTCTCCATGGCTGCGAGAATATCTTTCGGCGGATCGGCCAGCCTGCCGCCCATCAGCGGCTCCATGATAACTACGGCCACGCCCTTGCTCGCCGCCAGTTTCAGGCCGCGTGTCCCGGCCTGATTCTCCGTGTCCATGTAGTTATATTGAATCTGGCAGAAACTCCATAGGTCGCTGCCGTTGACAATCTCCTCGAAGCTCTCATACTCGTCGTGAAACGAGAAGCCCAGATGCCGGATGCGCCCATCGGCCAGCGCGGCGGCAGCCCGAGTTAGAAGATCGTGCTTCAGAACGATATCCCGCCAGCGGCTTCCGGTCAGCGCATGAAGCAGGTAAAAGTCGATGTAACTCGTCTGAAGCTTCTTTAACTGCTCGTTGAGCAATCTGTCGAAGTCCGCCGTGCTTTGAACCAGGAAAACCGGCAGTTTGGTGGCCAGCCTCACCTTTTCCCGATAACCGTCCTGGAGCGCCTTGCCCACCACGACTTCGCTTTGCCCTCCATGGTATGGGTACGCGGTGTCGATGTAATTGACTCCGCTGTCGATGGCATGACGAACCATGCGCAGCGCTTCGGCTTCGTCGATGTTGGGGCTGAGCCGGTCTCCGTCCTGCGTGGGAAAACGCATGCAGCCAAAACCCAGCGCGGAGACTTTCCAATCGAGTTTTCCAAAACGGCGATATTGCATTGCAGCTTTCTCCTCCGGTTCCGAATAGATCTTACTCTCGATTGCCTCCTCGCATATTGCGCGGCATGGCCATCGCTTCAGTGTCCCAGCAGTCCCTCCACCAGCGCCTCCCACTCGGCCTCCAGCGTTGCCCGGTGAAACCCGCGCCCGGCCCGCCCGTACCAGTAGTCGGCGTTCCACGCCTCGCCCTCCTTGCGGTGCAGATACGCGTGAACCGCCATGCCCTCCGGTGTCTCAAGCTCGTCCACCAGCCCGTGCGCGCGCGCCCAATCCCCTTTCGCGTCCCACCACAACGCCGCCAGCGCCGCGGGCAGTTCGGCCGGCGGCTCCCTCTCACTTAGAGATGCGCGAAACTCCTCGGTATGCATACACCCCTTGTATCACCCGCCTTTCGTCTCCGGGCAACGATTATTTGCCCAACTTAAGTGATCTGGATCACATTCTCTAACCTTTTTGCCTGATAGAAAAAGGCCATCGCTCCGATGAACTGAGCAGAGAGGTCCGCCAGGGGGCGTGGAAGGGCTGGTAAGTGCACGCCAGCCGTCCCCTCTCGGAGGTCCAGCTATGCGCGTGCGTCGAAGGAATGATATTGAAACCGGCGTTTGCGACTCACGCCCCGATAGTCGTATACTTAACTACGACCATTATGGTCGTAGTTTTCATTCGGGCCTCCGTTTTAATGTCCTACCCTTCCGGCGGCCTCTGGGAGTGCGGCGGTTGAGCGTGTTGAGCGAATTGAAGGTCGGTGAAACCGGGGTCCTGGTGGCCCTTGACCTTCCCGAATCCGTGCAGAACCACCTGATGCATATGGGTTTCGTCCCCGATGCGCTGGTGACCGCGTTGCGTCGCGCACCGGCCGGCGATCCCACCGTGTACGGCGTGGACGGCATGGAGATTGCCTTGCGCCACGAGACTGCGGAGGCCATCCGCGTCCGTGAGCCCGAGGCGGAATCCGCAGACGAGCCCGAAGCAGGCGAAGGCTCCGAATTGGTCGAGGCCGCCCGATGAGCACTTGCTGCGCGCCCCCAGCCTTCGAACCACCCACCGCTCCGCCGCCCGCTGAAGCGCTCAAAACCGTGGTCCTGATCGGACCGCCGAACTCCGGCAAGTCCACTCTTTTCAACCGCCTGACCGGCCTCCGCCAGAAGGTCGCCAACTACCCCGGCGTCACCGTCGAGCAGCGCATGGGCCTCATGGCCGGCGTCGGCCGCGACGACCTCACCCTTATCGACCTGCCCGGCGTCTACTCCCTCACCCCCTACTCTGAAGACGCCCGCGTTGCCGTCAATGTGCTGCGCGGCAAAATGCCCGGCACGCCCAAGCCCGACGCCGTTCTGCTCGTCCTCGATTCCCTGCACCTTACGCGTCAACTCATGCTGGCCGCTCCGGTGCTGGCCGTCGGGCTGCCCACGCTGGTCCTGCTCAACATGAGTGACCTCATGGAAGCCCGCGGCGGCCACATCGACTCGCTCAAGCTGGCCCGCGAGCTTGGCGCTCCAGTTGCCCAGATCAGCGCCACGCATGGAACCGGCCTGGATGCCGTTCCGCTTTTCCTCCACCAGCAAACTGATCGGGCTGTCGCCAAGCCGCTCGCCCTGCCCGTCCTCGGCAACGCCGCCAGCGCCCACTCCTGGGCTGCCCAGATCAGCCGCCGCACCGGCTACCGCGCTCCCCTCTCCATCGAAGGCACGCGCAAGATCGACAACATCCTCCTCCACCGCATCTGGGGACCGCTGCTCTTTCTTGTCGTGGTCGTAGGCGTCTTTGAGGTCGTCTTCTCCATCGGCCAGCCGCTCTCCGACGGCTTTGGCGACATCCTCGCCCGCATGGCTGAATTCGTCCGCCCGCTCCTTCCCGCCGGCTGGCTCCAGTCGCTTCTGCTCGACGGCGCATGGAAGGGCATCTGTTCCGTGCTCGTCTTCCTGCCCCAGATCCTGCTGCTCTTTCTCTTCATCGGCATCCTCGAAGACACCGGCTACCTGGCCCGCGCCGCGCTCATCGCCGACCGCGTCATGCGCACCATCGGCCTCAACGGAAAGGCCTTCATTCCCTTGCTCTCCGCCTACGCCTGCGCCGTCCCGGCCATCATGGCCACGCGCACCATCGAAAACCGACGCGACCGCCTCGCCACCATCCTGGTCACTCCCTTCATGACCTGCTCGGCCCGCCTCCCGGTCTACATGCTCCTCATCGCCGCCTTCATCCCCCGTATCGTCTACCTGCACGGATTTCTCGGCCTGCAAACTATCGTCATGCTCAGCCTTTATGTGGCCGGCTTTGTGGGCGCCATGACCACCGCATGGCTGCTGAAAAGCTCCATCCTCAAGTCCAGCGAAACGCCCTTCATCCTCGAACTGCCCCAGTACCGCATGCCCACTCTCTGGACGCTGGCTCTGCGCCTCATCGACCGCGCGCGCATCTTCCTCCGCCAGGCCGGCACCGTCATCCTCTGCGTCACGCTCGCCCTGTGGGTGCTGGCTCATCTGCCCGTCATTCACGTCGGGTCCGGCGCCTACGCCGCGCCTGAGCTGGCCAACAGCCTCATCGGACGCCTCGGCCACTTCATCGAACCCGCCATTGCCCCCCTCGGCTTCAACTGGAAGATCGGCATCGGCCTGCTCTCTAGCGTCCTCGCCCGCGAAGTCATGGTCAGCACCATGGGCACCCTTTACGGCGCCGACCCGGCAACCCACGCCATGCACCTGCAAACCGCCCTCCACCACGACATGACCCTCGGCGGCGCGCTGGCACTCATGATCTTTTTTGCCTTCGCCATGCAGTGCACCTCCACCATGGCCGTAGTCCGCCGCGAAACCAATAGTTGGAAGTGGCCCGCCGTCCAATTCCTCTACATGCTGGTCCTGGCCTACGGCGCAGCATTCGTCGTCAACCACGTCGTCATGGCCATCTTCGGCTGAGCCCTCGCGCTTGCAGGCTGCGGAGAATCTCGTTCCAGCACTGAATCCCAGAGGCTCTGTATCAGGGCACGGCTTCAGCCGTGCCGTAAACCAAATCGACCTGGGCTTTAGCTCCTGAGGTATGTTCTCTCGGCGACCGGTGCCCCAGCCTTGACGACCAGAGATCCGGCAGATATCATCGCTTCCTCCAAACAACTACCTGGTCGCCTTACCCGTGCTGGTCGTACGCTGATCCATCCGAGACCCATGAAGGAGTTTTTCTGATGTCGACTCCACGAATTTTCACCGCCCTTGCCTTTCTCGCTCTCTCACCGCTCCTGCCGGCACAAGCGCCACCAACCTCCTACACCATTACGGAAGGCCTCCCAGGCTCCACCGCCGGAACCATGACCGTCTATCGAAGCGGGGCGCAGGCCATGATCGAATATCGTCATCCAGCCAAGCCAGACGGCACCCCGGCCAGCCGCTCCTTGAATCTATTCGACCTGAAAGCGGGCGTTTCCCATACCTGGGACCCCGCCGTCACCCCCATCTCCTGCAGCGCCGGCACCTTCTCCGGAGACTGGGGCGATCCATTCGCATCCACCGCCGAACTCACCGCTAGCATCGCCAAGGGCGACCTCAAGGCCGCCGGCACGGAGACCTTGCGCGGGATCCCCACCAAGATCTACGCGGGCGTCACTCAGGGCATGAATCTCAAAGCCTGGATCGATCAGAAGGACGGCCTGGTCATCAAGTCCGGCTTCGGCGCTCCCGGCAGCCCCATGACGTTCATGGTCAACGTCCGCAGCATCTCCCTCGCCACGCCCCCGGCATCGCTCTTCGTCCTTCCCGCCGCCTGCGCCTCCGTCAAACCGCCTCCCACCGCAGCAGAACTCATGGCCGCCGAAACCGGCGACAGCGGCGCCAACTTCGTCAACGCCATCTACGGCCCTGGCTCCAAAAACTCCTGCTCCATCGTCCTCCGCGTCGTTGCCGCCAAGACCATGACCCCCATCAACCGCAAGTTCCAGGTGGCCATTGACACCACCTACAACCAGGACAGCCCCAACCCGCCGCACTACGTATTTGGCGTGGGCAACGATGGCACTTCAACGTATTCCGGAGGCGGCCTTCACGAGATCACCAATCAGGTCCACAACGGCATGCTCCGCATCGACAATCCGCCCGCCTACTTCAACCTCGGCGTGAACATTCCCACGCCCAACCACGGCGCTGACGTCGGCCTCATCTACCGCCAGTGCTTTGCCCCCACAACCATGCTGTACTTTGTCGTCAAAGACCCCAGCAACCCCGCCAACGGCGGCGACTGGCTCTATGCCAAAGCCGGCAAATACGCCGCCCTCCCAGCGCACTGAGCACCGTCTTAGAACTCCTGCCGATAAAGCTGGGCGCCCCAGGTCTCGATTCTGAGACCTGGGAAGACAAAGCCATTCCGCCTTCTGGCCGCACTTATGAGAAACTGGAAGAGCAGAAGTTCTCCGGGCGCAGCCCGCTTGCGCGCGCCTCAACCACGACTCAACTCCAGCCCCAACCGGCCCGCAGGGGTCCCCACGGACAGGCGGGCACCGGGGCACCCTTTGGGTCGGGGTGGTCCGTGGGGTGGAGGCCGGCGCCGATACCCCGCTGCGGCCCGCATACTAGGAACCAGAACAAGAATGCTCAGCACCAGCAACGTCACCATGCGCTACGGCGCCAAGGTCCTCTTCGAAGACGTAAGCGTCAGCTTCGTCCCCGGCCGCCGCTACGGCCTCACCGGTCCCAACGGCTCCGGCAAGACCACTTTCATGAAAATCCTCACCGGCGAAATCGACGCCCAGAAGGGCACGGTGGTCCGTCCGCGCAAGTTCGGCGTCCTGCGTCAAGATCAGTTCGCCTTTGACGCCTATCGCGTCATCGACACCGTCATCATGGGCAACAAGCCCCTGTGGGCCGCCATGGAAGAGCGCGACCGCATCTACGAGCAGCCCGACCTGACCGACGCCGACGGCATGCGCCTCGGCGAGCTCGAAGGCGTCATCGGCGACGAAGACGGCTACACCGCCGAGAGCGACGCCGCCGTCCTCCTTGACGGCCTCGACATCGCCGAGCCCCTCCACGAGCGCAAAATGTCCGAGCTCCAGGGCGGCCAGAAGGTTCGCGTCCTGCTCGCCCAGGCCCTTTTCGGCAAGCCTGAAGCCCTGCTCCTCGACGAGCCCACCAACTACCTCGATCTCGACTCTGTTCACTGGCTCCAGGACTTCCTCTTGGGCTACGACGGCACGCTCATCGCCATCTCCCACGACCGCCACTTCCTCAACAGCGTCACCACCCACACCGCCGACATCGACTACGAGACCATCATCGTCTACACCGGCGGCTACGACGACATGGTGATGGCCAAGACCCAGATCCGCTCCACCCTCGAGTCGCAGAACGCCCAGCGCGAAAAGAAGATCGCNNGAGCGCCTGCAAACCAACGACCTCGCCCGCTCCAACATCGCGCGCCCCTACATCCGCTTCGACCAGGTCCGCCCCAGCGGCAAGCACATCCTCGAGTTCAAGCACCTCACCAAGCTCTACGGCGACTTGAAAGTCCTCGACAGCTTCACCGCCAACGTCCTCCGCGGCGAAAGAATCTGTCTCATGGGCCGCAACGGCGCCGGCAAAACCACCCTGCTCAAGAGCCTTCTCTCCAAGTACCCAGGCCTCGCCGACCCGGACTTCACCCTCGATTCCGGCACCGTCTTCTGGGGCCACGAAGCCCAGATCGGGTACTTCCCCCAGGACGTCGGCTCCACCATCGAGCCCGGCCTAACCGTAGCCGAGTGGCTCCATCGCTGGAAACCCGATGCCCACGTCGAAGACATCCGCGGCATCCTCGGCCAGATGTTATTCAGCGGCGAAGAAGGCGACAAGCAAACCAAAGCCCTGAGCGGCGGCGAGCAAGCCCGCCTTGCCTTCTGCAAGTTAATCCTGACCAAGCCCAACATCCTCATCTTCGACGAGCCCACCAACCACCTCGACCTCGAAGCCATCAACGCCCTCAACATCGCTCTCCAGCGCTACGAAGGCACAGTCCTCTTAGTAACCCACGACCACGACTTAATTGACGAAGTAGCCACCCGCCTCTGGGTCTTCCACGAAGACGCCATCGAAGACTTCCAAGGCCCCTACG
>PLGM01000216.1 GCA_003139795.1 Acidobacteriaceae bacterium | reverse complement strand
CGTCTCATCCCATCTGAAGCCCGCGTCTTTTTCAGCCGTTTTCGGCACGACTGAAGTCGTGCCCTGATACAAAGCTGCACAGTTGAACTTTGCACGCGCTTCCTCATTGACAGCAAGCCGCAAGCAGGCTCAGCTTTTAAGGCAACCTTCACTCACTTTTCGAATAGCCTCATGTAGCTCACCGACTGTAAAAGCCTTTACGGTAAATTCTCCGGGCGGTGGCGGATGCGGGCCAAACAGGGTCGTGATTTCCGGTTTGCTGTCGAGGAGGCTCTACCATTTAGGGCTGACGAATCGTTCCGGGCTGAACAGCAATTCGTTGGGGCCAAGATTGTAGAACTTCCGGGAGCTTTCCTCATCGGTTGGTGACGCGTCCGTTGGCTTAATATCGAAGTGCTCCTCAATGGCCTCCAGCAAATCCCAATCATCCTGGCCAGCCGAGATCGCGCTCAATCTGTGTCTCTGGAGCAACCACCGTTCTCGCTCGGATATGACCCCACTCCCGTATGAAGCTGGCTAGCTCGTCGAAGGTTGGGCAACTCATGGCAATCCCCCCGTGGGTGCGGGCGGCAACCTGATCCACCCGCGAAAGAACCTACAAGCCACTAATCCCTACTCCGTCCTCACGCTGAAGCGCATCGTTCTGTAGTCGAAGGTGTAGGCGCGCAACTGGTCGAGGACATCGAGGCCCAGGACGCCATAGACATCGTCGAGGGCCGCAGAGCCGATTGGCTGGGTGATGACCTGGATGTAGTGGACGTGGACGGTGGTTGGGCCCACGGCGAGCGGGACGGTCTCGGCAATATAGGCCGGCTGCGGGGGCAGGGACTGGGAGCCGGGGATGGAGAACAGCTCCATCTTCCGGCCGGCAAAATCGGCGGCGTGCTCGTCGTAATAGCGGGAGGTAAGGTAGGTTTGCTGGCCGCTGGCATCGACGACGTACATGCGCTCCTGGCCAGCGCTCCCCAAAGCCACAATCATCTGGTCGCCATCGAGAAAGAAGCGCGCGCCTGGCGTGGGCGGGTCGTTTTCGACGGGCTTTTCCGCAGGCTGCGGCGGTTTGAAGGGCTGTACTTCAACGGTGGCGTCGGCGGTGACGGTGAGGCTGCCGAGGGCGGAGAGCGCCGGATAGCCGAGGACTCCCTGGACCCGGTAGTTCGATTTCGCGAAGAAGTAGTCCGCGTCTTCAAAGACAAAGGCGGTCATATTGCGGAAGGTGATGCGTCCGCCAATGGTGAAGCGGGGAATAACCGTGACGCGGACCTGGATGGGACGGCCGGTGAGGGAGCGGATGGTGGCAAACTCATCGGAGACTTTGAGGCCGGCCTCTTTGGCCAGGGAGCGGGCGATGAGGTTGAAGGGGGCGGTGGGGTCGAGCATCCAACTGTGCGGGCGGGCATCGACGTAGACGGGAAGGTCGGTGAGGCCAAGCGGGTTGCGGCTGACCTGGAGCAGGAAGGGATCGTAGGGCTCAACGGTCATGGGCGGGTTGGCGGCGGCCAAAGGCAGCAGCTTGAGCGGCATTTCGATTTCGTCCTGCTCGTCGGGGCTCAAATGGCCCTGGAGGCGGGTTTCGAGGGCCTGATAGGCCTGGGCGGCTTGGGCCAGATCGCCGGAGCGGAGATAGTCCTCGGCGAGGGTTTTGCGGAGGAGTTTTTCCTGGGATGTATTACCGCTTGCGGCGACCTGATCGACGAGGGGCTCGAGGAGCTTGATTGAGGCTTTGACGTCGTTGGAGCGGTTCAAGAGAATGCCGCGGTAGAACTGGGCCTGCTCGGGCGGGAGTTGGTCGAGCTGGGCCTCGATGCGGAAGAACTGATGGTCGGCGAGCAGGTTCTGGAGGCGGCCCTCGGCGTCGAGGCCGCTGTTGACGCCGGTGTGGACCTGGGCGCCGGCGCCGGGCTGCTGCCGGGGGTCGGGCGCGGGCTGCTGGGGCGGGGTCTGCTGGGCAAAGAGCGAGCCTGCCGCGAAGGCCATCGCAAACGCCAGAAAACTGCCGGCTGGACGCCCAAGGGCCGGTGTTGCCTCTTTGCCGAAGCGATTCATTCTCAGTATGAAGTTAACAGATTGAGGCAGTGCGGATTTCAGGGCTGAACAGGCTGCGGAAAAGGAAATCATTCGAGAAAAACCGCAGAAGGGCATACCTCAGGGGATAAATGGATGGGTTAAAACCCATCCTTACCAGCCCCGTTCATTCTGGCGCATTGGCGCCGGGACTAAAGAGGCTGCGGAAAAACTCGGGGTTTCGTGCGAAATCGGCGAAAAGCGTCCCTCCGGGGATAAATGGGTGGGTTGAAACCCACCCCTACCAGCCCGCGTTGATCCTGTTGGCTTTATGCGGGGGTTGAAACCCCCGCCTCCCTCCGGATCGAGTTTTTCCGCAACCTGTAAAGCCCTGGCCTACCAGTCACGGCCTGCTGCCCGAACGATTCTTGCGCGGCTTGCAAGTGATTCAATCCGGGAATCTTATCCTCATTTGACCGGTTCTTGAGACGATCTTAACGTTGGGGCCGGTACACTTGGGGGTAGAGATGAAGCGAAAGACAATCGAACATTACGAGATTCAGCGCCGGCTGGGCGCCGGGGGCAGCGGGGTAGTGTACCTGGCCACCGACACGCTGCTTCAGCGTCCGGTGGTATTGAAGATTCTGCGCACCGGGCTGCTTTCCGCCGAGCAGATGCGGACCACGGTGCTGCGCGAGGCGCGGCTGGCATCGGCCATCGAGCATCCGAACGTCTGCGCCATCTACGAGGTGGGCGAGAGCGGGGACGAGGGCTACATCGTGATGCAGTACGTGCCGGGGCAGTCGCTGGACCGGCTGATTGCGAGGGGGCCGGCGAGCCTGCAACTGGTGCTGTCAATCGGAATTCAAATTGCGGACGGTTTGCAGGCGGCGCACAAGCTGGGCATCTTCCACCGGGACCTGAAGCCGCAGAACGTGATGCTGACAGACGGGGGCCTCGTGAAGATTCTGGACTTCGGGTTGGCGCGGCGGCTACCGCCCGAAGACGCCAACTTCGACCCCTCGAAGCCGGGGCTGGCCAAGGGCGCATCGGTGGCGGCGACGTACACGGCGCGCGGCGGGACCATCCGCTACATGGCGCCGGAGCAGTTTGTTACCGGGCAGTCGAGCGTGCAGTCGGACGTGTGGGCGCTGGGGGTGATTCTGTATGAGCTGGCCAGCGGAAGCTATCCGTTTGCGCGGCCCGATGCCGAGGATTTTCAGGTCATTCGCGCCATCCAGTTCTCAGAGCCCTATGACCTGAGCGAGATTGTACGGGGGATTTCGCCGGAGCTGAAGAGCGTGATTGCGGCTTGCCTTGAAAAGAACCCCGGGGCGCGGTACGCATCGGCGGCCGAGGTGCGCGAGGCGCTGAAGACGATCATGAAGGCGCTGCAGATCGAGACGGGGATCATTCCCGGCGATGCGGCGGCGAACCTGCCCACGACGGGCGCGGAGGCGGAGAAGCGGAATACGGGATTCTTATCGATGCTGGCGGAGCGGTTCCGCGAGTCGGCGGTGGATAAGGCGCCACAAAACTCTCTTGTAGTGCTGCCCTTCAAGAACCTGGGCGCAACGGAGGTGGCCCCGCTGTATGGATTTGCGCTGGCCGACGCGATTGCGGCGCGGCTGGCACGGATTCCGGCGCTGGTGGTGCGGCCTTCGAGCACGCTGATGCCGCTGCCGATTGCGCAGATGGATCCTCTGTCGGTTGGCCAGAAACTGCTGGTTTCGTTTGTGCTGGCGGGGAGCTTTTTGCGGTCGGAGGAGGGATTCGATCTGAACTGGCAACTGCTGGACGTGGGATCGCAGAGCGTGCGCTCGGGGGGCGCGATTCGCGTGGCCTCGCTGGATTTGATCGCGGTGCAGACGGAGATCTCAAACGAGGTTTTTGCCGCGCTGCTCGGGCTGAGCGCCCGGGACCAGATCGACGCGCCGCGGACGGGGCCCAAGGACGCCACGCTTCCAGGGCCGGTGAGCGAAGAGTATCTGCAAGCACGGGCGCTGCTGAGTTCGTTCATGGTGCGCACGGGCTCTCGCGGCGATCTTGACCGCGCCCATGCGCTGTTTTCGAGCGTCACCAGCAAGGATCCTGAGTTTGCCGCGGGGTGGAGCGGGTTGGGCATTGCCGAGCTGCAATATGTGCGGCACGGGTTTGGCGGACAGATTCACGTGTTGCACGCGCGGCGGTCGTTTGACGAGGCGCTGAAGCTGGACCCGGCGTCGACCGAGGCCAATCTCTACCGGATTTACATGCTGCTGTCGCGCGGCGAGAAGGAGTCGGCGCGTCACGGCATCGCCAACCTGCTTGCTGGAGCGGCGAACGACTGGAACGTACACATGGTGGCGGGCATGGCGCTCAGGGGCGACGGAATGTACGACGAAGCGCTCAGCCAGTTCAGCCGCGCCCTCAAGCTGAACCCTGCCAGCGCGCCGATTCTCTACAACCATCGGGCGCGCGTGTATCACTACCAGAATCAGATCGAGTTGGCCGGCGACGAGTTGGCGAAGGGCCTGGCGCTGGAGCCGCGACACCCGCTGCTGAGGACTTCGGCCGGCTACCAGCAGATGAGGATGGGCAACCTGGACGCGGCCATCGAGATTCTGGAGGACGTGGTCCGCGACGACAGGTCGCTGCGCATCGCCGTGCCGACGCTGGCGCTATGCTATGTGCAGGCGGGCGAGCGGGAGCGGGCGGCGGCGCTGCTGAAAGACGACACGCTGGCCGCGGCCGAGGCGGATAGCGAGATGGCTTACCGGCTGGCTACTTACTTTGCCGTGGAGGGCGATTCGAGCGAGGCGCTGCACTGGCTGCGGCGGGCGATTTATTTAGGGAACGAGAACTATCCGTGGTTCCAGATAAACCCGGCGTGGAACAACCTGCGCACCAACGCGGACTTCGAGCGGATTCTGGAAGATTTGAAGAAAGGGTTCCGGAAGAATCAGAAGACGTGGCAGCGGCTGCTGGGGCAGGTGCCGCCGGACGGAGAATAGGGCTTTCCCAGAGGGATGAGTCGCTCTCTTTCTCATCCTTGCGATCTCCGAAGAGCGATATAATTCGAGGAAGCTAGTGCCGGGAAAGGGAGATTCCGCCTTGGTTCTGAAGTTATGGTCATGCTTTCCGCTTGCACGCCGGATTGCGGGATCGGGATTGGTGTGCCTGGTGCTGGCAGGTTGTGGGGGAAGTAATAAATCCAGTCCGCAGGTCGACTGGGTAACTCCGGCGCCGATTACTTACGGAACGGCGCTGAGCGCAAAGCAGTTGAATGCAACCGCAAGCATTCCCGGCGCCTTTGCCTACAGCCCGTTGCCGGGCACTGTCCTCCCCGCCGGCTCAGATACGCTTTCGGTCACCTTTACCCCGACCGACACCACGGACTACGCCACCGCCGCCGCGAGCGTGAAGCTGGCCGTCAATCAAGTGGTTCCGGTGGTGAGTTGGGCCGCCCCCGCGGCCATTACTTACGGCACGGCGCTGAGCGCAACGCAGTTGAATGCGACCGCGAGCGTTCCCGGTGCCTTTGCTTATACGCCATCTCTGGGCACGGTGCTCTCCGCCGGCTCACAGACGCTTTCGGTCACCTTTACCCCGACCGACGCCACGGACTACACCGCTGCCGCCGCCAGCGTGACGCTGGCTGTCAACCAGGCGACGCCGCGGATTGCATGGGCGCCCGCCTTTCCGATCGCTGTCGGTGTGGCCCTGGGTCCGGGGCAACTCAACGCAACGGCCACGGCGCCGGGCGGCACAACGGAGGTGGCCGGGAGTTTCATTTATTCGCCGGCAGCTGGGACGATCTTCAACTCGCCCGGACCGCAGACGCTGTCTGTTACGTTTACGCCCGCGGACACGGTGGACTACACCACGGCCCAGGCCAGCCTCACGCTGACGGCGTCTTCTTTCGACGTAGCAGCCTGGGGCGATTCGCTTACCTTTGGCGAGGAGGGCTCTTTCGATAAAGGAGCCTATCCGGAAGAACTCCGGAGTTTGCTCGTTCTGCCCGTCGAGAACCTGGGAGTTAAAGGGCAGACCTCCACGCAGATCGGTGTGCGTGAAGGTGGGGTTCCGACCTATGCGACCGTCGCCGGCGGGACTATTCCGGCCACTGGCGGAGTTACCGTGACCTTCCCCGCAGGGTATGAGCCGGTTACGATTGATGGGCCGGTCGCAGGGGTCTCCGGCACCATCCTGGGGGTCCATGGTCTGGTCACGCTCGACTCGGGTGTTTATACCTTCACGCCCACGACACCAGGGGTCCCGGTAAGTGCGCCCGGGAGTCCGCAATTTGTCGTCGATACTCCCTATGCCAGCTACCTTCCCGTCTTTTGGGAGGGCGAGGACAATTACAGCCAGGAAACGCAGATTCTATCCGATATAGCCGCCCAGGTTGCGACCGTTCCCTCCGGACAGAACTACCTGGTAATTTCCATCATCAACGAAAACGCGCAGACGGAATGGATCGGCGGATCCGATTACAAGCGGATTGTCGCCGTGAACAGTCAACTGGCGGCTATCTACGGGTCGCACTATCTGGACATCTGGACGGTGCTGGTGGACAGTTACGACCCAACATCAATCACGGACGTTTCCGATTACAACCACTACGAAGTGCCGACGTCGCTGCGCGCAATCGATGCATACACGACGCTCGTGAACCCGATCGGCCCCGCGGACACCAGCATCACCGTCCAATCCAGGGACGACTTGGCCGTCGGGGATATACTGACCATCGACACGGGGGCAAATGCCGAAAACGTCGCGATCACCGCGATTTCCGGCGACACCCTGACCGTGGTGCGCGACTTTGGCGGAGTCGATACATCGCACGCCGCCGGCGTATCGGTGACGGCAACCGAGATTGTTCACCTGAACGCGCAAGGCGCCCAGATTGTGGCCAACGCAGTGGCGCAATATCTATCCGCGTATGAGGTTTCGGCGCAATAACGAGCAGTTGCGCCAGGGCGGATTGCGGTTCTAGATCCGGCCCGAAAGCATGACAACTCCGTAGCCCATCCTTTCCGCGTTTTTGTGCGGAACGGACGGGTTGCCATGGCGCATTGGCCAAGGGCCGAATCGATAGTGGCTCCCAGCAAGCCGAAGCTGGGGCACCCGCGTATGTTTGGATTACGAAATGCGTTCATACGGCAGGTAGACGGGGTCCCAGACGTAGGCGCGAAGTTGGGCGTCGAGGGTTGCTGCGTCTGAGATTGCGGCGACGGCGTCGGAGATGGCTTGCTGGGCGACGGCTTCGGCTACAAACAGACTGACGTGGCGGGAATCGGCGATGGGAGGGAGCAGGGGGGCGTTCTTGTCTTCGCGGGCGGGAGATAGAAGAGCAAGCGCCTTGGCGGCGGCCATGATCATGGCGTCAGTGACGCGGCGGGCGCGGGAGACCAAGATTCCGAGGGCGAGACCGGGAAAGACGTAGGAGTTGTTGGTCTGGGCGATGGGAATGAGCTTGCCGTTGACCACGACGGGAGCAAAGGGGCTGCCAGTGCCGATGAGGGCGCGGCCATCAGTCCAGTGGAGCAGGTCAGCGGGCGTGGCTTCGGCGCAGGAGGTGGGATTCGACAGCGGGAAGATGATGGGGCGGCTGGTGTGGCCGGCCATTTCGCGGACTATATCTTCTGTGAATGCGCCGGGCTGGGCGGAGGTGCCGACCAAGGCCGTTAGCTTGGCGTTACGAACGAGGTCGAGCAGGGAAATATCTTTGCCGCCACTGAGTTGCCAGCCTTCTAGATCGGCTTTCTTGCGGGTGAGGGGCAGTTGTTTGTCGCGAATGCCTCTTCCACCCTCGATGAGAAGGCCATAGCGATTGAAGGCGTAGATGCGGCTGCGGGCCTGCGCTTCAGTGAGGCCTTCCTGTTGCATGGCGGCGAGCAGCAGGTTGGCGATGCCGGCTCCGGCAGAGCCGGATCCGAAGAGCGCAATGGTCTGCTCCTTGAGCGGAATGCCGGTCGAGTTGACGGCGGCGAGCAAGGTGGCGGTGGTGACGGCGGCGGTGCCCTGAATGTCGTCGTTGAAGGTGCAGAGACGGTCGCGGTAGTGGTCGAGGAAGCGCTGCGCATTGACGCCGGCGAAGTCTTCCCATTGCAGGAGGATGTGGGGCCAGCGGAGCTCGACGGCGGAGACGAAGGCTTCGACGAAATCGTCGTACTCACGGCCGCGGACGCGGTGGTGCTGCCAGCCGATATAGATGGGATCTTCGAGGAGGGCTTCATTGTCGGTGCCGACGTCGAGCAGGACAGGGAGGCAGTGCTCGGGCGGAATGCCGGCAAGGGCGGTATAGAGCGCCATTTTGCCGATGGGAATGCCCATGCCGCCGGCGCCCTGGTCGCCGAGGCCGAGGATGCGCTCGCCGTCGCTGACGACGATGCAGCGCACGTCGTCATAGCGGGCGTCGGCCAGGATCTGCCGGATGCGGTGTTTGTTGGGATAGCTGATGAAGAGGCCGCGGGGATGGCGCCAGATTTCACTGAAGCGCCGGCAGCCCTCGCCGACCACGGGGGTGTAGACGATGGGCAGCAACTCTTCAATGTTGTGGGCGATGAGGGAGTAGAAGAGAGTTTCGTTGGTGTCCTGGAGATCGCGCATCAGGTTGTACTTGCCGAAGGGAGTGTCGCGATGGTCCAGAGCCAGCTTGCGTCGTTCGCGCTGATCCTCGAGAGTTCCGATGTGCGGCGGCAACAGGCCGTGGAGGGCGAAGGAGTCGCGTTCTTCTTCTGTGAAGGCGGTGCCCTTGTTGAGGCGGGGATTGAGAAGAAGATCGACGCCGGAAAGGCGGGTGCGGAGGACGTTTTCGTTTGGCGTGGGGGGAGCCGGGGATTCTGCGCTCAATTCAATGTTCTCCTTGGGATCGATTTCCTGGTTCCTCGTGAACGGTCGGGCCGGGTTGCGGCCGCGGATTTGACAAAAGCAGCAAGTTATTGATCCGGCCTGTTTGGAATGCGACAGTGGGATCCCACCCTAGCCGCAAAAATCCGCCGCGGCGGACGGCGAGGGTGGGGCACCCAGTTTCGTTCGAATCGTCAAGGGCCGGATCAATAGCCCCCGTTTCGCGGGGATAGCAAGTTAGCAAGTTAGCGAGTTAGCGAGTTGGTGGGTTCATGCGGCAAGCCTGGTTACCATTTGCCGTTGATTTCTGCCGGAACTCGCCGCGGCGAGACATGTTGCTGCTTATGAACGGCCGACCGTAGAGGACGGGGCTACTCCTCGATGATAGCTACATCCCATGGCGGGAGGGTTAATTGGGAAGCGTGGGGGATGGACTTGCCGTCGAGAAGGTTGGCGCCGGAGGCGTAGGAGTAGGTGACTTTGACCTCAGCGCTGGAATAGTTGAAGTAGTAGTGGAGGCGCTTGCCGAGGCGGTTGACGCCGTGCTGGACGTGCACGGCGGCGGGAAGCTGCTGGTCGGGGCCGGTGAGGCCGGCTTTTTCCAGACTGGCGCGCAGGACGGCGGTTTGGAGTTGGTCGGAGAGATAAGTCCCTTCGTAGAGGAGGGTTCCGGAGCCGAAGTTGTTTTCGGTGATGGCGGGCCATTTTCCGAAGAAGGGGTGGTCGTAATAGGCGATGGGTTTGGCGTGCTCGGGGATGAGGAACTCGGCCCAGTAAGAGACCTTGTTGGCGGCTGGGTCATTTGCGTCAACGTGGAAGGGATCGTCCTTGAGGGCGAGGGGGTGTTCGAGGTTGGAAAACTCCTGGTAGCTGAAGCCGGCGGCTTCGCGGAGCGGGCCGGGAGCGCGTACCCAACGGACGGCGGAGTTTTCGTTGGCGAATCCGCTCTTGAAGGTCATGACGACGTGGCCGCCGTTCTTGACGTAGTCGGAGATGCGCTGGAGCAGGGCGTCGTCGGCGATGTAGAGTGCGGGGACGATGAGCAGCTTATAGGCGGAGAAGTCGGTGGTGGTGGGAAAGACGAAGTCGGAGCCAACGTTGAGGTCGTAGAGGGAGCGGTGCAGTTGCTGGACGAGCGAGGCATAGCCGGCTGTGGAAGGACCGAAGCTCCATTGGCCTCTGGCGGAGGTGAAGGGCATGAAGCCGATGGCGTTGTTTGAGTCGCGGCTCCAGAGGATGGCGACCTGGTTGTGGATCTGGAGGCCGACCAGATGCGAGCCGATCTTTTCGAGTTCATGCGCCGTGCGGCTGACCTCGGCATAGGCGCGGTTGGGTTCGAGGTCGTGGGAGAGGATGCCCTTCCAATAGGTTTCCTGGTTGGCGGCGATGGAGGCCCAGTGCCAGTACTCGACCATGTTGGCGCCGTTGGAGAGATGGGTGTAGACGTCCTCGCGGAGTTGGCCGTCGTAGGGCGGGAATTGGAAGGCCGAGGTCCAGTCGGTGGTCTGGGCGTTGGTCTCGGTGATGAGGAAGTTGGAGTGCTTGAGGGAGCGGGTGAAGTCCTCCTGGATGGACTGGGCTGAGCCGTCGAAGTGATCCTGGGCGCCGTGGTAGACGTTGTCGGCGGGAATATCGAGGGCTTGGGCGACGGCTTCCTCGTTGACGTCTGACTTCATCATGCCGCCGTAGTCGGTGGTGACGAACTGGCGGGGCGAGGCGCACTCGCGGACCAGGGCTGCCTGCCAGTGGAGGAAATCGGTGACGCGCATCTGGCTCCAGCGGGTCCATTCGAGCTTGTAGCCGGTGGAGATGGTGCCGTCGCGGGTGGGCAGGTCTTCCCAGGTGTGCAGATTCTCGCCCCAGTAATTGAGGAACCAGGCCTTCGAGAGCGCTTCAGGGGTGCCGAACTTCTTTTCGAGGTAGTGCTGGAAGCCGATGAAGACGTCGGGGTTGGCGGCGTCGTAGCTGCCGGTTTCGTTGTCGAGTTGCCAGCCGATGACGGTGGGGTTGTCTTTGTAGTGGGCGACGATGTGGCGGATGAGGCGCTCGGCATAGAAGCGATAGGCGGGCGAATCGGTGTCCATGTTCTGGCGAATGCCGTAGACGCTGGCGATAGGCTTGCCGCCGAACGGGCCGTCGGGGATGCGGTCGGCAAAGATTTCGGGGTGCTGATGGGCCATCCAGGCGGGGATGGAGTAGGTGGGCGTGCCGAGGATGACCTTGATGCCGGCTTTGCCCATGGCATCGACGACGCGGTCCATCCAGGCGTATTCGAAGCGGCCGTCCTCGGGCTCCCAGAGGCTCCAGGTGGACTCGCCCATGCGGACGACGTTGAGGCCGGCGGCGCGCATGAGGGCGACGTCTTTATCGAGGCGGTCGTAGGGCATGTACTCGTGGTAGTAGGCTGCGCCGTAGAGGACGGTGGGAAAGCTGAGGTCGGGGCCGGCGGAAGCGGACTGCGGGGTTTGCGCGCCGGCCAGTGTAAAGCTAAATAGAATCGTAGTTGCC
This sequence comes from Acidobacteriaceae bacterium, assembly GCA_003139795.1. Lineage (GTDB taxonomy): Bacteria > Acidobacteriota > Terriglobia > Terriglobales > Acidobacteriaceae > Telmatobacter. The sequence continues at coordinate 9,496 of PLGM01000216.1, read as the reverse complement.
AAGACCGCAAGGAAGAGTTTGCCTGAAAAGAACATGGTCGATCCTCATTTCAGTCGAAGGGCAAGTTTATACCAACAGAACCGAGTTATAACGGTCGCTCATCCCACGGGTTAAGGAGCGCTGCACCGGTAGGCTCAAAGTGGCGTACATTCCGGGTGACGATCGTCATTCCATGAACGAGGGCAGTGGCCGCGATGAGTGAATCGCGATATTCGATTGCTTTCGGGATCACGAGAGCGGCGCAACGCTGCGCAACGGCCAGATCGACGGGGAGGATGCGGCCATCGAAGCTGGGCAATATTCTGTTGCGCACCCATAAGCGAATGACCTCAGCCTGTGCCGGGTCTCGCGGTTTCAGCAGATGGAACCCGCGCTCCAGTTCAAGAATGGAGACCACCGACATATAGAGATCGAAGGGGGAAACGCTGTTGACCCAGTTCTCCACGCGACGGTCCATTTTCGCGCTCGAGGCCTTGATTCGCGAAGCCTTGCGGATCTCAGAGAGCACGTTGGTATCGAGAAGATACATTACGAGAAATCCACAGGCCGAATAAGTTCGTCTCCCAGTCGCGGCGGTTCAAAGTCAATGTCTCCCACTCCTGGCATGGCGAGCATATCGAGAATGCTCTCGCTTTTCTTCGTGATTTTCTGATATTCCCGGATAGACAGCAGCACATGGGCGGGTTTGCCGCGGTCGGTGATGAACACGGGGCCTTTGCGGGCGGCTCTCTTTGCTCTGCCGGTGTCCTGATTGAATTCGCGGCTGGAAAGAGTGGTGATGGCCACAACGCGCCTCCCATGTAGTAACGTAGCTACATTCTAGCACGGGCGGCTATTCGAATTGGAGCAAGACGATTTCGGGGTGGGTGCCGACGCGCATGGGTGGGCCCCAGGTTCCGACGCCGGAGGAGGTGTAGACCTGGAGGGCGCCGAAGCGCTGCAGGCCATAGGTGAAGTCGCCGAAGACGCGGCGGATGATCCAGGTGAAGGGGAAGAGCTGTCCGCCGTGGGTGTGGCCGGAGAGCTGGAGGCTGACGCCGGCTTGCTCGATCATAGGCAGGCGGTTGGGCACGTGGTTGAGGAGAATGCTGGGGTGGGCGGGGTCGAGGCGCAGAGACTCAAGAGTGGCGCGCAGGCGAAGGAGGTGGGTGGAATCGTAATAGGCGACACCGAGGATCTGGAGGCCGTCGACGGTGACTTTCTCATTGTGCAGGACGCGGACGCCGGCGCGGGTGAGGGCCGCGATGTGCTGTGCGTCGTCGCCAAACTCGTCGTGGTTGCCGGTGGAGAAGTAGATGCCGAAAGGCGGAGAGAGCTGTTTGAAGGGAGCAGCCAGCCGGCCGGGGTCGGATTTGGCGCCGTCGAAGAAATCGCCGGGGAGGAAGACGATGTGAGGATGCATGCTGGCGGCGAGGGCGGCGACGCGGTGGGAGAAACGAAGGCCGTTGACGTGGCCCAAGTGCAGGTCGCTGACCAGGAGCGCTGTGCGGCCACACCACGACTGGGGCAGATTGGGGAGCTTGATGGAGATGCGCCGAATGCGAATCGAGCGGGCGTTGAGCAGGCCATAGACGCCGGTTGCGAACGCCAGGGCAAAGAGGAAGGCGGCGATGAAGGGCCGGTTGCGGAGCGGGTCTGGAACCAGCCTGGAAAGCAGCAACGCGTACCAGGCCAGCCAGCAAAGGCAGGCCGCGAGGAAGAAGAAGTTGAGGAAGCCGAGCCAGACGGCGGCGATCTTGTAGATTGCGGTGACCAGCGGGTTGGAGAAGCGAAAGCTGAGCAGGGCCGCAACGATGAAACTAAAGGCCAGCAGGAAGAGCGCGGTCCCGAGCGCCAGAGTTGCAGCCGGGCTAGGATTGCCCATGAAGACGATCCAGGTGCGATAGATGAACCAATGGGCAAGAAACAGAATGGCTTCAATGAAGCCGATTGCCAGGACCGGCCAAGCTTTCAAGCAAAGATCTCCCTGGTTCAATGATCGCATGAAACGGGAAGCGCCTGCGAACACTTCACCTGCTTATGAAGACGGAAATTTGCAATTGCCGCAAACACCCGTTTATGCTCTTTTCCACTATGGCAAATGTTCTTTCCGTCGCTGGATCAAACTCGAAATACAAACAGCCAGGGGCTAAGGCCGCCGGATTTCTCGGCGGGCTTTGGCACGGGTTCATCGCTCCTATCGCATTTATCGTGAGCCTGTTCGTGGACGGCGTGAGCATCTACGAAACGCACAATAACGGTCGTTGGTATGAATTCGGATTCATCGTTGGAATCTGCGCTCACGCCGGGGACAGCCATGCGAGTCACGCAGTCGGTGGTTAGAAGATAGGGGCGAAATACTCCTTCTCGTGAAACAATCTTTTTAATGTCCGGTTTACACAACGACGCGCTCGGCCTTTATATTTCGATTCCTTTTTGCCGGTCGAAGTGCACGTATTGCAATTTTGCCTCGGGGGTGTACCCGGCGAGCGAACATGGGCGCTATGTGGAACGGCTGATCGGGGACCTGGCGGCGGCCGGGGAGTGGGCGGCACGGATGGGCGTGGAGTTGCCGCGCAGGGTGGACACGGTTTACCTGGGCGGAGGATCGCCGAGCCTGCTGGCGCCGAAGTTGCTGGAGCGGCTGTTTGGCGCGATGCGGGGGGAGTTCGAATTCGAGGCGGAGGCGGAGATCACTGTCGAGTGCGCGCCGGGACAGATTGCGGACGAGACGCTGGAGGCGCTGGCGGCGGCAGGCGTGAATCGCGTGAGCCTGGGGGTACAGTCGTTCATCGACCGCGAGGCGCAGGTGAGCGGACGGCTGCACAGCCGCGCGGTTGTGGAAGAGGATTTGCAGCGGCTGCGCGGGACGGGAATCGCCAACCTGAACGTGGACCTGATTGCGGGGCTGGCCGGGCAGACGTTGGCTTCTTGGGAGGAGTCGCTGGCGGCGCTGGTGGACTCGGGTGTTCCGCACGCCAGCGTGTACATGCTGGAGGTGGATGAGGACTCGCGGCTGGGGCGGGAGATGTTGGCCGGTGGGACGCGGTACCACGCCGGGCTGGTTCCTGGGGATGACGCGATTGCGCAGATGTATGAGAGGGCGATCGAGCGGCTGGGCGGGGCGGGGCTGGGGCAGTATGAGATTTCAAATTTCTGCAGGCTGGGGTTTCAGTCGCGTCACAATTTGCGCTATTGGCAAAGGCGCCCGTACCTGGGGTTGGGCCTGGACGCGTCGTCGATGCTGCGGGAGGCGAAGACGGGTTCTGGGGAAACGGGGAAATATCTGAGCGAATTACCCGAAGAGCATGCCTCAGGGGCTAAAGCCCGCGTGGATTCTGCGCCGCTTACGGCACGACTGAAGTCATGCCCTGATACAAAACTCCCGCGAATCCACGCTGGAACGAGTTTTTCCGGAGCCTGTGAAGCCCCGGCCTACCAGAACGGGGCTACAGGTCGAACAAGCTTTTCCGCGGCGGCTCCAGATAGGCATGTGCTGCGGTCGACAACGACCGACGATCTGGGGGCATTTCTTGAAGGGCCTGAACCGGTGGAAACGGCGTGGCTCTCGCCGGCGCGGCAGCACGAGGAGGCTTGGTTTCTGGGGCTGCGGCTGAATGCGGGGGTCGAGGTGGGCGCGATGAAGCGGGAGTTTGGCCGCGATGCGGTGGGGCGGGCGATGGAGGCTGTTGGGCGGCTGGTGGAGGATGGGCTGCTGACTTCGGACGGGGAGACGGTTCGGGTGACCGCGCGGGGACGGCTGATTTCGAACGATGTGTTTCAGGAGTTTCTGGGGCTGGTTGGGGAAGAGGGCGAAGTTAGAGCGGGAGCGCGCAGGGGCTGAGCGTAAAGGAATCTGAGGTCTCTCCGCCGCGGCGGATGAGACCCCCTTCGACAAGCTCAGGGCAGGCTCTCGGCAAGGTCAGGGCAGGCTTTGGGGCACCCGTTCTTATGCGGACGCCCCCGCTTTCGCGCTACCAGGCGAGGAGTTCGTCACCGGAGGACGGGGAGAGAAAGGTGACTGGGGCGGCGCAGGGGTTGACGGAGCCGTCGAAGCACTGGATGGACTCGGGACCGGCGGTTCTGGCCCATTGCAGGGCCTGTTCGGCCTCGCGCAGGACGACCACCGGAGAGCGGCCATGGCTGGAGGCGATGCCAAAACAGGCGGAGAGGCGGATGGAATCGCCGGCTACACGGAAGGGCGAGCAAAAGACATCGACGCGGAGCCGCTCGGCCAGCAGGACGGCGTTTTCGGTGCCGCAACCGGGAAGGGCTACCAGGAACTCGTCCTTGCCGGGACGGCCGAGCAGGTCATAGCTGCGCAGGAGGTGGATGGTGCGGGCCACGACCTGGCAGAGCAGTTCGTCGCAGGCGTCGTTGCCGAGGCGCGAGTTCCAATGGCCAAAGTCGTCGATGTCGAACAGGATCAAGCACAGCGAGCTTTTCATCCGCTGAACACGGTCGGTTTCGCGAAACAGCATGGCGAGCAAAGTCTCCCGGTTGTAGACGCCGGTCAGGTGATCCATCTGGGCGTTGAGGCGGACGGCTTCGCGGAGGGCGTCCAGTTCGCGTGCCTTGTGGAGGGAGCGAAGGACCATCTCGATGCGGAGGCGCCAGTAGGGGAGTTCGACGGAGCGGGGGATGAGGTCGTCGATGACACCCTCGGCGAGGCGGTTGATCGCTTCCTGGTTGACAGTGTCCGAAATCAGGAGAATGGGGAGACGGCTGGTGGTGTCCTCGCCGCGGAGGGTGTTGAGCAGTTGGCCGATGGTCATGCGGGGGTCCATGCCGGGCAGGTTAGTGTCGAGCAGGACGAGAGCGGGGGGATGGCCGGTGATGGAGGTGAGGGCGGCCTCGGCCGTGAGGACGATTTCGACGCGGGCGCCGGAGGCGAGGAGCAAGGGTTCCAGGGCGGCCAGCAGAGCCGGGTCGGGGGACGCGAGCAGGAAGGTTGCGTTGGTATAGAAGGGCACGGGGATAAACCTCACTGCTGGATGTATCGGCGGAGGTTAGAAAATATTTAGGAAACGGCGGGAGATTCTCAGGTGTTTTGAATGACTGTGAGAGGGAATGTGGATTCCGGAGGTAACGCGACTGGCGATGACCAGCCGTTGTTGGAGGCCGGATCGCGTCCCACCCTTCCCGCAAAGAACGCGGGAAGGATGGGGCACCCAGATTCCAGGGAGGGTGAAATCGCCCAGGCTCCAGTAACAGTGAAAAGGGTTCAGTCGACGAAATCGACCTGTGGGGCGATGGGGATGATGCCGCGCTCGTGGCCCAGATCGAGGAGTTTGCGGATGGCCTGGCGACCGTCGGGGCCGTAGTCGAGGGTACGGTCATTGACATACATGCTGACGAATCGGTTGGCGAGGCGGGAGTCGAGGTCGCGGGCGAACTGCATGGCGTATTCGAGGGCCTGTTCGCGGTGATCGAGGGCGTACTGGATGCTGTCGCGGACGGCTTTGGTGATGATGCGGAGGGAATCGGCTCCGAGGGAGCGGCGGATGGCGTTGCCGCCCAGGGGCAGGACCAGGCCGGTGAATTCGCGCCACCAGACGCCGAGATCGAGAACCTTGTAGAGGCCGCTGGAGGAGTAAGTGAGCTGGCCTTCGTGGATGATGAGTCCGGCGTCGAAGTTTCCGGCGAGGATCTCGGGGATGATGCGATCGAAGGGGACGGTGACGGTTTGGAGGGCGGGATTGAAGATTTTGAGGGCCAGATAGGCGGTGGTGAGGGTTCCGGGGACGGCGATTTTGATGCGGCCCAGGTCCCCGGGAGCCAGGGGCTTGCTGGAGACGACCATGGGGCCGTAGCCCTCGCCGACGCTTCCGCCGCAGCCCATGAGGGTGTAGTTGTTCTGGAGGTAGGGGTAGGCGTGGAAGCTGATGGCGGTGACGTCGTAGAAGGCATCCTGCTGGGCGCGGCGGTTGAGGGTCTCGATGTCGGAGAGGGTGTGGGAAAAGCGATAGCCGGGGACGCGGATCTTGTTGGTGGCCAGGCCATAGAACATGAAGGCGTCATCGGAGTCGGGACTATGGGCGATGGAGATATCGAGCCGGGCGGCGGGAGAAGGAGTTCCGGATTTCTGGGTACTCACGGTAGGCAACGATCCTTTCAGGGAAAGACAGCAGCGAATCTTGGATGCGGTCAGGCGGTGCGGTGGCGCAGGCGTTCGAAGCCGGCGGCAAGTGCGGCGGCAGCGGCGATTTTGAGGGCGTCGCCGGGCAGGAAGGGCAGCACTGCAAGGGTGAGCACCGACTGCGCCGAAGCATGGGTGAGGACGGCCAGCCAAAGAGCGCCGAAAGTGAGAATGGCGAGGCTGCCGGCGGCGGCGCCGATCAGGGCTGCGGCAAATCCGCGCCGTGTGCGGCGCCAGAGAAACGCGATGAGGGCAGCAGCCAGCGGATAAGCAAGCAGGTAGCCGCCGGCGGGCCCGAGGAAATGGGCCAAGCCGCCCGGCGCAAGCGGGGTGGGGGCAAAGACGGGCAATCCCAGGGCGCCTTCGGCCAGGTAGGCGCAGAGGGTGGCCGCGGCCAGACGCGGGGGGAGCAGGAGGCCGAGGAGCAGGACGGCGAAGGTGGCCAGGGAAAGCGGCACGGGAGTGAAGTAGAGGGGCAAGGCAACATGGGCGCAGAGGGCGACCAGGGCGCTGCCGGCGAGCACGATGCCGGTTGAACGCAGCCAGGCGGAGCGGCGGGCGATAGGGACGGCTGCCGGGATCAACTGTGCGGAGAGTTCTTTGCTCACGGGAGTTCCTTCAGGGTTCAAGTTCCTGGTCGGGTTCCTCGACGGGGTCAAAAGCCGCGTTGGGTGCCGGGCGAGGGACTGGGCCGGGGCCGGCGTCGGGATTGCTGCGCAGGCTGGCGCGCTGGAGCCATATGTGACGCGCCACGGCCCCGGCTGCGAACAGCAGGGCCCCAAGCGAGACGAGAAGTCCGATCATCAACCAGCGCATGGCAAATAAAGGAGCGGTTATCCAGATTGTGTGGCCGTGCTGATGTTTTGCCCGGTTTGCGGCAATTCGAGAACCGCTGTAGGCCAGAATACCAGAGGGCCTCAGGCTGGCGGGCTTCAGACGCGGCGAAGGGACGATTGCAGCCATTCGAGGTAGGGGTGACTGCCGGCTTCGACGCGCAGGACCAGGAATTCCGGGGTCTGGTAGCTGTGCAGTTCGTGGAGGCGGTCTTCGAGGGCGGGCAGTTGATCGGGGCCGGTCTTGAGCAGCAGCAGGGTTTCAGTGGAGGATTCGACCTGGCCTTGCCAGTGGTAGATGGACTGGACGTCGGGGATCAATGTGGCGCAGGCGGCGAGGCGCTCTTCGACCAGAGTGCGGGCCAAGCGGCTGGCCTCCTCAGGGTTGGCGGCGGTGGTGAGGACGAGGCGGGCTGGCGGGGTCGAGTCGGGCATGGGACGCTTCCACGGTAAGAACGGTTCCTAAAACCAATTTATTCCGAAACCGCCGCCACGGAGCGCTTTTTCTTCCGCCTCACGGTTCCGGCGCTGCGGCGGCTTGCCGAGCGGGGCGGAGTAGGGCAGTATGGACATTGCGGCTGGGCGAGCCCGGTCGAGGTGGAGAAGCGAGATGAAAATTGTATTTGAGTCTGGGATCAAGTTCGGCACCTCCGGATGGAGGGCGATTGTGGCGGACGAGTTTACGGTGGCCAACATCCGGCTGGCAGTGGCGGGGATTGCCGCCTATGTGAAGACGCAACCGGAGCCGCACCGGGTTCTGGTGGGGCGCGATCCGCGGTTTCTGGGCGAGAGCTTTGTGGACGTCGCATCCAGGGTGCTGGCCGGGGCCGGCGTCACGCCGATCGTGATTCCAGAGGCCGCGCCGACACCGGCTATCGCCTATGCCGTGCGCACGCTGAAGACCTCAGGGGCGATCAACGTTACCGCCTCACACAATCCGCCGGAATACAACGGGATCAAGTTCTCCACGCACGATGGGGCGCCGGCGCTGCCCGAGGTGACCAAGCAGATTGAGGCGGCGATCGATTTGCTTGGCGACGGCGGGAGCATTATCAGCGCGAACGCTCCGGCCGGCGGGTTTGAGACGGCGGACGTGAAGCCGGCGTTTCTGAAGCGGCTGGAAGAGCTGGTGGATCTGAAGGCCATCGCCAAGTCGGGGATCAAGGTGGTCTACGATCCGTTCTGGGGCGCGGGGCGGGGTTACAGCTCCGATCTGTTGCGCGAGGCCGGCGTGGCTGTGGAGACGGTTCACGACTACCGCGACGTGCTGTTCGGGGGCCATGCGCCGGAGCCGTCCGACGAGCTGCTGGGCGACGCCAAGGCGAAGATGCGGGAGATTGGCGCGGTGATCGGCATTGCGACGGATGGGGATGCGGACCGGTTCGGGATTGTGGACGGGGACGGGACTTTCCTGCAGCCGAACTACGTCATTGCGCTGCTGTTCGACTACCTGGTGGAGACGCGGGGCTGGAAGAACGGCGTGGCCAAAAGCGTGGCGACCACGAACCTGATCAACGCAGTGGCCGAGTACCACAAGGTTCCGCTGTTTGAGACGCCGGTGGGTTTCAAGTACATTGGCGAGCTGATTATCGAGGACAAGATCGCGATCGGCGGCGAGGAGTCGGCGGGGCTGACCATCCGCGGGCACGTTCCGGAGAAGGATGGGGTGATTGCCGGGCTGCTGGTGGCAGAGATGGTGGCCACGCGGGGCAAGAGCCTGGGCACCCAACTGAAGGAGCTGTTTGCCAAGGTTGGTTCCTTCTATCCGGTGCGGGAGAACTTTCGCTTGACCCCGGAGGTGAAGGCCGCGTTCACTGAGAAGATGAAGGCCGATCCCACTGAGCTGGGCGGGCGCAAGGTGAGCAAGGTGGTGCGGACCGACGGGCTGAAGCTGATTCTGGAGGATGGTTCGTGGGTGTGCTACCGGCTTTCGGGGACCGAGCCGGTGGTGCGGGCTTATACGGAAGCGCGCAGCGAGCAGGACATGGAGGCGCTGAAGGCGGCGGCGGAGAAGTTTGTGCTGTCTTAGGGCGTGTAGAGGCGGGATGGCGGACGAGAAGGTGCAAGGCGAAAAGGGAGCGGGGGAGGCAATTGCCGGTCCGATGCCCAGACGGGCGCTGGACTGGACGCTGCGGGTGTGGCGTCCGGCGGGCACGGTGGTGGCGGTGGGGCTGGCGCTGTTGCTGACCTGGCACGTGATCAACGGTAAACACGGGCTGCAAGTGTGGCAGCAGAAGCGCGCCGAAGACCAGCAGTTGCGGCGGGAGATCAAAGACCTGGAGCAGGAGAATGCGCGGTTACGGGAGCGCATCGAGCGGCTGAAGTCCGACCCGGACGCGATCGAGATTGTGGCGAGGGAAAAGCTTCACTACGCCAAGGCCAACGAGGTGATTGTCGCGGTGCCGGCGCAGGAGAAAGAGCAGGCGCAGCCGGCGGGGGCTGGGAAGTAAGCTTTTGAGCAAGTCAGCAGGTTAGCAAGTTAGCGCCGCTGACGCGGCATTAGCAAGTTAGCGAGTTAGCGAGTTAGCCCTAATACTGTTCACTT
>PLGM01000032.1 GCA_003139795.1 Acidobacteriaceae bacterium | reverse complement strand
CCAATTTATGCCTGTAGTGACAGCGAAGACAGTTCCATGACGCTGGCGGCCAGAGGAACGAAGAAGCAGGTGAGCGCGGCGACCCAGACGATCAGGATGCTGGGACCGGCGGCTGCGGCGGTCGCGGTCCAGCGCATGCTGAGAGCAACGACCACGTAGAACAGCGCCAGATCGCGGAACCGGATACCTCGCTTGAGTGCGGGAGAAGAAGGCATGTACGGCGCAGCATATCAAAGCCGCGCGCGCCAACGAAGCTAAATCTTCTTTGCGTCGGCCAGCACGGCCATGGCCGCATTGCGGCCGTTGATGCCGACCACGCTGCCTCCGGGGTGGGTGCAGGCGCCGCACAGATACACGCCGGGCATGGGCGTGCGCGCCGTCAGCCGGTTGGCCCACATATACGGCGGCAGGCACTCGCCCTGGAAGATATGCCCGCCCGTCAGGCCGACCTTCCGCTCAATATCGGGAGGGCCCAGCACCTGGGCATCGATCACCGCGCCGCCGATGTTGGAACAAAATCGCCCCAGCGAGTCGAGCGCCAGCTTGCGCACCTCCTCGCGGCGTTCATCCCAGTTTCCCTGCGCAAACTTGTAAGGCACATACTGCGCAAACACGCTCATGGTGTGTTCGCCTGCCGGAACCACCGTGCGGTCATGCACGCTCTGGAAGTAAAGCTCACACCATAAGTGCTCGGGTAACTCACCCTCCCGCGCCGCGGCAAAGCCCGCCTTCCACTCCTCTTTCGTCAGCGGAGCATTGATCTGCCCGTAGTGGTGGGGCTCATCCGTGCCGGGCCGCGCCCGAAAGTTGGGCAGCTCGCGCAGATGCACGTTGAGCTTCACGGTGCAGCCCTCCATCGGCACCCGTTCCACTTGTCTTCGCCACGCTCCATCGGCCTTTGCGCCCAGCAGCCGCAGCGTCTGCCGCGGGTCGGCATTCGACACGATGGTCCGCGCGGCGATCCGCTCTCCACCTTGCATCCGCACGCCTTCGCCGGGCAAAATCTCCTCGACCGCTACGCCCGCAATCACCGTCGCCCCGGCCTCGCGCGCCGCATCGCAAAAGTAGAACGAAACCATCCCCATGCCGCCGCGCACATAGCCCCACATGCCGGCCATGCCGCCCAGCCGCCCCGACGCATGATGGAAGCGAATCGAAGCGGTGCCCGCGTCAAACGGGCTGGCGTTTGTTCCAATCACGCCCTGGCCCAGCAACGCAATCTGCAGCCGCTCGTCCTCAACGTATTTCTCCACAAACTCGGCCATCGACCAGTCGAACAACACCGAACTAGCCTCCGCATCGCCCGCCAGCCGATCCTCCAACTGCTCCCGCGCCGGCGCTTCTCCAATCCAAACATCGCGCGCCCAGGCCTCTTGTCCGTGCGCGTTCGCTTGAGCCGCCGGACGAAGCGCATCCCGCAGCCGCCGGATCACATCGCTCATCGCGCGCCAGCCCTCCACGTCTCCAGGAGCCAGCGCCCGCACCTCCGCCGCGCACCGTTCGTCATCGTCCCAAAGCTGAATGCTCGTCCCATCCAGAAACGGCACAAACAGCCCATTCACCGCCGGAGTCCACGCGTAGCCACGCCTCGCCAGCTCCAGCTCTTCCACCACCAGAGGATGCAGCAGCCCCGCCAGGTAGGCGCAGGGAGACATCTTTACCCCCGGAAAGGGTTCTTCGATCGTGCATGCGCCCCCCACTCGCGCGCGGCTCTCGATCACCAGCACCCTCTGCCCAGCCCGCGCCAGGTAAGCCGCGCAAACCAGTCCATTGTGGCCCGCGCCAACCACGATCGTGTCCCAGCTTCTGGCCGCCAGCGCGCCAACCGGTTCCGGCAGCCCCACTTCGCCCATCGAATCGGCAGTAGGAGAACTCATATCCGCTCTACGCTAGCATTTCTCGCCCCGGTTGTGGAACGGCTCCTTCTCCCGCACCTTCCACCGCATCTGCCCCTGGCTCTTTCGCCCAAAACCGTCGGGCCCGCGCACAAGCGATTTCTTGTCCGCCGGGAGGATCTTCGGATTCGGCGCGGATCCTGGGATCATGAGCCCAAAGGCCCTCGCCGCGGTTCACGATGCGGCGCGTCGGGCGCTGACCAGAGCGCGGATGAAGTCCGGCGTGGAACCGCAACAGCCGCCCAGAAATGCGGCGCCTGCCTCGCGCAGGGCCGCGTAGTGCGAAGCGAAGAACTCCGCCGAGGTGCGATAGCGAATAGCCGACCCCTCTATAGTGGGCAGGCCTGCATTCGGCTTGATCCAGATGGGAAGATCGCAGGCCGCGCGCAGCCGCCGGCAGATGGGCACAGCCTGCTCCACTCCAACGCCGCAGTTGGCGCCCACCGCGTCCGCCCCTGCTTCCGCCATCGCAGCGGCCACGGCCTCGGGCGTCGCGCCCATCATGGTACGGTCCTTGTTCTTGCCGGAGTCGAATGCGAAGGAGACGATGGCTGGCAGCCCCGTGCTCTTTGCCGCCTTCACTGCAAGGCGTGCCTCCTCGATGTCGCTCATCGTCTCCACCAGCAGTGCGTCCGCGCCCGCTTCAGCGAGCGATCGAGACTGCGCGACAAAGGCCGCGGAAACCTGCTCGCTGTCGATTTCGCCCGACAGCAGCATCTTGCCCGTCGGACCGATCGAGGCAAACACCAGCGCCTGCCCCGCAGCCCCACGCGAGACTGCTACACCGGCGCGATTGATCGCGTCAATATCGGCCTCAGGGACGCCCTTCATGGCGACGGCATTGGCTCGAAAGGTGTTGGTGAGGATGACCTGGCTGCCCGCATCCGCATAGGCGCGCGCCACCGCTTGCACGCGCTCGGGGTGGGTCAGATTCCAGGTATCGGGTATCGTGCCGGGGGGCAGCCCGCGTGCTTGCAGCTCCGTTCCCCAGGCGCCATCGGTGATGAGCAGACCGTCGGCCAACCACTCGCGCAGGCGGCTCATGCGAGCACCCCTATGAGCGCCAGGGGCCCGGTGGCTCTACATCCTCCCTTGACCGGGGGTCTATTCAGTTTGAGCGGATGATTCATGCAAGACTCCATTGAATCAGGGTACGGGCATCCAGCATTGGGAAGCTGTGGCCTGCTGCGCCGGACAGCCCCGAAACCATTTTGGCCAGGGATTTACCTTTGCTTTTCCGGCTCCGCGCCAGTATACCCCCGGCAGCGTCGATAAGGGTTGTTCCATGCACACTCTCTCCGGCCTGAGCGACTCCGGCAGGCCGAGCCGCTGCCATAGGTCGCCCGGCAGGGCGAGGTGCAAGTGCTTATNNGCTTATTCGAACCCTGAAAGTTTTGTTGAGTCCACAGGCATTGTTCGTAGAATTGAGTTTTGACAATGCGTCAGCGGAAGAAGTGGGAAAGGTTAGGGAATGACGATGAGAAACGCAGAGAAGACTTTGGTGAGTAGAAGAAGACTGATCCGGAACGGATTGCTGATGGCCACGAGCTGTGTCTGCAGGCCCTGGGCATTCGGCGAGACATCGGACTTGCGGGACAATCCCGGCGTCGACGGGGCAGGCGAAACCTGGACCATTGGCAATGACCTGGTCGCGAGGACTGTGACCTTCCAGCCCAAAACAGGACTGTCCACGGAGCGATTCTCCGACCTGTCGACGCATGTAGACTTCATCCTGCCGGGAGAGTTTCGCATGGACATGGCCCAGGAGTTCTCTTTCCTGTGCAATGGCCAATTCTGTGCGGGAACCAGTTCGGACTTCGACCTGTTGAGCGCCAGCGAGGCCGCTCTTCAAAACGGAAAGTCACTCGCCATCCGCCTGCGCCATAAGAACCTCGCTCTTGAAGTGTCCGTGGTTTACAGCGTCTATAACTCTCATCCGGCCATCCGCAAACATCTGCTACTGCGGAATACCGGCACTGCCCCGCTCCGTCTTTCCCATCTCAACATCGAATCCATCGGAGTTTCGGTTGGACCGGAGAATGAAACGACTCTGCTTACACAGTACGGGACGATTCCCCGCGAGATCTTCTACACGGGGCGCTCGGAGGATGCGGGGCTGCTGGTAGCGAATGGCCGCACCGGCGCCGGCATTGCCATCCTCAGCGAGGTTCCCGGATATATGAAGCGCACCGAGATCGGCGGTTGGGACGATCCGCGGCGCGTGCGCATCGGTGTGCTCTACGACACCGATCTGATGCCCTTCGAACGGACTCTCGCGAGTGGCGAGGAATTCATCACGGCCAGCGCATCGCTGGTGACTTTTCGCAAGGACGACGGCTTTCACGATCCGCATTGGCTGCTGCCGTCCTACACGGCAAAGGTCCTGATGCGACGGGTCGACGCGCACGGTCCCCCGTGGATCTACAACACATGGGAGCCCTTCGAGCGAGGAATCAATCGCAATACGGCCCTTGAATTGATTGATGCCGCGGGCGCCATGGGAATCGATATCTTCACCATCGACGATGGGTGGCAGCAGGAATACGGTGACAACGGCGTGAACCTGACTTCGTTTCCAGGCGGCTTGAAATCCATTCAGGATGCCGTCGAGGCAAGGGGCATGCGCCTGGGTCTGTGGATTCCGGTCGCGGCAATCGGGACATCGACCGCGACCTATCGTGACCATCCCGAATGGGCCTCAACCGACCAACAAGGCAAGCCCAAGACCACATCTACAGCGGCGGGCGCAAAGGTGGTTATTTGCATGGCGTCCGCATTTCGCGATGCCGCCGCCGACCGCATCATCGACGCCATCGAACGTTTTCACCTCGCCTATGTGAAGCTGGACCTGACGACTATCTTCAATGCCTACGGCGAAGCGCCAGGCTGCTGGGCCAAAGGCCACTACCATGGAAACTGGGCCGAATCGCTGAACATGATTTACGAAGGCATCTCGTATATGACCGGCAGGATCTATCAAAAGCATCCGGAGGTGCTTCTCGACCTGACCTTCGAACTCTGGGGCCAGAAGCACGTCATCGACGCCGGCCTGCTTGCGGCCGGCGACCTTGACTGGATGAGCAACGTGGACGACACGCAGCCGGATTCTGCCGGGCCCCTGCAAGCCCGCCAACTGCTTTACCAGCGCGCGGCCTCCATGCCTGTCGAGAGCATGCTGATCGGCAATATCCACGCAGAACTGCCGTCGATTCAGGAAAGTTTTGCGACAGCGATCGGCTCGGCACCCCTGCTGCTCGGCGACCTGCGCAAACTGAGTGCGGCCGATCGCCAGTGGTACCGAGAAAAAACAGGTTGGTTCAAGAAGCTGAGAAGCAACACGAAGATCAGCGAAAGCTTCTTCCCGCTCGGTCGTTGGCTCCAACCTTCGCCGGCTGCCTGGGATGGCTTCGCGCGCCTGGCGCGCAGCGGCAACGGCGTGATTGCGGTCTTCCGTAACAAGTCGCAGGAACCAGTTGCTACAGTGCAATTACCCTTGATGCCGGCGGGAAAGTACAGGTTGCGCTCTATCATTACCGGTAAAGATCTCGGCGTCTTCGGAAACCCCGATTGGGTCCGCGGCATACCGATCAAGTTTCCGGATTCGGAACCTGTCGATGTTCTCGAAGTTACTCCGGTCAATGGATGAATTCATGGAGGGCAGGCAGTATAATCGCATGGATCATCGGAGTGGCAACAGGAGCTGCCTGACGGCAAGGGGGAAGAGATGGCCACCTTAACTGAGAAGACGGCAAGGCGCGAGCGGCTTGCCGCCACGTTGAATCACAAGCAGCCGGACCGCATTCCTATCGACTTTGGCGGAACCGCGGTCACCGGTATCCATGCCAGTTGCGTGGCGGCCTTGCGAGATTATTACGGGCTTGAGCAGCGCCCCGTGCGCATTCACGAGCCGTTCCAGATGCTTGGGCTGGTGGACGAAGACCTGCAGGACGCGATGGGGCTTGATGTGACCGGCGTCTTCCCGCGAAACACGATGTTCGGCTTTCCGGCAGAGGAATGGAAGCGCTGGCAGTTTAACGGGCAGGAGGTGCTCGTTCCGGGGGACTTCAACACCACGGTCGATGCCAATGGCGACACTCTGATCTACCCTGAGGGCGACCTGACGGTCCCGGCGAGCGGGCGCATGCCGCGTGGGGGCTACTTCTTCGATAGCATTGTCCGCCAGGATCCGTTCGACGAAGAGAAGCTGAATCCGGAAGATAACATGGAGGAGTTCGGTCCCGTCGTGCAAGAGGATCTCGACCACCTTGTGCGCGCGACGCAAGAGGCCTGGACGACGGGCAGGGGTGTGATTGCCAGCTTTGGCGGAACCGCATTCGGCGATATCGCGCTGGTTCCAGCGCCATCCCTGAAGCATCCCAGGGGGATACGCGACATCGCGGAATGGTACGTGTCCACCAGCAGCCGTCAAGACTACATTCACCGAGTCTTTGAGCGCCAGTGCGAGATTGCCATCGAGAATCTTGGGCGCATCTACGCGGCAGTCGGCGACAGCGTTCATGCGGTGTTCGTCTGCGGCACGGATTTCGGGACACAGACTTCCGCATTCTGTTCCGTGAAGACTTTCCGCGACCTGTACTTTCCATACTACAAACAGGTCAATGACTGGATTCACTCCCACACGCCCTGGAAGACCTTCAAGCATTCCTGCGGGGCAGTTTCAAAGTTTCTGCCATCCTTTATCGAGGCTGGATTCGACATACTCAATCCGGTACAGTGCTCCGCTACTGGAATGGAGCCTGAACAGCTGAAAGCGAACTTTGGGGACCAGCTCGTTTTCTGGGGTGGAGGAGTGGACACGCAGAGGGTTCTACCCTTCGGAACAGCGGCTGAAGTCCGGGAGCAGGTTTTGCGCCGCTGCGAGATCTTCGCCCCAGGCGGGGGATTCGTGTTTAACAGCATTCATAATGTTCAGGCGGCAACGCCGGTCGAAAACATCGTCGCGATGATCGATGCGGTGCACGAATTCAATGGAAGGAAGTGAGGGAGCCCCGAGAATTGGCGCTTCACCTGCTCCTGGCTTTCTTCCGCCATAGGAGACACAGAGTCCAGCAAGCAATGCCGCTCCGGAAGAGGAAGGTATGCCTGCAGCGTGTGCTGGGTTATCACTTAGCTATCAAAAGCTCCATCCCGAATCCTGCTATGACGAGATATTCTTCTCCGCTGCCTCTGGAAAGGCGATGCAGTTCATGAATTCATCCTGAAAGCCGGGGTCGGCGGCAAGACTTACATGCTCGATAGGAGGCAGAATAGGTTCTCCCGCAGATAAAAGCAGCATCTTGGCGCCGCGCAGAGCTGTGTTACCCCTGGCGTGGATGCGCTCGATGGGCGCCTCGATGAGTCCTATCCTGATAGCACTTTCAGCCTGCACATAGTTGCCAAATGCGCCGGCAAGATAGATGCTTTGCAGACGGTCGGCGCTCACGTCCAGGCGCTTCAGCAGCAGCCTGAATCCAGAGGCGATGGCGGCCTTGGCCAATTGCAGTTCGCGGATATCGGCCTGGAAGAGAATGACCGGGTCACTTACCGGGAAAAGCCGGGTGCCATTGGCAATGCGACCGGAAGGCAGAACCGCACCGGTTTGAAGCCCCACTGCAACCGCATCCACGAGGCCGCTGCCGCAGATACCGCGAGCCTCCACGTCTCCGATCATTGTGGCGCGCATCACGTCCTGGTCGAGCGACACGTGCGAGATGGCGCCCGTGGCGGCCCGCATTCCCATGCGGATGGAGCCGGCTTCAAAGGCCGGTCCCGCCGCCGTGGAGGCACAGACAATTCCGCGACGGTTACCGATCGCAATTTCGCCATTGGTGCCAAGGTCAACCAATGCAAGCAGGTCCTCCGCGCGAGAGATCCCAACGGCGAGTATTCCGGCGAGAATGTCCGACCCCACAAAGCCACCAAGACAACGCTCAAAGCGAATGCGGCAGGCCGAATGCAGCTCCCAGCCAAGGTCCTGCGCCCGGAACCTCTGCACGCCCAGATGAGGCGACGCGAACGGCACGTGCGAAAGCGGCTCAACATCAAGCCCGGCAAACAGGTGATGCATCACCGTGTTGCCGACCAGGACCACCTCGACAATCTCCTGTTCGCGGCCGCCGGCAAGCTTCGCGATCATCTGTCGCAAGGCAACGCGCACGACCGTGGTCAGATCGGCTCCGCACAAGGCCGCCCAAATCCTGCTCATCACATCCGACCCGAAAGAGGCCTGGGGATTGAGATTGGTTTCCACCCCCAGAACGCTGCCCGTAGCCATGTCGACCATCTGCGCGGCGATGGTGGTCGTGCCCAGATCGATGGCAATCCCCAGGCCGGACTTACCGCCGCTCGACAGGCCGGAGTTATCCGTGAGGACATCCATATGCCATTGGCCGCACTCCAGCACCAGCGGCATCTCCGCGCGCGCCTGGCAGGCGAGCCGCCATCCATCGGCAAGCTCTTCTGCCGTGAAGAAGGAGAGATCCGGGCCGGTGACCGGGAGCGATCCCGCCAATACGCGGACGCCGCATCCGCCACAGAGGCCTGTTCCTCCGCATGGGAACTCGACGCCGAACTGTGGCAGCGCAGATGCGAGCGAACCGCCGCGCGCCATCTCCACGTCTACCGACAATGGCTCCAGTTGGATACGCACTCTCTCGACGCTCATATGGCTTCCACAATGGATTCGCCCAGGGCGCCTTGCACGGTCGCGCCTGGAGGTACAACCAGAAAGTCCGCCGCATCCCACTTTCCATTGACAAGGCGTTCGAGCAGCGTGAGCGAACCCTCGATTTCTTCAAAGATCCATCCCTCCTTCTCTGCTTCGGCGCGAGCAAGACTGCGGAAGTTATCCTCGGATGCAACGCCGGTGGAGATATAGGTCAGCCCGGAATAGCGGCGCCGAAACGCATTGAATTGCTCAAAGAGATAGTTCCCGTTGTCCTCGCCATACC
Source organism: Acidobacteriaceae bacterium (assembly GCA_003139795.1). Classification (GTDB taxonomy): domain Bacteria; phylum Acidobacteriota; class Terriglobia; order Terriglobales; family Acidobacteriaceae; genus Telmatobacter. Next base: position 598 of record PLGM01000032.1, on the reverse strand, counting down.
GGGCAATGAGTTCTTCGCGAGTTTGCCGCTCCCCGATGGTGTAATTTGCGGCGGAATTAGCCGGCTCCAGAGTCTGGCCCTGGATCTGAAAGTCTATCCAGCCTGGAGAACGAAAATATACACCGGGATGAGTGTCGAAATAATCCTGATAGCGAAGGCGGCTGCCCATCAACAGGCCGATGCAATCATGCGCGCGGGGGAGGACAAGCTGCGTCTTTCCCGCGCGCAGGCCCTCAGTCCCTCTGCCGCAGAGCGCGTATCCCAGGAGGATAGCGTCATACCCTTCTTCGTCGGCGGCATCGATCCGCTCCTGCAGACGCGGGCGCATCGCCGCGCCCAGGTCGTGCAGGCCCATCGGCAGTATCTCCGTCACAATCGAGTGAGGGGAGCGGGAAAGGACGTGGTTCATCTCCCAGGTGAGAACCTGGCAACTGATCACCTTAAAGCGCATGCTTCACCCCGGACGATCTCCGATGCTGAATTTGACGATGCCGTGCAAAGTCGACCGGCTTAGCGATGGGCCATAGCCAGGCATATCGTCGTGTCAAGCTTCTGCGAGTAGGTTTCTAACCAGCCCGACAGCGCCGCTGGCGTTCTC
>PLGM01000075.1 GCA_003139795.1 Acidobacteriaceae bacterium | reverse complement strand
CTGTTTTTGCTCCCTCCACCGGGCGACAGTCCAAGGGAGGCTTGAAAGATCGTTGAACAGGCTTTGAAGATGAAGGCTTATTGAAGGTAATTGAATTTCCAAAAAATGGGCGCATTACACGCAGCATGTCGTCAAGGCATCCCGAACTGGCACTTGCAAAAAGTATTGACTTTCGCGGATGCTGACGCTGTGCTGTTTTGCTCAAGAAAGGCCGAACGGCCAAACCACCGGCCATGCGTCTGGTAATGCAGGGGGAATCTTCGGCCCGAGCCTATTTCTCGGCGCAAAGCTGGGAGGCGCCATCGGTAATCGTTCAGCATGGAAACCCGGCGAGAGTAGACCAAACTCTTCAATTCGACTCATAAGCATACGGCGATAGTGACTAAAACTGAACAGATAGGCGCGGCATCTCGTGGAATTCTAAACGTGTCTGCGTACGCAAATACGTTGCAGAGCGAAGTGCCCACGCAGTTTCGACCGAGGAGTCTATTCCTCGCACAACAGAGCCTTCAGACGAGAGAAGGTATGTTCAAGCAAAAGGAGCCTTTATGACCACGACAAAAAAATGCGAACACCCGGCTTGCAAATGTACGGTTGCGCCCGGAAAGAATCACTGCAGCGATACATGTGAGGACGCGAAGAAGACACCCGAGCTCACCTGCCAATGCAAGCATCCGGAATGCATCGGGGATATTGGCCTCAAGATGTAGTGAACCTGACTCACGACGCAACTATGAGTCTCGAATGCCGGGCCAGTCGTGATACAGAACTACCGTTTTGCAGTGGAGAATGTCTGCAAACAAGCTGACGCTGTGCTCGTCCAGCTTAAGGAGAAAGCATCATGCGTGTAGGAATTGCATCGGACCATGGAGGCTTCGCTCTGAAAGAGCAGATCGCGAATTTGCTGCGCGGCGCTGCCCATGAGGTCGTAGACTTCGGCGCGGTGCAACCGAACCCCGGAGACGATTATCCGGATTACGTGATCCCGCTGGCTAGGGCCGTAGCCGCTGGCACAGTTGATCGCGGAATCGCTCTCTGCGGCAGCGGCGTGGGCGCATCCATCTGTGCCAACAAAGTTACCGGCGTACGCGCCGGACTCATTCACGACGTCTTCTCCGCTCATCAGGGCGTCGAGGATGACGACATGAACCTCTTCTCACTCGGGGGACAGGTTATCGGGTCCGCCTTGGCCTGGGAATTGATAGAGACGTTTCTAAAGGCCCGCTTCAGCGGCGCGATTCGTCACCAGCGCAGGGTTGAGAAAGTGATGGCATTGGAAATGCATCCCATTGAGCATTGAAGAGTTCTTGAGGAGAAAATGAAATGAATCGAACCACGAAGAAACTGCACGAAATAGGCCAGAGCCTCTGGCTCGATAACATTACCCGCGGTCTGCTGGCCAGCGGTACACTTGAACGCTACATTCATGAGCTGTCGATCACGGGTCTTACTTCGAATCCGACGATCTTCGATCATGCGATCAAGAACAGTCACGACTATGACGGCGCCATCAGCCAGAAAATAAAAGAGGGCAAATCGGGCGAGGCGCTCTTCTTCGAATTGGCAATTGAGGATCTGCGGCAGGCCGCCGATCTCTTCCTCCCAACTCACGACCGGACAGACGGTGTGGACGGCTGGGTATCGCTAGAGGTCTCGCCCCTGTTGGCCCGAGATACGGCGGCCACTCTGGCCGCGGCCAAGGCTCTCCACGCCCGCGCGGAAAGGCCCAATCTCTTCATCAAGATCCCCGGAACCAGCGAGGGTCTTCCAGCCATTGAGGAGGCAATCTTCGCGGGGGTGCCCGTCAACGTAACCCTGCTGTTCTCCGGCGAGCAATATGTCGCGGCTGCCGAGGCATACCTGCGCGGCATCGAGCGACGCATCGCAGCAGGGCTGAATCCCGATGTCGGCTCTGTGGCGTCACTCTTCGTCAGCCGATGGGACGTGGCAGTAGCAAAAACGGCGCCGGAGGCCTTGCACAACAAGCTTGGCATCGCCATCGCCGAAGATGCCTATGAGAAGTATCGCGCGCTGCTTGACTCGCCCCGATCGCAGCGCATTTTGAATGCCGGCGCTCATCCGCAACGCCTTCTTTGGGCCAGCACCGGAACCAAGGATCCCAACGCGTCCGACATCTTGTACGTCGAGGCCCTTGCGTTGCCCTTCACCGTGAACACGATGCCCGAAGCCACGCTAAAGGCCCTCACCGCCCATGAAGAATTCGGCGAAGCTTTACCTTCAAACCCAGGGGAGAAATTGGCACAATTCGCCAAGGCCGGTATTGACACAGAGGCCGTGGCTGCCCAACTCCTCGAAGAAGGGGTCGCTTCGTTCGCCAAGTCCTGGAAGGATTTGCTGGATTGCATAGCGTCCAAGAGCCAAGTGCTCAAGGCCGCCTGAATACGAACTGGGACCACGCTCTGCTCTGTGTACGCAATTGCTCAGCACCACGGCCTTCAATCCTGAAACACTTGTCGGACAAGTGGCCTCCAGTTCGGCGACGGCTTGTGATGCGGGCCGGCAAGGGATGCCTGTTGGCTTGTCGGGGACAATGTGTTGCGGCCGCATTGGCGCTTCGGGAGCAAGGGCCCAAGCTGTGTCAGGTCAACCTTGGAAAAGGAGACGTCATGTTAGTCAAAGCAAAGTCACTGAAAGGTTATTCGCTCAAGGGCCTCGATGGGGACATCGGGTCGGCCCGTGAGTTCTTCTTCGACGACCGGTTTTGGGCAATTCGTTACCTCGTCGCAAATACAGCAACCTGGCTTAGCGGCAGAAAGGTATTGATCTCACCTTACTCACTGGACGGTGTCAATATTGCTGAAGAGAGGGTGCTTGTTCTATTAAACAGGAAGCAAATCGAGGAGAGTCCCTCCATTGACACGGACGAGCCAGTGTCACGTCAATATGAGACCTCTTACAACGGATACTATGACCTTCCGAACTATTGGGGTGGGCCATACATGTGGGGAAGCTATGCGCATCTTAAGCTCGATCGCACCAGACATATCCGGCCCGTCTCGGAAACAATCGAATGGGACCCCCATCTGCGTAGCACCGACGAGGTAACGGGCTACCATTTCGTCGCGCCTGACGGCGAGATCGGCCATGTCGATGACTTCATCATCGATGACGAGACGTGGGCGATTCGTTACCTTGTTGTGGCGACAAAAAACTGGTGGCCTGGGAAAAAAGTTCTCATTTCACCAAAGTGGATCGAGAGCGTGAGTTGGGACGCCAGGGAAGTTGTGATCGGACTGACTCGCGAGACCATCAAGGCCGCACCGGAATACACTGACGAGTCTTTGCTCACACGGGATTACGAAACGGGCTTGTATGGGCACTACAATCGCGAAGGATATTGGGTTGACGAACTCTCGGCCGTTTGAATGCAGTTCAACAAGCTATGAGAGCTGCTCCTCTTTATGCGGATCTCTTACTTCCAGTGAGCACATGGGGCTCGGCAGGGTGATTCATGGTTAATGTAGTCGAAACGTCCACCCTTACCCTGATAAGTCCCTCACCTCGCCTGTTTCCGCTTAGCGCCGCCTATGCCTCCCTCGTCATCGACAACACACCCATGTTCGTTTCTCGCAGAGCGCCTGGGGATGCGAAGCATTCTTCATGTAGATTACGGTTCCACCCGCACTGAACTCACTTCAACCGGATTGCAGTCGAACGACCCAACCTAGCCGTGTTACCAGCTCGAAAAGGAGATTCAGAAATGTCGACCGAAACACTCACGACCGAGGATTTACTCC
>PLGM01000300.1:32147-37038 GCA_003139795.1 Acidobacteriaceae bacterium | reverse complement strand
GGAATCTGCAGTTGCAACGCGGATGTTGATGCGAACGTGAAAGCTGAACTCCAAAACCGGAAACTCGTCCTACAATCAATTGTGCAGAGGGGTTGGTACTTCTGATGATGAAATTCACCCAAGGCAACTTGCTCGAAGCCCCCGCCGAAGCGTTCGTGAATACCGTAAATACGGTCGGCGTGATGGGCAAGGGAATCGCTTTGATGTTCAAAGAGGCATTCCCTGCAAATTTCCGTGCCTACGAGGATGCCTGCAAGCAGAAGGAAGTCACGGTCGGAAAGATGTTTGTTACGGAGAACCACGCTCTTTCCGGGCCGCATTGGATTATCAACTTCCCTACCAAGAAACACTGGCGGAATCCCTCGAAACTGGAATGGATTATTGAGGGGCTTGGGGATCTTCGCAGGATTGTCGAGGAGCACCAGATTCGTTCCATCGCCGTGCCACCACTCGGGGCCGGCAACGGCGGTCTTGATTGGAGCGAGGTACGGCCTGAGGTGGAACGTATTTTGGGCGATCTCGAAGGCGTCGAGGTCCTCGTCTTTGAACCAGCAGTTAAGTACCAAAATGTCGCCAAGCGGACTGGTGTGGAACAACTGACTCCTGCCAGAGCGCTCATCGCAGAGATGATCCGGCGCTATTGGGTGCTCGGAATCGAGTGCACCTACCTTGAGGTACAGAAGCTCGGATGGTTTCTAGAGCGGACTATCCATTCGCTGGGAATCAACGATCCGCTTGACTTCCAGTTCAAAGCTGACAAATACGGTCCCTTTTCGGACCGACTGCGCCACTTGCTCAATGCCCTTGACGGAACTTACCTCCATTGCGACAAACGTCTCAGCGATGCTGGTCCATCAGACACGATTTGGTTCGACGAAGGGCGTCGCCAGCGCTTGGATCTGTATTTGCAACAAGAGACTTCTGAGCCTTTAAGAAATGTCCTGGAACTGACCGCCAGACGTATTGATGGCTTCGAATCGCCTCTGGGCATGGAACTGTTGGCAACGGTTGATTGGTTGATCGAAAAGGAGCATTGCGAAGCCACCGTTGCTGGGATACGCGAGGGGTTGCGACAGTGGTCGGCAGGACAAGTTGCTGTCGAGCGCAAGCTACGCCTGTTTAATGACCGATTTATCGGACTGGCAATCGACCAACTTGCGTTGCCTGTTGCCCATTCCTGATCCGGCATGAAACGACTGCGGGCTAACGGTGTCCTGCCCGTCTAATCCGGTACCAAAACCGGACCAAGCTGGACTTTCCCTCTTAGCAGTAGGCTCATTCCCGCAGCAACCAAGATAACGGCGGCCATTGCGATGATGAACCGTGCGTCGTATCCTCCGGCATGGTCGTAGAGGTAGCCCATAGTCAGAGGACCTGTCGCGCCGCCGATTGCATAGGCAGTCCAAGTTAACCCGTAGAGCAAGGCAAAGTGCCGTCGTCCGAAGTATTGTGCAAGCAAGTATGGAGCAACATCAGCTTCACTACCAAAGCCAATACCGAGAAGTGCCCCTCCTGCAAGCGCAGTTGTAGGCGTAGATGCGTATGCCAGCAAGGCGATACCCATGGCTGAAATCAGCAGGATCGCCGTCTGGATTCGTTGCGCGGAAAAGCGGTCAAGGAAGTGACCTACAACGAGCCGGCTGACAATACCGGCTCCACCGCGCGCCGAGAGAGCCAGCGCGGCAAAGGCCGGTGCTACCCCATGCCCGGCGAGAATTGCCGACATATTCGTGATCAATCCGTTTTCACTGAATGCGCCTAACAAGATAATCGCAGCGAGAATCCAAAAAGCTTTACTAGCCAGCGCCGCCTTAATTGCAGAACCGCCGCTGGATATCGGTGCCTGCATCAGCAATGGATACACTGGCCGGTTGCGTACCAGCCATGCCGTGAGCGGCAGGCCTAACAACGCGATGCCTCCCAACATCTGATAAGCACTGCGCCAACCGTGAGTGGAGATCATCCATTGGGTCAAGGGAGGAATCAATAGCGAACCCGTACCACTGCCCGTCAGGATGACAGCAAGCGCCAGCCCGCGCCGACGGTCGAACCACGTCAATACAGCGCGTGTATATGCAAACTGCGCCGTTCCGTTAGCTGCCAGCCCCAGAAGAAAGTAGGTTAGGAAGAGGCGGCCGATTGACGGTCCCAGTCCACTCAGCGAAGCCAGGGATGCGGCAAAGAGAAGAATCGCCGGCAGCAGGACGCGCCGAGGGGGAAAGCGGTCCAACAACAAGCCAATCAGCGGAGAGACCAGCGCGACCGTCATCGCCGCAACTGCGAAGGCGCCGCTCATCGCTTCGCGCTTCCATCCGAAAGCCTGGTGCAGTGGATCGAGAAACAAGCTGAAGGTATACGGAACAATAGCTGCAAAGCTGACCATCACGCCAGCAAATGCGGCTGCTGCAACGCGCCATCCAGCGTAGTGGATTGACTCCTCATCGAGTGCCTGACTGACAGTGGATTGCATCATGCTAGTTCCGGTTCCTCAGTCTGTGTCGGTGCAGGCACCGGCTGCAGACCAAGGCGCCGCGTCATCGTCTCCAGCAGCTTCGGACGTACGACGGGGCGCGTCCAGGGACATTCGGCGATGCAAATGCCGCAGGAGGCAGCCTCGGCAAAGAATGGAATGCACTTGTCAAAATTGACGTACCAGCGCTCAACCCCGCGTACCAGTTGTTTTTGTGGACTAATGGCACCGGGCGGGCATGCCTGCGTGCACACCTGACAGTTTGTGCAAAATTCGTCGGCACCAAAACGGTCGCGGCAGCCTGAAATCAGGGGCATGTCGGTGGTCACACCTGCCAGTCGAACGCCAGCGCCGAAATGGCGACTGATGAGCGATCCATGTTTGCCAAGTTCTCCTATACCGGCGGCGATTGCAGGAGGTATCAGCGCAACGGCGCTGGCCCCGGGCCCAGGGTACGGGTTAGCCGTATAACCCTGGGAGCGAATCCAGTTGGCCAACGCATAGGACGCACGCGTACCGCGCGCATACTGGTCGCCAATATCGCAAACACCCACACCGTTGGTCTCATCCGATGGCACTTCCTTCAGGCGTTCATAGTTGTGTGCCAGCGCAAGAATGATGATCCACGGCTCTTCAATGCTGTAGCCTTCGAAGACCCACAGAGGGTCCATGGCAGCTATGCCTGCGGCGTTGGCTTCGTGTTCCAACGCAAAGCTTCGCACGGCATCCGTCCATTCCCCCGCTAAACGAATCTTTCGTTCTTCCGCCACAGAAAGCAGCGTCGGGTACTCATACGCGCGCTGGAAGGCCTCCTGCGATCCGGGACAGCGCCGCGAGCTTTCGCGGGCCACGATTTGCAACTCTCCCCAGGGGTGCTTATCTGGCGGATGCCAGAAAAAGGGGGAAGGCCGCCGGACGGAACTTTCCCCCAGGCCGTTGATCGGGTTGCCTGAGACACGCAGCTTTGCAAGTGTCTCAGGCCGCGGGCGGTAACTTCCCCGTGCCGGGCGTCGCGGGTTGACGGCGCTGCTCATGAATACCTCCTGGAGGCTTATAACTCAAGCCGGAGCCACAAAAGGAATTGATTGGGACGGCATAGACTGATTCCACTTCAGGCCCTGCGCCATTTCAATGCGACACCGCTTACCGTGGACTCTGCGAAGACTGGATATAGCCGTGATGCGCCAAGTGCCGTCCCATTTTGGCATAGGCTTCGTCAGCTTCCGGTTGAATTGTTGCCAAGCCGTCGACATAGCGGTTGTACATACAGAATGCAGCGGCAATGAGGACAGTATCGTGAATCTCCAGGTCGGTAGCGCCTACAGCGCGCGCGGCAGCGACATCCTCCGCGGTCACATTTTTGCCGCCACGCTGCACCTGCGCCGCGATGACAAGAAGACTTTTCAGCTTGGCGGAGATGGGCGCTTCGTCGGGAGATGCTTTAACCTGCCTGACGATCTCGGAACTTCCCAGATGACAAGCTGCGGCTGCCCCATGACTGGCCTGACAGAAGTGGCAACCGTTCAAGAACGAAACGTATGTGGCAATCAACTCCCGTTCCCCGGGAGTGAGGCTGTTCGAATCGTGGAGTAATACATGAGCAAGTTCGCGAAGCGGTTGTGCGGTTTCCTTGCGGAAAGCCATGGCTGCACTGATGCCGGGCAGTTCAGGGGGAAGCTGAATATGCGGCAAGGTCATGCCTCCTTTGGTTGCGGTATGTAGTCGCGGCTAGTCAAAGCATAGCCGTCACGGGCGGTCTTTTTGGCGCGTTCGCGGTACAAGGCATCATCCTGCGGTTGCCAGGTAGCGAGTCCGTCGACATACCGATTAAACATGCAAAATGCCGCGGCAATCAGTACGGTATCGTGGATTTCAATATCGGTTGCTCCCTCGGAGCGGGCGGCGGCAACATCGTCTTCGGCCACATTCTTGCCACCACGCTGAACCTTGCCGGCAATCACCAGTAGTGCCTTGAGCTTGGAGGAAATATCAGCGTGCGCGAAATCAGCTTTGACGCGCGTGACCAGCTCCTCGTCGCCATTCAAATGGACCGCTGCAATCGCACCATGCACCGTCTGGCAGAAATAGCAGTCATTCAAATACGACACATATGTCGCGATCAACTCCCTTTCTCCTGCAGTGAGAGAGTTGGGCGCGTGCAGCAGTGCATCTGCGAGTTCATTCAACGGTTTGGCTGTTTCAGGGCGGAAAGACAAAGGGCCGCGGATCCCCTGCAATCCGATAGGAAATTCAATATGTGGCATGGCTAGCGTAGACCTCCTTTAGTTGCAAGCACGAGGGAAGCGTCAGCGATTAAAAAATCATTCGAGAAGAATGTCTGCAATAAAGACAACGAAACGATGCAATCCATGGACTCAATAGAAACGCGGCAGCAAAGCTTCGATCATATTGATGGCAGAT
>PLGM01000300.1:31169-32116 GCA_003139795.1 Acidobacteriaceae bacterium | reverse complement strand
GGTTCCAGGTCCGCCTCCCCAATCTGACAGGTCGTTATGAACTGTCGTACAACATCTATCCACCAAAAGGATGATACTAGACCCCAACTATCTGTTGATTCGTACATACCGTACAACGAAATAGCCTGAAGAGTTCCTACACCAGTAATGAGGCCATTCCATGAAACGCATTGTTCTGCTTCTTTGTCTTGCGTTGACTATAGCGGTTCTGCCAAATGCCGCGGGTCAAAGCGCAACCGCCTCTTTGAGAGGCGTGGTCACGGACGCAACCAAGGCTGTTGTGCCGGGCGCTGAAGTCGTGATCACGTCGATAGGCACAGCCCAGCAACACGTAGAGCGAACCGACAGCCGTGGTGAGTTCTCCTTTCAGGAGTTGTTCATCGGCGACTACCGGGTCGAGGTACGGTCTCCGGGCTTCGCAGCCTGGGTCAACTCGGGGATTCACCTCGACGTTGGAAACCAGTCACAGATTGCCGTACAGCTTGCTCCCGCGTCTGACCAGCAGACCGTCGAGGTAAGCGCTGAGGCCGCTGGACTGCAAACCAATGAGATCGCGCAAGGCGCGGTAGTGAGCGAAACCGAGATTGCTAATCTACCGCTCAACGGACGCAGCTTCGCTCAACTCGGAATTCTTCAGCCTGGAGTACGTCCGACCTCCTCGGGGTTGATGGTGCAGAACAACTTCCGTCGGGTGGGCCAAAACTATGAAGTCAACGGCATGCGTCCGGAGTCCAATACCTTTCTCGTGGACGGCATGCGTAACATAAACCGCATGGACGGGGGGTACGCGTATCGACCGCCTGCCGACTCGATGGCTGAATTCCGCATTCTGACCACGACCGCGCCAGCTGAGTTCGGTGGAACCAGCGGGGGCATTACCACCATCGTTACCCGATCAGGCTCGAATCAGTTCCACGGAACGCTGTATGAGTTCCTGCGCAACGACG
>PLGM01000300.1:0-31156 GCA_003139795.1 Acidobacteriaceae bacterium | reverse complement strand
GTGGTGGTGCCGACGGTGGCGGAACGCAGTGGCGACTTCTCGGCCGATGCGCCTATTCTTCTCAACTCCACGAGAGCGCCGTACACCAACAATCTGTCCAGCCTTATCAACCCAATCACCGCCAAGTACCTCACTTACTTTCCCGCCCCCAACACGGTGGAAAATCCTCACCTGGCCCAAACCACAAACCTGAGCCAGTACAACAGCGACCAGGGCGGCGCAAAAGCAGACTGGCTACTGCGGAACGTGGATTCTTTGAGCGCGCGCTACAGCTATTCGACGACGGACCTCCGCAGCCCGTATTCGGAACTCGGCGCCGATGTTCCAGGGTTTCCCGTTGGCTACTCCGCCAATACACACTTGGGCGGGCTCACTGAGACGCACACCTTTTCTCCGCATACGGTGCTGACTGCAAATGTCAGCTTCTTCCGGAACCACGTCATTCTGGATAAGCGCAACTCTGGCTTCTCGCCTCAGGCCTTCGGCTTTGGATACTCCTCCACATGGGCTTCGGCCACGGGCGCGCCGCTGATCATGACCCAAGGCTACTCCAACGTGGGCGACCCGATCATCAACCCGCGCGACAGCACACAAAACGACTACGCTTTCAGCGCCAACCTGGCACATACACAGGGCAAACATGTCACCAGTTTCGGCTCTCAGTTCCGCCGGACGCAGATCAACGGCTACCAGTCGAACTTCGCTTCGGGCACCTTTTCCTTTACCGTTCAGGGCTTCACCAATAACTCGATGGCCAACTTCCTGCTGGGCGATCCAGATATATTCACCCAGGCCGGGGGCGACTTCACGCGTGACCTGCGTGGCTGGGAGTTGGGCTCCTACGCACAGGATGAGTACCGCATCAGCTCAACGCTCACTTTGAACTATGGCGTGCGTTACGAGATCACGACGCCGTTCCGAGACATCCACAATCGCATGATGGAGTTTGCGCCGGGCCACCAATCCACCGTTTACCCTAACGCTCCAAACGGCCTTCTATTTCCCGGCGACTCCGGTGTACCCGACACCATTGCCCCCGTCTTCAAAAGTGACTGGGCGCCCCGTATCGGCTTCGCATGGAACCCGCTTGGCAACACCCGCACGATGATCCGTTCAGCCTATGGCATCTTCTACGACGAACTGCTGAACGGCGTGGGCATGCCCTTCCGCGCCACCAGCTCCGCGCTCCCACAGACGGTTGTCCGGACTCTTACCGGATACACAAAGATCAACTACGCCAACCCGCTCGGTACCGTAAGCAACCCATTTACCCCCGGTCAGGTTGCTCTTCCCGCGTCCACCTTCACCATCGATAGCCACCTGCTGCCGCCTTATGCGCAGGACTGGAATCTAACTATCGACCAGAGCTTGGGTAAGCAGAATCTGTCCGTCGGATACATTGGGTCGAAAGGAACTCGCTTGCCGCGGTTGGTCGAAGCCAATCCTGCGATCTATCAACCCGGTGCAACCTTTGCTAACTCCCCGCGGCGCCGGCTCTACTCCGGCTGCACGCTGACGACCGGCACCTGCACGTTGGGCACGGCCGGACTGGTGGAAGGAAATGCGAACTCTACCTTCCACTCGGCACAGGTCTCACTGACTCGGCGTGGCACGCCAGACCTGAACTACACGCTGGCATACACCTATTCCAAGGATCTGGACTACTCGTCAAGCCTTCACATGTCTGGTCCCGCTCCCTGGATGGTTCTTGGGGAGCTTGACATAGCCCAGAACAACCAGAATCTGAGCGCTGAACACGGACGCTCGCTCTTCGATTCGCGCCATCGTTTTGCCGGGAGCGTGACCTATGCCGCTCCGTTCGCGCGCAACTTCACAGGTTTGTCCCGTACGCTCCTGGATGGCTGGCAATTCAATGCCTTATTAGCCGCGAATTCCAGCACCCCGTTTACCGTCTACGACTCGGCGAACGTATCGTTGCAGGCACCGCATCCTGGGGTTTCCGGCATGTTCGGAGACCGGCCCAATGTCGCCGGTAACCCGAATAAGGGAGCACCGCACAAGGTGTCGCAATGGGTATCTCCTTCAGCATTTCAACGGCTCGATCCAGTTGCGAACGCCGGGCAGTTCGGCAACGAGGGGCGAAACATCGTCGATGGCCCTGCTTATGGGAGTCTGGACGCTTCACTCGACAAGAGTTTTGTGCTCGGTGAGAAGTCAAAAGTGCAGTTCCGGGCAGAGGCCTTCAATGTTACCAACCATGTCAACCTGATCCCGCCCGTTTTCGACATGAACTCGCCCGCCTTCGGGCAAATCACTGAGGCGCAGACCCCGCGTGTTCTGCAGTTCGCGCTGAAGTTTGTGCGATAAACCTGACTCCAAAGAAATACTAGAGCCTGCAACAAACGAGTGGGGTCCAGTACATTGGACCCCACATCTGCGCTGCGGCAACTGTGTTGATTCATGATTTACAGACATCGTTACCAATAGCTCAGGGAAGAATGGTCTAATCAGGACTATTTGGCAAACACCCCCGCCTTGCTATTGCCGTCATCCTTTTTATCGACATCTGCCGTCCATCTATTGGGGGGCGCATTGCGTGCAATTCTGCGCTACTGTGAGTGATAGACCGCATGGATTCTGCCAAGCGGGACTTTTTTTAGGTAGGTCATCATTGTATTTTTGGCAGAAAGAACTCTTTAGTTGCATACGGTACATCGCTGCTTTTACGGCGTCGGTTTTGTTGGTTGCTATAAGTTCTTTTCCTGTTGCGGCACAGGCAGGGAGTGCATCACTCGAGTTGGATCTTGGCATTATTGTCATGCCTACCCAAGACGGCGCTGAGGCTGTGCTGAAGCAACTGAATGCGGGCGCCGACTTCTCCGTCTTGGCAAAGGAAAAATCCACTGACGCGACGTCGGTGGATGGCGGTTACCTGGGCAAGATGGATCCGAAGGGCCTGCGCCTGGAATTGCGAGAGGCATTGAATGGCCGCACTGTCGGTCAACTCACCGATGTGGTGCATCTCCCCTCCGGCTTCGCGATTCTCAAAGTTCTGGAACACGCGCCTGCGTTGGAGGATCTGAATGCGAACCGGATTTCATCGCTGATGTCGAAGGGCGTGATCCCTTTAGGCGCGTCGGTCGGCGGCTATTCCGAAGCCTTGGCGGCGCTCCGGGACACCCCCAAGCCGGAAGGATGGCCCAGGGATATGCGCCAGGTTTGCCAAGTCCGCACCGAAGCGCCCCAAAAAGCGAAGTTGGCTATTCGGGATGCACTCGATTCGTGGAACGGAAAGCAGACGACTATGGAGCAACAGGTGTGGCTGATCCATGGCGAATCAGCACTTGCGCAACTCTATGCATTCAGCGGTGAGATGCCTGAGTCCATCGAGGCCTGGAAGGCAGCTCTCAAGCTTGCCGAGACGGCAGATCCCGGGTATTTGCCTAATCTGCTGGAAAGCATCGGCGCCACCTATCTGCATTGGTCGGAGATGGAGAATGGGATTTATAACGGCTCGCGCGATCTGGATATCTTTCCGCCTCTGGACCCTCATGCGAGCTTCGAAAAGAAAGACGAGTCGAAGCAGGCTATTAGTTATTTTCTGAAGTTCCTGGAGCAGAAGCCCGACAATCTGGAGGTGAGATGGCTGCTCAACCTGGCATACGCAACGCTGGGCGAATACCCCTCCGGCGTGCCGGCCGCCTATCTGATTCCCGAGAGCAATTTCAAGTCAAAGGAGAACATCGGGCGCTTTGTGGATCGTGCGTCCGCTGCGGGCCTGAATGCCTTTGGAGCAGCCGGGGGCATTGTTGTGGATGACTTCGAGAACAACGGGCTTTTGGATGTGGTCGTCACCAGCATGAATGTGTGCGAACCGCTGCATTACTTCCACAACAACGGAGACGGAACCTTCAGCGACCGCACCAAAGCAGCCGGATTACAGGATCAGATGGGCGGCCTGAACCTGGTGCAGGTGGACTACAACAACGACGGCTGCATGGATATTTTTATACCGCGCGGAGGGTGGGAGTATCCGCAGCGCAAGTCGCTGTTGCGCAACAACTGCGATGGAACCTTCACGGACGTGACCGATGCCAGTGGTCTTGGAGCGACGGTGACTGCGACCCAGGCCGCTGTGTGGGCGGACATCGACAACGACGGCTATCTGGACCTGTTCCTCGCCAATGAGAATGCTCCCGCGCAACTGTTTCATAACAAGGGAGACGGCACGTTTGAGGAGATTGGCCACGCTGCTGGAATCGACCAGACTGCCTTTTCAAAGGGCGTGACCGCGGCAGACTATGACCACGACGGATTTATGGACTTCTATGTCTCAAATCTTCAAGCGGCAAATTATCTCTATCACAACAACGGCGACCTTACCTTCACCGAGGTCGGAAGGCAGGCTGGCGTACAGGCTCCTATGTTCAGCTTTGCCACATGGTTTTTCGACTACGACAACGACGGCTGGCCCGACCTGTTTGTCGACAGCTATCTGACGGTGATGGATGAAACGGTGAGGACCTATGTGGGGATGCCGCACAATGGCGAGACGCTGAAGCTCTATCGCAATAAACACGACGGCACATTCGAGGATGTGACGGAGAAGGTGGGGCTGGACAAAGTTTATATGCCCATGGGCGGCAACTTTGGCGACTTGACCAACGATGGATTTCTGGATGTCTATCTCGGTTCGGGAAATCCAAATTTCACGGCTTTAGTTCCTTATGTGTTGTTCAAAAACAAGGAAGGCAAATCGTTTGTGGACATCACCCAGTCCTCAGGTACAGGGGAGTGGCACAAAGGACATGCGGTTGTTTTTGCCGACCTGACCCGCCAGGGCAACGAGGACATTCTGACCAGGGTCGGGGGAGCAATCCCTCCAGACGAGCACAACGTCCGAGTCTTCGAGAATCCTGGGAACAAAAACGACTGGCTCAATGTGCGACTGGTGGGTGTCAAGACCAATCGCTCCGGCGTGGGGGCGGAGATTCATGTTACGGTGCAGGACGGAAACGCCGCGCCGCGGTCCATCTACCGGACGGTTGGGCAGACCAGTTCCTTCGGAGGCAATCCGATGGAGCAGCATATCGGGCTGGGCCCCAACGCGCACGACATCACGCTGGACATCTGGTGGCCGGCTACGCGCTCGCGACAGCACTTTGCAGGGATCGTAAAGAACCAATATATCGAGATCAAGGAATTTGCCACCACCTACACCAAGCTCGAACGGCACCCATTCAAGCTGGGTAACGACCAGGCGGTCACGGCAACCGCGGCGGCAAAGAAGGCCAACTGAAACTGCGAACGAGATTGCACTCAAGGAGAGAGAAATGATGATGGGACGAGCATTTCTGGCATTGGCTCTACTGGTTCCTGCGGCGTTGGCTACCGCAGCCGGAGATCCACACACGATGCAGGGAATCCTTTTGAAGGCAGACCCGGCCAGTAGAACCATTGAAGTCTCGTGCGATGCCATCCCAAACTACATGGATGCAATGGTAATGACTTTTCGGGTGCGCGATGCTGGGGCTCTCAAGAACCTCCAGCCCGGTGGCACAGTGCGCTTCACAATGGTGGAAGATGGAGATAAGGAATTCGCGGATCAACTGCAGCCCATCAAAGTGCAGAACTATGAGTCCGAACCCACGGAGGCGAGCCGACTCACGTACCTGCACCGCGCACTGGACCACACGGCAGCGCAGAAGCTGATCCCCATCGGCGGGCTGGTTCCGAATTTCACATTGACCGACCAGTCAAACCGGTCGACGCAGTTGGATGACTTCAAAGGGATGGTTGTGGTGCTTTCATTTGCCTACTCCCGCTGCCCAAATCCGAACTACTGCTTTCGACTTTCAAATAATTTGGCTCAAGTCAACCGCCGTTATCATTCGCTCACAGGGCACAGCCTGATTCTTCTGACCATTGTGATCGAGCCCGACCATGACCAGGGTCAGGCGCTGGCGCACTACGCGGAAACCTGGAAGGCCGATTGGTCGGCATGGCGCTTTTTGACCGGCCCGCTGGCCGATATTCACGCCATCGCCGAGAGGTTCGGTATGGACTTCTGGAACAATGAAGGATACTTGACACATTCGTTCCACACCGTGGTGATTGATCGCGACGGGCGTCTCGCAGCGAATCTGGAAGGCAATCATTTCACGTCCGATCAGTTGGGCGATCTGGTGGGAACAGTGCTTGACCGGCCAGCGAGCAATGGGGGCGGATTTTGAAAACTGAGCAGTTTTGAATGAAACAACTCCGCAATCGGCAATCCGAGCCAGCCAATTGAGACGTTGGTGCGGCACTGGTGGCGTGATCGTATCTCTATAGGTCGTTCAGTCGGCAATTGCGCTGCGTGGAAATATCGAGCGGGACAAGGCCCCGCTGAATTGCCGACGTGGCCGCCTGAGTGCGGCCCGTCACGCCCAACTTGTCCAGCAGCCTGTTGATGTGCGTTTTGACCGTGGGTTCTGATATTTTAAGCTCGGTCGCAATGTCTTTGTTGTTCTTGCCGTGCACAATCTGCTCCAGCACGTCAAACTCCCGCGGCGTCAGCTCCTCGGTGCCCAAGCGCTCGGCAAGCTTCACGGCAATCGCAGGGGGAATGTACGATTTTCCCGAATGGACGGAGCGGATCGTTTTGATCAACTCTTCGGAGGTCATACCCTTGAGCAGATAAGCGCGCGCACCTGCCTGCAGGGCACGATAGATGTCCTCATCGCCATCGTAGGTGGTCAGCACGACGAAACGCGCGCTTGGTGTCTCCATACGGATGCGCTCGATGACCTCGACGCCGCTCATACGAGGTAGCCGAAGATCGATCAGCGTGATGTGCGGCTGGTGCTTGCGAAATTGAGCAATGGCCTCCACGCCATCCGCGGCCTCGCCGACGACCTCAAGACCATCGACTACATTGAGCAGGGCCACCAGCCCTTGTCGCACCACGTGGTGGTCTTCCACAACCAGGACGCGGATCGAAAGGTTGTGCGGCGATACTGCGGTTAAATCGCTCATGGGCGGCCCGTCTATATTCGAATGAGTATGAGTCACTCAACATTATCTTGAAAACTGAAAGAGTTTGCGACGGCCAAAGGGTTGAGGCGCGACTCAATCTAAAGTTGTCAGTATAACTCCACACAAGGAATGATCTGCACCGTACATCCACAGTTGTAGACGTTTCTCAGTCTACGGGTTGTTGCGCCCGCGGTCTGCACTCTTGATGATTGTTCGCAGTCCGATGAACATACGAACGGTAAGTATTCTTGCACTCCTTGTCGCGCCTGCGGCGGTCTATGCGCAATGCGCGTTTATCAGCCCCTGGCAGGCGCATGTCTCGCAAACCCAGTCCAAACAGCCTGGATGGAGCCTTCTTCGTATCACCCAATATCCTTCTTTGATTCAGGTGGTGCGTATCGACATTGTGACACAGATCACCGCGACATACAAAACTACTTGCCGACCGATGGAGGTTGTTGCATGAGAGTCATGGCAAGAGTTATAGCGATCGCGGCTCCGTGTGCGTTGCTGCTGGTATGCGGTTTCACAACCGAATCGGCGCAAAGTCCCGCAGCGGATATCATCGTCACTGCTGCGCCGGTCTATGAGCCATTGGCGGCCTTACGCGGAGAAGAACGCTTTCCCAAGGGCGCGCAACTGCTGCTTGTGCATCAGGGCATGACGGAGCCGCTGGTGACGGGCTTCGTAGCTACTGCGGACGCCAACGTTTCCTTCGACGCCAAGACCGTGCTATTCGCAGGCAAGAGGAGTGAAGGCGACCCATGGCAGATATGGGAACTGACGCTGGCAGACCATTCGCTGCATAAGATTGTCGCGGATGCTAGCGACGCTATTCGTCCGCTCTATCTGCCCGGCGGCCGCTTGGTGTATGCGCACCGCACTGATAAGGGTTATCGACTTGAAGAAGCGCCATTGGATGGCTCCGCAGTCCAGGTGCTCAGCTATCTGCCCGCCAGCGCAATACCTGCATTTGTGCTGAAGGATGGCCGCATTCTCTTTGAAGCTGGCTTCCCCTTGGGATCCGGAGCGACGCCGGAACTGTTTCTGGTTTACTCGGACGGAAGCGGAGTTGAATCCTACCGCTGCGATCACGGCACGGCTCGCTGGGGAGGATCACAGTTGACCTCTGGCGATGTGGTGTTCACACATGGCGCAACAGTGGCGAAGTTCACGTCGCCTCTGGCAAAGGAAGAGAGCATAGTTACGCCACGCGCCGAGTATGCGGGTGCTATTGCCGAGACGACCTCTGGCGCATGGCTGATGAGTACGCGACCCAGTGCAGGAGCGCACTATGCATTGAAGCTCTGGAAGCCCAATACTTCGCTATCCAGAGCGGAGGCGCTCACAACATTGCTGGCTCAGAGCGGCGAGGATATTGTCGAGCCAGCTCTTGTTGCAACGCGTACAACACCCAAGCGTCACCCCTCCGGGCTGCATGATTGGAGTTACGCTAATCTGCTTGCATTGGATGCGCGACTGTCGCGCGAAGGCGATCTACGCGTTGCGCCTGCATTGGTGCGGCTGGAGACGCAAGACGCACAGGGCCGCACTGTCGTCACGGGAACAGCGCCAGTGGAGGCGGATGGTTCCTTCTTTGTGCAAACTCCGGCTGACAAACCCATTCGCTTTGCATTGCTTGATGCTAAGGGTGCAGTGCTACGGCAGGAACACGGATGGTTCTGGATTCGCCGCGGAGAACAGCGCTACTGCGCGGGTTGCCACACGGGACCGGAGCGCACATCGGAGAATCGCTTGCCGACTGTACTGCAGCACACCACAACGCCTGCCGATCTTACAGGCGTGAAAGAACTGCGCGAAGCGCAACACGGAACGCCAGGAGGCAACTGAGATGAGATTCCGCTTTCTTCTTCTAATCGGTGCAGCCTCGATGGCCGCCGCGCAAACTGCTCCGATTGTTCAACCCAGTCATGGCGCGCAAGCGCCGTCTCCCCTGCCGCAAGTGGTGCCTGTGATTCGCTTTGAAGATGCGAGCGATAAGGCTGGCATCAACTTCACGCACAGTTTCGGATCGCGTCAGATGGGTTCTCTGCTTGAAGATACCGGCGCAGGCTGCGTGTGGCTCGACTACAACAACTCCGGCCTGGAGTCGCTCTATGTTTTGAACGGACGTCCTTTGGACGATTCGATGCATCCGTTTCCGCTGAAGGTGAAGCCGGCAACCCCACCCCATAATCATCTGTATCGCAACAACGGCGACGGAACCTTTACCGACGTGACGGAGAGCGCCGGGCTCGATCCCGATATGTATGGAATGGCCGTGACAGCGGCGGATTTTGACAACGACGGCTTTGTCGATCTGCTGGTGACCGGATACGGCAAAACGATTCTCTATCACAACGACGGTAATGGACATTTTACAGATGTGACGAAGAAGGCCGGTATCAAAGTGGACGGATGGGCGATCAGTTCAACGTGGCTGGATTACGACAAGGACGGTTGCGTCGATCTGTTCGTGGGACGTTACGTCAAGTTCGATCCAACCTATCGCGCCTTCTATGCGCCGACCAATTATCCGGGACCACTGGATTACGAAGGCGACACCAACAGGCTCTACCACAACAACTGCGACGGAACTTTCACCGATGTTACGGATAAATCGGGCATCGGCGCCTATGTGGGCCGAACGATGGGAGTCACGGCCGCGGACTTCGATAATGATGGGTGGGATGACATTTATGTCTCCAATGATCGCACTGAGAATTTCCTCTTTCACAACAAGCATGATGGAACCTTTGAAGAGGTCGGCAGCGAAACGAGTACGGCCTACGGTCAGAATGGCGAATCGACCTCGTCAATGGGGCCTGTATTTGCCGATCTTGAGGGCAGAGGATGGCTGGATCTGTGGGTGACCGACGGGCGCTACAACCGGCTGTTGCACAACACGGGAAAGATGAGTTTTGAAGATCTCGGCGCAGAGAATGGTGTTTCCCAGGCGAACGCGCAATACGCGAGCTGGGGTACGGGCATATACGACTTCGACAACGACGGACAACTCGACATTCTCATTTTTCACGGCGCGCTGGTTCATTTGATTCCACAGGAGCACACGTTGTTCCGAGGGCTTGGGAACGGGAAATTCGCGGACGTTTCGCGCGAGGCCGGCCCGGTGCTGAGCGTGCGCACCACGGCGCGGGGCGCGTGTTTTGCCGACTATGAAAACAACGGGAAAGTAGATGCATACGTCGTGAATCTGGGATCGAAAGGAACTCTGCTGCGCAATGTTTCGACGAATACAGGCCACTGGCTTGCTATCAAGCTGAAGGGGTCCAGCACAGGAAAAACCGGAACGGGGAGCAATCGCGACGGCATTGGTGCGCGTGTTGAAGTCTTTGCGGCAGGCAAGCGGCAAACGGCGGAACGCGTGGCAGGCTCGGGCTATCTGTCGCAGAACGATGAGCGTTTGCACTTCGGCCTGGGTACTGCAAAGACAGTAGACAAGCTCATCGTTCATTGGCCAAGCGGACGCGACCAGACGCTCGAAAACCTGACCGTGGATCGTGTGCTGACTGTGGAGGAGCCTAAATGAACCGGCAAGCGCAAATTGGAATTCGTTTCAGAGTAAGTGCTGGATTTGCTGCCGTGGGTGTGGCTTTGCTTTCTGCCGCGCTGCCCGGCTGCGCGCCTGTGCGCGCAGCCGGGCAGCCAGAGACGCAGCCTGACACGAGCGAGAGAGAGGATTACGCTTCGCCGCTTGAGGTTTTGCTTTCGCCGGACGGCGCGCGGCTCTATGTGCTCTGCCAGCAAAGCAACGAAGTGCGCGTGCTGAATGCGGCCAGCTTCGCGGTGATCAAAAGCGTAGCAGTGGGCCGTCTGCCGCGTGGATTCTCGCTGTCTCCCAAGGGCGACAGGTTGTTTGTGACGAACGCGTGGGACGACACGCTTTCGGTGATCGATACCAGGGCGCTAGTCGTCATTCATACCTGGCCGGTGGGCGCGGAGCCGTCGAGCGTGGTTGAGAATCTGTCGGGCAAGCGGCTTTTTGTTGCGAACCGTATCAGCAGCGACATCGCCGTACTTGATGCGCAGAACGGCGTGGAAGAGAAGCGCCTGCTGGCTGGGCGCGGCACCAGCTATTTTGCACTCTCGCCCGACGGCAGCCGCATTTATGTGACGCATATTTATCCGAAGATCATCCCGCGTCAGACAGGGTTAGAGAATCGGCTCCCGCCTGAGTCGGAGATCACTGTAATCGATGCAGAGCGCGCGGTGGTGGTGGATCGCGTGCAACTGCACGGGATTGCCGGTGTCTTTCATGGGTCGATCTCTGCCGATGGCCGCCTCGGTGTTGCGGCCGAATACCATCCAAGAAATCTGATTCCGCTGGCGCACATGGAGCATGGCGGAGCGTTCACCTATTCGCTTGAATTGTTTGGCGCGGATGTAGGCAAGACACCTGTCGAAGTTCCACTGGATGAATTGGAGCGCTACGCTTCGCAGCCTTTCGGCGTGGCCATTGCGCCGGACAAGTCGCGCATTTATGTGAGCTGCGGCGGTTCGGAGATTGTGACAGTGGTCGATGTGCCGCGCCTGCTTCGCTTCATTCACACGCATAACGGTCCCTTCGCGCAGGATCTCTCTGCCAGCGCCAATTATGTTGTGACACGCATTCCCGTAGGACTGAATCCGCGCGGCCTTGCGCTCTCGCGCGACGGACGCAGGCTGTTTGTAGCCAACCGTCTGGATGACACAGTAAGCGTAATCGACACCCGCACCAATCGCGTGGCCTCTACCATCCTGCTGCCCGGATCAACAACAATCACGACTCCACATGAAAACAAAGTCGATATCGCGAGCAGCATGGTCGACGGAAAGATCACCTGCTCAAAATGCCACCTCGATGGCCGTACGCAGAGTCAATATGCACCGACCGCTGGAGATTTGGAGACCCTGATTGCCAAGCACAAAAGGTTGTCAGTTCCCGATCTCACGTCAAGTGGGTCGAAAACCATCTCGCCACTGCGCCGCGGCGAACAGATCTTCTATACCTCGCGCTACTCATTCCAGGGCCAAATCGGTTGTGCCAACTGCCACATTGATTCCACCTTTGACGGCATCCAGTGGAACCTGGAACCGGATGGGTTTGGCCGCAACACCGTGGACAACAAATTACTTGAGGATGTCACGGACACGGAGCCATACAAGTGGACCGGAACCAATCCAAACATTCCCACGGAGTGCGGACCGAGGACCGAAAAATATTTTTGGCGTTCAGAGAACTACGACAATCAAATGCTTGCCGATTTGGCCGTCTACGTTCGGAGTATCCCTCCGCGCCCCAACCGCTGGCGGCTGGCAAATGGCGAGCTGACGCCGGCGCAGGAACGAGGGAAAGTGTTCTTCGAGCGCGCGGTAGACAAGTTCAAGAAGCCGATCCCTGAAGGCAATCGATGCTCCTATTGTCACAGCGGTCCCAAAGGCTCAAACCAGAAAATCTTCGACGTGGGGACGCGTAAACCCAACGACAATACAGGACTCCTGAAGGCACCAGTGCTGACCAATATCGCGCTCACAGCACCTTACCTGCACGATGGCTCAGCGCGGTCGCTCGAAGAGATATGGACGATTTACAACTCGGACGACAAGCACGGTAGAACCAACGATCTGACCAAGGATGAACTCAACGATTTGATCGAGTATCTCAGGACTCGATAAGAGGGATGTGATGAAAAAGCTCTGTATGATTGCAATGCTTCTGGCAGCCAGCGCGATCGCTATTGTCCCACGGGCGCTTGCCGCGTCTCCGCAGATGCCGCGCTATCGCTTTGAAAACTTCACCACCGCCAATGGACTGCCCAACAATCACGTCTTCGCGGTGCTAGTCGATGGAGATCGCGTCTGGGCGGGCACGGATAATGGATTGGCTGTTTACGAAAACCATGCCTGGAAGGTATACACAACCGCGGATGGACTGGCGCAACGCGCCGTCATCTCTCTTGCTCTGGACAAGCGCACCGGCGATGTGTGGGCCGGAACAATGGGCGGTCTAAGCCGTATTTCAGGCGGACACATCGATAGCTTTACACAGATGAACTCTGGGCTGAGCAACGATGTGGTTTACAACATCTCAGTCGAAGGCGAGAACGTCTGGATAGCTACAGCCGCCGGCGGTTGCCGACTGAACCTGCACACCAATCAGTGGTCGCTCTACAACGAGCGCAACACACCCATGGGCGAGATTTGGACGTATGCGGTCTCGGCCACGCCTACCAAGGTCTATTACGGAATATGGGGCAGCGGCGTTCTCGAACTCGATCAAAAGACTGGGAAGTGGGACAGATACGACGATCCCGACGGAGAGACAGAGATGGTGCTCTACAAGGATCAGGGACTGATCCATGAGATCGTCACATCCGTCAGCTATATCGAGAAGGACAACGTTCTCTGGGCGGCTACATACTTTGGCGATAGCCGTTACGACGGCCGTTACTGGCACAACTTTCTCGTTAAAGACAGTGGTCTTCCCTCCAACTTTACGAATCAGGTCAAAGGCCTGGACGCCAATCGCGCCTGGTTCTGCACCGACAAGGGACTGGCTTATTACGACGGCGTGAACTGGGCCGTCTATCGCCCTTCGCTCACAGACGGCAAGCCAGAGATGACGGTACGCGATGCAAAGGGCGTGGTAACGTCCGTTCCTGTGACCACGGCGCCAGTTCACAACTATATGCTTGGCATCGATTTTCAAGGGGGCGATATTTGGGTTGCGACCGCCGACGGATTGAGCCATGGCATTCGTCAACCGTAAGAATTCAAGATCGGCGCGAAGGCATGGGCATAGACGTGAAATGCCACGGTGATGTTTCCGACGGATAAACACGCTGAAGACAGCAAGGAGTTATTGTGATGCGCAAGGGATGGTTGTTGGTTATACTCGGTATCTTCGCGACTGGTCTAGCAGCTCATTGCCTGGGGCAGGATGCGGCCAAGGCTATAGACACGAGCACAAAAAAGAGAGTATGTGAGTGTGGCGCGCATCCTCCAGGACCTCCGCGCGACCGCGAAGTTACTCCCTATGCGGGAGAGCCNNGAGGTGCGCATTGGCTTCTTCGGGCCAATCGAGAACAACTCGGAATCGGTTCTTGGACAGCGTATGTTGCATGGCGCGCAACTGGCGATAGAAGAGGCCAATGCGGGCGGCGGCTATGGGGGCAAGCCCTTCAAGCTGATGCTGCACAATGACTATAACAACTGGCAGGCGAAGGCGGTCTATGGCGATGTCCGGCCCACTGACGCGGCGATCTGGGGCTCAGCATCGGATGAAGCGGTGAAGATGGCCTACGACGAAGAGGTCTGGGCGATCTTCGGCTCCATCAGCTCCGAATCCACGCACATTGCGCTGCGCGTAGCCCTGCGCGCTGAGCTTCCGGTCGTCAGTTCGGCCAACAGCGATCCCACCGTTCCCGAGACCACCATTCCGTGGTACCTCGGGACGATGCAGGATGACAGGCAACAGTATCTAACGCTGGCTCGCCACATCTATACCGAGCTTGGCTTGAAGCGTGTAGCGGTTCTCAGGGCAAGCAGTCGATACGGCCGTTATGGCCTTCCCAAATTCCTAGATGCATCACGCCGTCTGGGCCATCCGGTGGTGATGGAGCAGATTTTTCAACCAGGTGACAAGGATTACACCAAACAACTGAAGGTGATCCGCAGTTCGCGCCCGGATGCCGTTTTTCTGGTGGGAGACGAGTTGGAGGCGGCCGCAATTCTAAAGCAGATGCGAGCGGCAGGGATGAAGCAGCGAGTGTTCGGCGCGTTTCGCACCCTAGGCGACACGCTACTGAAAGAGGCCGGCGATGCCGCGGAAGGCTTTGAAGCCGTCTATCCCTACGATCCCACCCGCAACGACCAGCGCTGGCTGGACTTCAACATGCGATTTGAGGACCGCTTCCACGAGAAGCCGGAGCAGTTTGCCTCAATGGCCTATGACACGATGAATTTGCTGCTGGATTCGATTTGCAAGGCGGGGCTGAACCGGGCGCGGATACACGACGCGCTGGCCAATGTCGAAGAATATGATGGCGTGACTGGGCAAATGCTCTTCGATCCCAACCTGAAGAATACGGCCCCTTTGTACCTGGGCACGGTGCATGACGGGAAGATCACTTATCGCGTTGCCGTGATGGAAAAGACGCCACCCGCGGAGCAGGCGCCTGCTTCACCACAGAATCCTCCTTCCGCGCAATCGGCACCCGCAGCCATGCAGGCACCTTATGCGCGTGTGGGCGAAGATGGCGTCGACTATGCAGGGCCGCATCAAAAGAATCTTCCGGCAGGACCAGTGAGCATCGTGATCTTCGGGCCAAAAGCCGCTGCGGTAGTTGCAACACCGGAGTTGCAGGCCGAGATCGCGTCGAGCGCAATCAAGGGGCGCGAGCTAAAGCTGATGCCGGTAGAGAGCGATCAGAATTGGGGAGCCGCGTCCACTGCGCTGGCTAAGGCTCTTATGGACGATCATGCTTTGGCGATTCTCGCGCTGGATCGCAATTCCAGTCATCTGGCCGAGCAAATGGCACTGAAGAGTTTTGTGCCGGTAGTGGCTCTCGCAGACGACAAGACGCTGACTTCGACAAACATCCCTTGGATATTCCGGCTTCAGCCCGATACGACCCCGGCTACTGCACTGCGGATGCTTGTGGCAGCAGAATGCCGCAGTGGCGCCAATCCAGAACGGCTCAGAAATGTGCTGGCTTCGGATGAAGGCATCTCCGGCGTAGCGTTCCTGCCCACGGGTGAACCGCGTAAACAGTAACGCCGCCCCTTCTCAAAAGGTTGCAGTTTGAGCAGTACGATACATGGTTTATGCGAGTGAATCAGAGCGGAGAATGGGCAGGGTGAGAACAAATATTCTAAAAAGGAACGGCGGAGGCATCTTCAATGAATAGTGCTCTGCCTGATGATCAACTATCATTCCGCGCCTACTTCATCCGCATACATGGCCCTGAGATCGACCCCACAGTGAGAATGCTGTTAGTTGAGACATCGGTTGCACAGCCTATTTATGAGGGTTTCGGATCGTTGTCGCAATGCGAGCGATGGATCGTTCAACTCACCGGATGGATCATCCCCAAAGATGTGTTGTCTGTTCTTCGTAAACGCATCGAGCAGAAGCGAATGGCTACTATAAAAGGAGTGCAGGTGTCTCGGCGCGAAATCGAATCGATCGGATTGCAGCGACTGGATCGGTAGTTAGGAGAGGCAACTCCGGATTCAGTAAAGAATTGCTGATCTTCCTTTTCACAAAACACAATCACTCAGAATGCTGTTCCCGCAGAGCCGGGAAAGGGAAAAACTGCGCCCTTTCTGCTAATCAATCACCGAAGAATATCCACTCCGTGTTTTAATAGCATACCTGCCTTTGCCAACACGTCCTACCTTAGCGCCATCATTCCATAGATGGATGTCAGGCATCAGCATTGTGATTGATACTGGGAATCCTCCCTAATGCCCAAGACGTAAGCCCCATGATCGTCGATGATGATGTGCAATCACTCATAGTCTTTTTGCATGCGCTTGAAGCCTATCGCTTCAGGTTGCGCGAAATCACTACCATCCGTACTCCCGTGCTCATGACTGTCGGCTGTGCCGGCGCATAGTGCGCGGAAGAGTGCAGTACGACAATTTGGAGGCTTCATGAAGTTTCGAATCTCATTTTCTATAGCAGTTGTCAGCGTGATGCTTGGCCTAGCCATTCATCCTGCAAGTGCACAACTGACAGAGTCCACACTCAAAGGATCGGTCGTTGATCCCACGGGTTCCGTGGTTCAACATGCGAGCGTTCTGGCTACTGACGAGTCAACCGGAATCAGCCGTGCGGCGACGAGTGGCAGCGATGGCTCCTTCACCATAACGAACCTCGCGCCGGGTACATATTCCGTCCAAGTCAAAACACAAGGCTATAAGACCTTCGAGCAAACCCACCTGCAACTGAATGTCGGGACCACTACGCAGGTCAATGCGCGTCTGGAGGTCGGACAAGTACAGGAAACTGTCGAGGTGATGGCTGATCAATCGCAGGTTGCCGTGTCGAAGGACGGACGTCTTTCAGACACATTGCATGAAGCGCAGATCACTCAACTGCCGCTTCCCGTCCGCGACGTATTTTTCCTGCCAAGTCTGAATGCAGGCGCAACCAATATCCCAGGACAAAATATGTCCTACAAGCTGACCAATTCACCTACAGTTACCGTCAATGGCAACCGCTTTCGTGGAAATAACTATGTCCTCGATGGCTCAATGAATACCCATACGCTCAACGCAGGGGAGCCAGGCATCGTTCCTAGCATCGAATCCATTGAGGAGGTTCAGGTTCAAACGGGTAATTTCTCCAGCGAATACGGTCGAGGCAACGGATCAGTAGTCAATATGCGCACTCGATCTGGAACGAACGAGTTTCATGGGAAGGCGTGGGAATATCTCAAGAATACCGACCTCAATGCGAGAAATTACTTTGCAACCCAGCGAACGCCTCAGGTATTCAATCAGTTCGGAGCCCGTGTAGGCGGACCTATCAACAAGAAAAAGACCTTCTTTTTTGGATCGTACGAAGGCACTCGAAATGCGCTGGCGCAGGCTTTGTCGTTTCAGGTGGAGACGCCGGAGTTCGCAAACTATGTGGAGACGACTGCGCCACAGGGCATTGCGGCTGGGTTGTTGAAGAATTTCCCCGCAGCGAAGCCAGCACCAGGGGGCGGGACGAAGTATTTGAACGAAACGGACATTACAACCCCGCAAGGCACAGTGATTCCGGGAACAGGAACCGCATACGAGATGCTTCATGATTATCTGCGCTACGATCAGTATCTGGCGCGTATTGATCATACGTTTCATGGCGGGAACGACACCTTGACAGGTCGATGGATCAACGAATTTGACAGAAGTCTGGGAGCAACCAACTCTTTGAATTCGAATCTTGGCGTATCCATGCGCGGATTTCTTGATCCCTATAACGGAGCATTCGGGAATTTGAATTTGGGAGAGATTCATGTCTTTCATGGCAATGTGAATGACGCTCGTCTCTCCTTTCAGGACGACATCATCAGCTATGCTCGACCCGACGCTCAGTATCCAGCCATCAGCATTACGGGGATCAGCGCGCAGTTCGGCGACCCAGCGAGTCTGGGAAGCCGTATACGTACCTACGAATACCGGGATTCGCTCAGCTCTGTTGTCGGCCGGCATTTGCTGCGCTACGGCGGCGAGTTCAGAAACATATTTATTGCGCTTAGTGTAGGCGGGCCAAAGGCAGGCAGTTTCAGCTTCAACAGCCTGCTCGCTTTTGCCGCTGACAGTCCCTATTATCAAAGCCTCGTGGTAGATCCATCTTCCGGATATCCGACTGCGGTTCAACACGATTATTCATCCCATGAAGCTGGGTTATTCTTTCAAGACGATTGGAAGGCCACTTCGCGCCTGACGATCAATGCAGGAATGCGGTGGGACTATTTTGGCGGGCCAAGCGAGCGTTATGGAAAACTTTCTTCCATTACCTTTGGCCAAGGAACGACCTTTAATGAGCGGCTTGCCAATGCCTCGGTTGGAAAGGTCTCAAACCTGTTTGATGCACAGAAGACCAACTTCTCACCGCGTCTCGGTCTTGCCTATGACCCATTCGGCAATGGCAAAAGTTCGATACGCGCAGGATTCAGTCTCTCCTATCAGCCTTTTCACGGATTGACACTACTAAGCGGCACGGGGAACCCACCGTTTGCCGTCACCGCTATTTTGCAGCCGAATGCCGGATACGGCACAAGCATCCTTTATGGAATTCCAGTGCCCTATAACTCTCAGTTCAAAACAACATTGAACGCGCAGGGTGGAATCGTCAGCCCACCAGGAACTCCGGCGCTTCGTATTTCTCCTTGGCTAATCGATCCAAAGCTCAAGACGCAGTACAGCGAAAGCTGGTTCTTAAACCTCCAGCATGAGTTTGCAAAGGGATGGATTGCTGAGGTCGGATACATTGGAACGACTGGAGTCAATCTAGAGCGGCGCGATGACATCAACAGGTTCAATGGCGATCTGCTCATAAATAATGGGGTGCAGAAGCGAATCAACCAGCAATGGGCGGGCATCACTTATGCAACGAACGGAGTCTCCTCCAGCTACAACGCCATGACAGCCGAAGTTCGCCATCAGGCGGGCCGGACGTTGATGGTGCAAGCTAACTACCGTTGGTCCAAATGGCTCGACGATGAATCTGACACCGCCTCTTCCTTCTGGGCCGACAATTCGCAGGGATCGCGCGGAGCGCAAGATGCGAGTTGCCTGAAATGCGAACGGAGCCGTTCGGAATTCGATATTCCCAAGCGGTTTACTGCATCCGCTGCATGGAGCCCAGAATACTTTAAAGGTCACAGTCTACTTGACAGGGTAGCTAGCAACTGGCAATTATCGACGATTGTTGCGGTGCAATCCGGGCGTCCATTCAGCGTCTACTGCTCGGCATCGTTTCAGGCAGGATGCGATTGGAAAGCAGATGGCGGGGGCAATATTGGAAACGGATATTATGACCGTCCGATGGCCCCAGCAAGGGGCGCTATCAAGTCGAAGTTCAGCCAGAAGGAATACGTGAATGGGCTCTTCGATCCCAATGTTTTCCCAATCCCTGTTCTCGGCACAAACGGAACATTGAAGCGCGATGCATTCCGCGGCTCGCGTCAGATCAACACCAATCTCTCTCTCGCTCGCGGTTTCAAGATCATGGAATCCAAGGAGTTCCACGTGCAATGGCAGGCATTCAACGTTCTCAACACCACCAATCTTTATATGCCCAACGGCGATATGGCGCTGGCATTGAAACCGAACAAGACCTTCTCCACAACATCGATCTTCGGGAAATCCACTCAAGCATTTGATCCGAGGATCATGCAGGTCAGTGCCACATTCTCATTTTGAGTTGCAACCAAGCCGCGGCCTGAGAGGGGTACTTCTCAGGCCGTAATCCTCAAATTCCGCTGTCGCCAGAAAGGATGCGGCACGAGTATGATTTGGAGGTCCGCATCTTGACAACGCGAAATCGGCGTATATCGCAGATCGTATTCTTCCTACTGTTTGTCTGGTTGCTGGCGCGCACGAAGATGAATACCTCATCAGGCGCGGATTCGCGGCCATTGCATCACGTCAACTACTTCTTCAAGCTGGACCCGCTGGTGGCACTCGTCAATACCCTGGCAGGCCATACGCTTTCCCTTGCGATCATTTGGACGTTCGTCATCCTGATCCCAACCTTCTTTCTGGGGCGCTTTTTCTGCGGCTGGATCTGCCCTTTGGGTAGCATGAATCAGTTTGTGGACGGCATCCGGTCCAAATCCATGCGGCGCAAGACGAGGATTGCAGCCAATCGCTATAAGGATTGGCAGGCGACAAAGTATTTTCTGTTGATTGTGGGACTGTTGGCCGCACTCTGCCGCATCAACATGGTGGGGTGGATCGACCCTTTCAGCTTGCTGGTACGATCAATGGGAGTGTCGATTCTTCCTGCTGCTGCCAGCAAGAAGTACTATATCGTCTACCAGCCGCACTATTGGCCGAGCCTGCTGATGGGCGTGATCTTTCTGGCACTGTTGCTGATGAATCTACGCGTGACACGCTTCTGGTGCCGTGCGTTGTGTCCGCTGGGCGCGCTTCTTGGCGTGACCGCGCGGTGGTCGATTCTTGGGTTGCACAAGAATGAGGCCACCTGTAACAAGTGCAGCCGCTGCCTGATTAGTTGCCAGGGCGGAGATGATCCGATCGGCGGCGTGCCATGGCACAAGGCAGAGTGCCACCTTTGCCTGAACTGCGTCGAGGCCTGTCCGCACAGAAGCCTTGAGTTCCGCTTCTCTCGCAAACCCCAAACGCAGCCTGAGGTTGTGGGGACGAATCTGAGCCGACGCAAGGCATTGGGCGCGGTTGTGACTGGTTTGGCCGTCGTGCCTTTATTGCGCGTACAATCCGCTTTGGGCAAGAATCGCAGTGAACGACTGATCAGGCCGCCGGGCGCGCTGAATGAGAGTGACTTTCTCTCGCGGTGCATCCGCTGTGGCGAGTGCGTAAGGGTGTGCCCCAACAATGCCCTGCAAGCTGCGTTCACCGAGGCCGATCTGACAGGTCTTTGGAGCCCCGTTATCACGCCGAAGATCGGCTACTGCGAGCCGAATTGCGTGCTATGTTCCGAGGTCTGTCCCACAGGAGCAATCCAGACGCTGACGCCCAAGCAAAAGGGTTGGGCCGTGGAGGATGGTGTAACTACCAAGCCGCTGCTCATCGGCACGGCAGTTTATGACCAGAGACATTGCCTGCCGTGGGCCAAATCCACCGATTGCGTCCTCTGTCTGGAGTGGTGCCCAGTAGCGCCCAAGGCGATCTATCTCAAGGACGCCACAGTGACGGACACGGAAGGTAAACCTCGGATGCTGAAGCAGCCGTATGTTGACCTCAATCTCTGCGTGGGCTGCGGGGCGTGCGAGTTTGCTTGTCCGCTCCAGGAGCAACCTGGGGTGTATGTGACCAGCGCCGGAGAGAGCCGGTCACGCCTTCGTAGTTAAATGGACTCGTTCGGCCTGTCTGGTTTGCGAGAGTCTCCCCGGCGCAGCCAGCCGAAGACGCCCACAGAGGCCAGAACAGCAGCGGCAATCCCGCTGATAACGGCCGCGCGGTATTCAGATTCCCGCACACTGGCCAAAGCAGTTTGCACCAGCAAGACTTCCAGTTGAAGCCATAGCCCAGCGAGAACCCAAAACCACCATGCGTGTTTGCGCATGGTGATCGTGATAACATCGGCGCTGTTCGTCATGGTCATCCTCTCCCGCCCGACGGCGAGTCTTTCGTCCACCATTGTTCAGGCGCGTGTTGCTTGCCGTATCCCAAGGCGTTGTCCATGATGCGGAAAACGCCATCCGTGGGAGGCGCCATGGAGATTGTGGCCTTCACACCTTCGTGAATCCATGCCTGATCGCCCTTCGTGTACGGGCAACTGGCAAGACACACTCCGCATGCCGAACCCGACTTCTGCCAGTATTGAAAGCACTTGTAAGAGTCCTCGTACCAGGTTTTGTGTCCCGGATTATTCCACGGGCCTTTGGTTTTGAAACTCGGCTCGTCATCAAACGAGAGTGCGCGCGAAGGGCACGCCTCAGCGCACTTCTTGCACCCCTTGCAAAACTCAACCAACCCGAAATCGATCGATTTGTCGTACGCCATCGGCATATCGGTGAAGACCTTGCACAAGCGAACCGCAGGACCAAACTCAGGCGTGACCAATTTATTGAGGCGGCTGAGTTCCCCGAGCCCCGCATCGAGCGCGAAAGGTATGCTCTGCGCGGTATCGTTCACACAAGGTATCGCCTCGTAACCGAGGCCGCGGATAAACACAGCCAGCGATGACACCACAAAAGCAGAGTGGCTATAACCGAGCGCCGACGCTGCATCGCCAAGTGGCGTGGGCGTGCGAGCGAGCAGTTCGATATCCATCGGAATGGCGATAGCCACAACCCATTTCATCTTCCGGGGGATCACGAACTTCGCGTCCGTCACCTCCGGCACATCGACATCTGCAAAGACAATATCTTTATCTTGCGGAGGCTGATTGGTCTTCTGCTGCTCTTTCCCCTGCTCGCCTTTCTGATCTTTATCTGAATGATGATGAGCCAAAGAATCTCCACTCTTCCGATCTTCACCTTCATGAGGATGAACGGCCGAATGCGGGTCTTTCTGCTGTACATCTTTCGGCGGCTGCTCTTTGTGCGGACGGTCTCTATGCGGCACCTGGAGATTGACATACGCCTCATTCATCGGCGCGATGCCGACAAGCCGGGCACCGTAGAGTCGTGCCGCGGCCTTCACGGTGTTCGCCATTTCCTCCGGCGAAGCCGTATAACGCTGGGAGATTTGCTCCTTTGGCTCGTCCTCCGGGGGACGCGTCCATGACAACAGGCCTACGCCAGGTCTGGCGCTGCGCATCACAGTCCAGGCGCCTTCGCTCAACTGCTGATCGGGCAAGCTGAATCCGGGTTTCTTCTCATTGGTCCACGCGATCAGGCGCTTGGCCTTGGAGGCTTGCTCTGCCTCGAAGGAACCGGCTCCCTCGCGCTGCGTCTTCAATGGACGGTAGAGTGCAAACATATCGAAGCCAGAAAATCGCTTGAAATCGGCGTTCGTCTCACCCAGCGTGGGCTGGCGCACTACCTTGATCCATCGGGGCCGCTTCCGCAGGTTTCCTGAAGTACTGGCACCCGCACCAGTTCCCGTTACCAACGCCCAAATTGCCCCGAGAGCGCCGTTTGCAGCCACGAATCCACCAGCCTTCAAGAGGCTGCGTCGTCCAATGGGTTTACGCAGTTCTTTCACGTTAACAATCCTCAGCTGAAGTCTAATCTGCAAGGTGAGGACCGTCGTCCGCCGAAAGATTGACTCTTCGTTCCATCTGTGGTGGCAGCGGTCCTATTTCTGGTAGTGGCATTGACCAGTCCCTCTGGAACGGCAGCTCGCCTTCGATGCGAGATAACTGCTTGTGGTTATGCCATTGCACATGTCAGGACAATAATGAGCGCGGCCACCTCGACTGTAGCCGCGCTCTCCTTCATCAACGGCAAGCATTGTAGATGCGTTTGGTACATCTCCGGATCGAGTACGCCATTGTTCCCAATTCCGCGATGCCGTGCATCTCTCCCCTCGCGTCAGAATCTCAGACGCATGGCGAACTGGAATGCGCGTGGGCCGCCCGATCCGAAAACACCTCCCGCCGTGCTAACTGGCTTGCCGAAGCTCGATGACAGATTGGGATTGTTACTGTCGGGCGAGAGAGTGTTTGCGAATCCAGAATAGTTGAGATTGCTGGAGCCCAGAACGTTGGTGATGTTGAAGATGTTGAACGCCTCACCAAGCGCTTCCAAGTGAAGTCGATCTCCAAATGCAAAATCGCGACTGAGACGAAAGTCCAGCGAATTAAAGCTGTCGCTAAAGCGCGCGCTATCGCTTACCAGCGGAAGCAGAACTTTCTTATTGGCGCTAGCTTCATAAACACCTCCTGCCGCGTTCGTCGCTTGAATAAATGTGTTCAACTGCGCCGCGTTGTGAAATTCACGGCCACCAGCGTTTCTCTGCAGGGTAGGCACACGCTCACTGCCATCAGGCAGGAGAATATCCATGGGAACTCCTGACGCGATTGTCCAGGTTCCCGAAAAACCCAACTTGTAGGGCAGGTTGGCAACTCCAGAGAGAATCAGGCGATGGCGCTGATCGTTTGTCGGAGGTCCATACTCGCGGCGCAGGTTGGTCGGATCGATTGGCGAGTATTCGAATGGAATCTGATCGTCATTTGCATAGTTGAAGGCCTTCGCCAGCGTGTAGGCAGAGTAGAACTCGCCACGGGAACTGAATCGCCGCCTGACGGTGACCCACAATCCGTCGTACTTTGTGCCTACGGCGGATTCAAGATTGGTGACCTCATCGGGTCCTCCTGTAACGGGATTGTAGACCGACCCGACGGGAACACCAATGATAAAGCGAGTGCCTAAATTGTGTACGCCATCCACAGTGACAACCAGATTGCTCCCGATCTCTTTCTGGATGCCGAGGTTGAACTGCTGGACCATGGGATTGCGCATGCGGTTGTCGATAACATCGATGCCGGTCGAACCCGCGCCGGCAAAGATAAACCCGCTAAAGGGACTGGAAACAAGTTGCGGCGCACCTGGAACAAAACTGCCATTGGAGTTCAAGTAAACAGGATTGCCGCTGGGGTCGGTAACGGCGTTGCCCGCGGTCACATTGAGCGCCAGCGCGCGTCCGTCGAAGCCCTTCTCCAGAGACATGATCTCAAGCGTGATGCGGTCGTAGTAGATGCCGTATCCGCCATGCACGCTGGTTTTATCACTGGGAGCATAGTTGAATCCGACACGAGGCGCAAAATTGTCATAATCACGATGACGAGTCCCCTGATAGAAAGACTGCACGAGCGGATTGCGATTTCCATACCAGCTAAGATTATTGAGATTGCTGTCCAGTTCCCATCGCAATCCGAGATTTAACGTCAGTTGCTTGGTTGCCTTCCAATCGTCTTGCGCGAAGAGCGCCGAGTGGTAGCTGTCGTCGTCTGGCAATAGGAGTGGCTTGGTGGGTGTGGAACTGCGCAAAGCAACGGCAAACAGAAGGTCATTGTCATCAACTTTACCGTCTCCGTTCCTATCGAAATCCGGAAAGTCTTCGACGGCCTGAATGTTGCCTTGCTGAAATACTCCGAGATTGAAGTCGGCATCAACTCGCTGCAACTCCCATCCTGCACTGAAGGCATGACGAGATTTATTCCAGGATATGGTGTCGTCGAACTGAAGACGAAATTGCTTGGTATTCTGTGGATCACGATACGTTGCGCCATCATCGAGATCGGGATAGCTGATCTGTGGCGCTTGCGAAATGGGCGCGGTATTGTTGACAAAGTTGTTATCCGCAAAGCTCAGTCGGTTGACCAGGTTAGGCCTGAAGATATGAACCCAATCGGCCATGAGGCCTTGCAAATGATTGGTCGCATTCTGCCGATAATTCGCTGTTCCCAACGACCGGTCCAATTGGCTCTGGCTGAGATCGTCTTCAAGTTGAAGCGACTCGCGAAAGCCCACGCGATCCCGTTCCGTAGCTTGCCAATCAAGCCTCTCCGTGCTGAGAAAGTCGTGCAGCGGGGCCGTGGCAAAGGTTCTGCCAATCGTCTTCTTCGCCGTGTTGCGGACGCCCACCAGGTCAGCGCCCAATTGGCGCCGGTCTTCAACAGCGGCGAACCACCATGCCTTGTCATGCCTGATAGGACCTCCGACATCCCCGGTGTATTGCTGGCGATGAAATGCAGGCGTCGCGCCAATCGATGGGTCATAAGTCGCAGGCAAGCCTTGAAGAACCTTGTCGCGCTCATACACCCCTGCATCGCCATGGATCGAGTTGGAGCCTTGGCGGGTAACTACATTTGTGACAGACGACCCCGACCTACCCAGTGCCGCAGAGAAACGATTGGTCGCAATTTGGAACTCCTGCACAGCATCCTCGGGAATGTTGACGAGAGAGCCGCCGACCACATCGTCATTGTTGTCCGCACCATCAATCGATACGTTGCTCCCGCGCCCTACCTGGCCCGCCGACGAAATGACAACAGTGTTCACCTTCGTAGGATCGAAGTTGGGAGCTGGCGAGTTTCCAGGCACCAGCAAAGATAGCTCAAGGTAGTTTCTCCCGTTCAATGGCAGGTTGGAGATTTGGTGCTCACCGATTACGCCGCCATCGACGGAGTTCACTGTGTCCACCTCTGAAGTGGCTCCGGATGTTACTTCTATTTGTGTCCTGGCTCTCTCGACACTAAGCTTTGCCGAAAGTTGCAGTGACTGGCCCACAGCCAGGATCAACGACTGATGAAAGTCAGAAAATCCTGCTACGCCATGGACCGCCAGCACGTATTCACCGGCTGCCAGATTGGTAAAGGAAAATCCCCCATCCTTTTCTGTTGTAAATGCGCGCACGGTGCCTTGAGCTGTATTCGTCAAAGTTACTGTCGCCAAGCTGATCGAAAGCCCTGTTGGATCCACCACCGTGCCACCAAGCGACGCAGTCGCTAGTTGCTGAGAGTGCGCTTGAAGCTGCATGATGAGCAGCAGGATGACGCAAGTAGCGAGCGCCAACCGGCGCCTCCCGAAAGAGTTCAGAATGTGGTTAATCATCATTGTCCTCTGGATTGATATTGGCTAGCATCTGGAGTTCATGCGCCTGCGGTTGTGAACTGTGCGGAGTAACCTGTCTGCCGCGCAGAATGCAGGATTGCATAATAACTTCATCGAGCGAATGCTACGTGCCTGAGCGCCCGGTGTCGTCCTCCTTTCGAGGGAGAATCATCTCAACCATTCGAAGGCGCTATTTCTGCCTGGTCGGATTGTGTTCTGTTAATGATGGGTGTTCGCTATGTCCCACGCCTGATTCGCTTGACTGCCGACATTTTAGACTTCCCACCGCGATCGCTATCGTCGTTGGTGAGTCGATTGCGCTTGGAGAATTTCTACCCCGCAATTATGGTGAAATCGCTTGGCTCTCAAGTTTTGCTTGTGTGTGGGCGGGTATGGCGACGATAGCCATGTGCGAAGTACTACGCTATGACGAACCTGCAGTTCGCTTTCCTGAATCCGGAGGAGAGCATCTTTACCTGTGCCCGAATACGGGGACAGGGTGGTATTTCTCTACGGCTGGATGAGATCTCGATTTGCAGGACACAGCATGTTTGCTCACACTCGATTTGACACAATCTCAGCCATAGTCGAATAATTATTAGACTATGGCTGAGATTCAGAACGCCTACCAGCATTGCCGTGATGTGCTGCTCGAACGGCTCGGTGAAGCCGCTCCCGGCCGCATCCAGCTTCTCACCGGTCCCCGGCAGGTGGGTAAGACCACACTGCTTTTGGACCTTGCAGCGAAGTTCGGCGACCAAGCCATCTACGCCGCAGGCGATGATCCTGACGCGTCTCTGCCTGGTTTTTGGGAGCGGCGTTGGGCCGAGGCTGAAACGCGCGCCAAGCAGGGGACGGCAATTCTGTTGTTGGACGAGGTGCATCAGCTTTCCGATTGGGCGGGACGGCTCAAAGGGCACTGGGATCGCGCTCGCCGTCGCCGTCTCCCCATTCATGTAGTAGCTACCGGATCTTCTGCCCTTCGCGTCGCCCAGGCCTCGCGGGAGAGTCTGGCTGGTCGCTTCGAGCGTTTGACGCTGAGTCATTGGCCCGCCGCTTCGCTGGCTACTGCTTTTCATCTCTCTCCGCAAGAAGCAGCCATCAATCTCGTTCGCTTCGGCTCCTATCCTGGCGCCGTGGAATTTCAAAAATCTCCCGAACGATGGCGCGCTTATGTGCGCGATGCCATCATCGAGCCTGCCATCGGCCGCGACGTGCTTGCACAAGGCGCGGTACGGCGTCCCGCTCTGCTCCGTCAAGTCTTTGCTATTGCCGCAGGTTCTCCAGCGCAAATTGTGTCGCTGCAAAAGCTGCAGGGGCAACTTCAGGACAGCGGAGCCATCGAAACAGTCGCCCATTATCTGGCCTTGCTTGAAGACGCATATTTGATTGCGCCGCTGGAGAAATATTCGACGCAGGTTCTCAGACGCCGTGCATCTCCGCCGAAACTCGTAACGCTCAACAACGCTCTTTTGTCGGCGATGCACCCCGATGGCGCTCCTGACCAGGGTCGTGAGCCGGGACGCTTCGGCTTCTGGGTAGAAAACGCCTGCTTGGCATTTGCGATCAACCAGGGGCAGCAGGTAATGTACTGGCGCGAGGAACCGCTGGAGATCGATGCGGTCATGGATGGGAGTTGGGGGAAGTGGGCCGTGGAGGTCAAGACCGGGAGATTCGATGCCTTGGCGCTTCGCGGCGTGCTTGAGTTTTGCCGACGCAATCCGGCGTTTACGCCTCTGGTCATCTGCGCGCCCGGCGATGAAGAGATTGCCCGGCGCCACGGCGTTGCAAGCGTCAGTTGGGAGGACTTCCTGATCTCCGGCCCCCCGCAAGGTTGAAAGGAAGTTCCTGTTCCTGATTCCTTCA
Source organism: Acidobacteriaceae bacterium (assembly GCA_003139795.1). Classification (GTDB taxonomy): domain Bacteria; phylum Acidobacteriota; class Terriglobia; order Terriglobales; family Acidobacteriaceae; genus Telmatobacter. The sequence continues at coordinate 2,606 of PLGM01000300.1, read as the reverse complement.
TCGCTCCTTGACCGCCATGCAGGCGTACTGGCAAACAAGCATTTTCAACACCTGCATCGAGGTGAGGAACCTGCCATACCTGCCATCCAGAACTTCCGGGGCGGAATGGCAGGCATACAGACACAATTCAACTCTTGGCCTTCATCGGCTGATGTATAACTATTGCTAGAGCGCTTCAGAATCCTCCTCCTTCACCAAGAGGGGAAGTCCGGAGATTGGCGTTCTGGGAATTCCTGGAAAAGTTTGTACAGCGTTTGTACAGCAGATTTGGAAATCATTGCATTTCCTGCAAAGCTGGCATACCCAGAATCAGTAAGTTGAGTGTTTTCAACACTGATGTCGGGTTCAACTCCAACTGCCGCTACTTAGAATACGCGTTAATCCAAATCCTTGTTTCATGCCTCAAGATTGCCCTGCCCGGCCTGCAACAGAAGATTGGATTTTCAGATTGCTCACCATTTATCGAACGGCATTGAGCCAGTTTCAGTTTGTCTTAATGGAGGGGTTCACCCCAAACGACTGTGCCCATTTTTGTGCCCACGCTCCGTCAAAACTGGTCACAATTCAGGCTGTATGGATAGCAAGCCGCAGTTTTTTCGGATCTCGTAAACGTATCTTGTATAGTGGTTTATAGCAAACGATAGCAGCAGGAGGGCTGGCGAATTCGGTGGCTCTTAACCGACAGGTTGTAGGTTCGATTCCTACCGCGTCCACCATAACATCAATAAAATAAGCACTTTACAAACCGCCACAAAAGGCGGTTTTCTTTTTCTTACGCGAATGGCTGTTTTGATGGCTGTTCTGAAAAATATTTATATTTTTGCGAGAATCGCACTGGACCAGCCTCCAACCGGCACCCGACTCTCGCGAAGCCTTCGTGATCGCCCTTGTGCATCCAGCCGACCAAATCTGCGCGAGGGTCAGGGCCTCTACGATTCTGGCAGGGCTTGGCACTGAGCCGGGGTCGCGGTATTTCGCGCTATGGCGAGCATCCTGGTACGCGAGCTGTCACCTGGCGGACTTGGCGATGGCGTTTTGCCTGGGGGATGGATCGATAATCGTCCGGGGCTTCGCTGTCTGAACGGTTATGGGCTGTGCCTGTGGAGGCTCGGCAGTTTCAAGGTGGCAGAACACGTGTTTGATCGCGTTCTCTGGCTCACCCCACGGACAATCAAGCTGTACGCTTCAATATTGAAGCGGTTCAGGTCCGAAAGAAATGGACACCTGAATGATGCGACTGGCCAGCCGCAGATTTAACAGAGAGCGTCTCGACGAAACTGGTCTGTTCACCGTCCTCGATCGGCTGATTGCCGTCTCTTGAAGCGCGGGGCCTGCTTCGCGGGTACTTCGGCGGCTTCGCCGGGGGCGTCATCGACGCCAACCTGAGTTGGAGATCGGTCTTCGACGGGTTCCTCTGGAACTCGTTCTTCGCTTTCCACGGATTCACGCTCGGCCGGAAGGCTCTTTCCAGACGGCAGTTCTTCCGTCTCTGCATCGACAAGTTCCTCGACCTCTTCCGTCTTGCCAAGCAGTTCCTTGTCGATCTCCGCGAGGCGCTGCTCGTACTCTTTGAGCTTGGCTTCGTATGGGCTTTCATAGCCGAGCGCGGTGTGCAGGCGGGCCAGCGTTGCCTCGCTTCCCTGGATGGTGGCTTCCGTTTCGAGGATCTTCGACGGCAGGTCACCGCCGCGCCGCAGAACGGACGTGAGCAGGGATTGGGCTGAAGGCAAGCCCATGTGGGCTTCCGGGCGCGGCACATCGAACCACTCTCCCGCCAGGTTGTAGCGGACGGCCGTGATGTCCGTGATGGTGCCAAGTTCATCCTTGATAAGGGCGTCACTGACGGCGAGGGGAATGTCGAGGCCGTTGACGGTGAGCTGCGTTGTGCTGTCGAGGGTCACCGTTCGCAGGTATTCATTGGCGTCTTTGAGTTTGGAGAATTCGAGGCCGTTGAAGCGCACCTGGAGACTGAGGAGCTTGCCTTCGTCGTCTCGCCGTTCGTGTGACTTGAAAGTTTCGCTGGCCTTCTTGAGTTGGGGCAGCCTGTCTTGAAGGTGCGCGATCCGGTACTCGACGTTAAGCACTTGCTGGCGGTTGTTGTAATGGTCGAGCCGGTTGGAGCGTGCGAGCAGGGTCAGGTTCTTGATCTCGTACTCCAGCTTGATCTTTTCGAGCGCAAGAGGGTTGCCGGTAGCCTGGGCTTTGGCCAGAGCGAATAGCTGAGGACTCAACCGGGTCTCGCCAGCAATGTCTTCGATCTTTCGACCCATGCGACCGCCAGATTTGAACTGCGACAGAAAGGTCTGCTTGCGCTCCAAGAGTTGGGCGCGTTGAAGGTCGTGCGCCTTGGGGGACGCCACGTCGCGCGGTTCTGAAATCATCCGGTAGAATTCGACCTCGGAGAAGGTGTTGCCGGACCGCCGCATTCGACCGTGACGCTGCTCCAATTGGTCGGGCCGCTGGGGGAGGTCGAGGTCGATCAGCGCCTTGAGGCGAGTCTGAATGTTGACGCCGATGCCGCATTTTTCCGTGGTGCCGAGCAGGACGCGGACGCGGCCCGCGCGCATAGCCTGTTGAAGGCCGAAGAATTCCTTGCCCTTCTTGTA
>PLGM01000236.1 GCA_003139795.1 Acidobacteriaceae bacterium | reverse complement strand
GCTTTGTATAGAACATCATAACATAATATGTTGTTTATTTATAATTATTTATGATATAGTTGTCATCCTGAGCGAAGTTTGGCGCGTTTTTTGCGACAAACGTAGTCGAAAGCCTGCCCTGAGCGAAGCCGAAGGGGACCTGCGTTTGCATTTCGTGGTTCTATTTGCTATCATGATAGCAATGGAGGCAAGGATGGCGCAGATCTTGGTTCGCAATCTGGAAGATCAGCTCAAGACGCGCTTGCAGCGCCGCGCCAAGCGCCACGGCCAAAGCATGGAAGCCGAGGCTCGCGATATTCTCCGCAACGCGCTGCGGAAAGAAGAGGCACAGTCGGTTGGTTTTGGCACGGCCACTGTCGCTCTCTTCAGCGGACAGGGAATTGGCCTGGAAAAGGGAGAAGAGATTCCCGAATGGCGCGGCTTTCCTCTCCAGCCGATCAGCTTTGACGAATGATTATCCTCGATACAAACGTGGTTTCGGAGATCATGCTTCCCAAGCCGGATGAGCGCGTTCCGCGTTGGCTTGACCAACAGCCTCGTACCTCGATCTGGACAACTTCCGTGACTGTTTTTGAGATTCGCTTCGGCCTGGAGACGATGCCGGTGGGGAAGCGGCGGACTGCTCTCATGGCCTCCTTCGAGCGTTGGCTCGACGAGGTTGTCGAACAGCGAATCGCGAGCTACGACGAGACCGCGGCGCGGCGTTCGGCGGAATTGGCTGCGGAGAGACAAAGAAGGGGCCATCCCGGAGAGCTACGCGACGTCATGATCGCCGGAATCGTGCTCGCCTCTCATGCAACCTTTGCAACGCGGAACGTAAAGCACTTCGAGGAGATTGCGCCGTCGTTGGTGAATCCCTGGGAGGCGTAGGGCCGGTTCGCTGAGGTTCGTGCTATCCCAGCCATACTATCCAAGCCAGACTGGATAGATTCGCTGACCTTTGATTCTTGCTTGACAATCCGTAATCGTTCAATTACACTTTGGCCATGTTTACCGTCAAGCCGCTTCCCGAATTCACAACATGGCTTGATGGATTGAAAGACTTGAGGGTACGCGGCGCGGTGGTGGAACGAATCAAGCGCCTCACCTTCGGCTTGCTGGGCGACTTCAAGGCGATTGGCGATGGCGTGATTGAGCTGCGCATAGAATTCGGCGCGGGCTGGCGTCTCTATTACACGCAGTGCGGCGCGCAGATCGTCGTGTTGCTTGTGGGCGGTTCCAAACGCACGCAGAAGAAAGATATCCAACGGGCTAAGGCTTTGGCCGCATTGCTGAAAAGCGAAAGGGACTTGAGATGAGCAAAACCATTCACGTGGACGACCTGCCTGAATTCGACCCCGCGCAGTACCTTGACAACGAAGAGAGCATCGCCGTTTATCTGACCGGAATTCTGGAAGCCAATGACGCAGCCCTGTTGGCCTCGGCGTTGGGTGACATTGCCCGCGCGCGCGGCATGACGGAGATCGCCAAGGCCGCCGGAATTACCCGCGAAGCTCTCTACAAGGCCCTTCGCCCCAATAGCGCCCCACGGTTTGATACCATCAGCCGCGTCTGTGCGGCGCTCGGCGTGCGTTTGGTGGCCCAGGCCATCCCTACCGGCAAAGCAGCCGCTTGAAAGCCAGTCTGCGGACGGTTAAACGCCCCGCCGATCTTTGAAACCATGGCCGGCCTCGGCCGCGAACCCTGCCTCGCCCGCATCCGCCAGGCCGAAGAAAGCCTTGAATCGCTCGGTTGAGCATAGAATCGTCCAACAGAACACCATAGGACCATATCGTGAATACAACGCCGCCCGAATACAACGCGATCTACTTCGACTCGAATGAGTTGCTGGCGAACGGTTGGCCAGAACCCTCGGTTAGACTCTCAAACCTACTTCATATAGGGCGGTGGTGGAAAATGCAGCCATTTATCCCCCAGCCAGTCCTCGACGAAACAGAGGCACACTGGAGGCGAGGCGTTGAAGCGAATATCTCAAAACTGAATAGCGCGAAGAAAGAACTTGAACGAGTTACTCGACCAGTCGTGAGCGACGTCAAAGTTGATTACACAAGAATCGACGAGATGTGCCGCCAGTATGAAGCGATCCGTGAAAAGGCGCTGGAGAACCATCTGATAAGTGTCGTTCCATATCCGAACCGCGGAGTTTATTTCTTTTTCAAGCGTGCAACAAAGTACGTCATGCCCTTTGAAAAGGATCGGGAGGGAAAGGGCTTCCAAGACGCTGTAATTCTACAGTCTGTGCTTGATCATCTTCACAAAAAGAGCGACCTAAATGGCGTCCTCATCACAATGGACGGCGGGATGAAACAGGCGCAAATCCGAGAGTTTCTTCCAAAGTTCGATTCCTCTAGACTGCGGTTCAGTACCTTGGATGAGGCGTGGCATAGTCTGTTTGAATACCACTTTGATCAAAATGTCGTTCAGCCATGGGCTGAGGAACGGAAAAATGCTCTGGCAGCAGTGGAGGCACTGGAACACCTCTGGAGAGAGTTCCTCGCGTCGAATCTGACCGAGCCCATGTTGAGAGCAGGCGGGTTCGGACAGCCTATGACGGTAATTAAACTTCTTTCCGTCGACTCAGTTAAAGTATCCTTTGTGGACACACCAATACCTGACCTAGATGCTGACCCTGATCGTCCTGTCAGAGTATTGATCTCACTATCGGCAGAATGTACGGCTATCGTTAGGAAGGAGCACTTCGACTTCATTTCCTCAATACTCGGAGGAATTGAGAAGAACGACGTTCAGCCACCCTCTCCACTGGACATTCTTCAAGCGAAAGCAAGTTGGTCCGGCGGGATTCGTGCGACGGCTGACGTCGTCAGCCATCAATTCAAAAACATCGTGCCCGAGTCGATCGTGTCGGAAGAGGAACTCCGCTCGCAGAAATAATTGATGTGTCTAACTGCACCATACACAAATCAGGAAACGCCACCATGACCAACGCAAATCCAGAAAGCCAAGCCGCCGCCACTCCCTCCAACTTCCTCCGCGATCTCGTCGCCGAGGATGTGCGCACCAAAAAGTACGGCGACGCCGTCATCCAGACCCGCTTTCCCCCCGAGCCCAACGGCTACCTCCACATCGGCCACGCCAAGGCCATCTGCATCGACTTCGGCCTCGCCGACGAGTTCGGCGGCAAGACCAACCTGCGCTTCGACGACACCAACCCTGAAAAAGAGGAACAGGAGTACGTCGATTCCATCCAGGAGGATGTCCGCTGGCTCGGCTTCGACTGGGAGCGCCTCTGCTACGCTTCCGACTACTTCCCCCAACTCTACGAGTGGGCATTGCAGCTCATCAAGGCCGGCAAGGCCTACGTCGACGACCTCACCGCCGACCAGATCCGCCGGCACCGCGGCACCCTCACCGAGCCCGGCAACGACAGCCCCTTTCGCAACCGCTCCATCGAAGAAAATCTCGACCTCTTCATCCGCATGAAGGCCGGCGAGTTCCCCGGCGGCACTCGCGTCTTGAGAGCCAAGATCGACATGGCCTCGCCCAACCTCAACATGCGCGATCCGGTCATGTACCGCATCCTCCACGCCTCTCACCACCGCACTGGCGACGAGTGGTGCATCTATCCCATGTACGACTACGCCCACGGCCAGTCGGATTCCATCGAGCGCATCACCCACTCCATGTGTACCCTCGAGTTCGCCGACCACCAGCCCCTCTACCGCTGGTATATCGAGCAGCTCGGCATCTTCCCTTCGCAGCAGACCGAATTCGACCGTCTTAACATCACCTACACCCTGCTCAGCAAGCGCAAGCTCATCCAGTTCGTGCAGGAAAAGACTGTCCGCGGCTGGGACGATCCCCGTATGCCCACCCTCTGCGGCATGCGCCGCCGCGGCTTTACCCCCGAAGCCATCCGCGCCTTCGTCGCCGCCAGCGGCGTCTCGCGCACCAATGGGTCAACAGATATTGAAATGCTCGAACACTTCCAGCGCGACGACCTGAACCGCCGCGCCAGCCGCGCCATGGCCGTCCTTCATCCCCTCAAGCTGGTCATCGACAACTACCCTCCCCGCCCAAACCCCGAAGGCCCAGACAAGGATCAGGTCGAGTTCGTCGAGGTCGCCAACAACCCCGAAGACCCCTCCGCCGGCGCCCGCCAGGTACCCTTTTCCCGCGAACTTTATATTGAACAAGACGACTTCCGCGAGATTCCTCCGCCCAGGTATTACCGTCTATCGCCCGGCCGGGAGGTCCGCCTGCGCAACGCCTACTTCGTCACCGCCCACAGCGTAGTGAAAGATTCCCACGACCGCATCGTCGAGGTCCACTGCACCTACGATCCCTTGAGCCGCGGCGGTAACTCTCCCGACGGCCGCAAGGTCAAGTCCACCATCCACTGGGTCTCCACCGCCCACGCCATCTCCGCCGAAATCCGCCTCTACGACAAGCTCTTCACCAAGCCCGATCCCGGCGACTTCGAAGAAGGCCAGGACGTCCTCAGCAATCTCAACCCCAACTCCCTCGAGATCCTCTTGGGCGCCAAGCTTGAGCCCTCTCTCGCCACCGCCAAACTCGAAGACCGTTTCCAGTTCGAGCGCGTCGGCTANNGCAGACGCTCGCTGGTCGCTCGCGTTCGTGTTATGCTTTCCCAGGTTCCAGAATAGAGACTTCGTACAACCGGCCATTTGTGATACATTTCTGCCATCATGCCGAAATGTCTGGCGATATCCGCTGTGCTTGAAGAATTGGCAGCAGCATCGGCGGAATCAACATCGTGGCACTGGATTGAGAACATCTTCCGCACTGTAGTGATGGGATTTGGGTTCGCAATGTTGGGACTCGCGTCTATGATGTACGAAGATGAAGAGGGACGTTTACAGAGTAGGATCAAAAAGTTCCAAGGTAGAGTTGAGAGCTGGTGGATCAAAGTCGATGATAGTCGGAAAGCATCTATGCCGTGGACGGCAAGATTTATCCAGGCATTTGCAAGTTTAGTTGGACATTGTCTTGACAGGATTTTTACAAAGCGTCTATTGTCGATGCGATTGGTAGGCATTTCTTTTCTGTTGTCGATTGCCTCCGCCCTCATGTCTGGCATCGTTCTGCCATTTATTCTCCATTCGGCTCCAATACCGTCACTAGGCAGCGCAGTGTATCAATT
>PLGM01000043.1 GCA_003139795.1 Acidobacteriaceae bacterium | reverse complement strand
AAGCTCTCTCCCTTTTTCAGGTCCACCATCCGACTCTTGTCCTCGTTGATCTCAACGCGGAGCTTCGCGAACTCCTCGCGCAGCCGTTTGTCTATCGCCTTCACCAGCCAGTCACTACGCCGTTCGGCGTCGATCAAGATCACCATGTCGTCCGCAAAACGTGCGTACTGGACGTTAGTTGACTTGCCCCTTCGCGTGGTATCCACCGCCTTCTCCAGCATCCGGTCTACCTCATTCAGATAGCGGTTACTGAGCAACGGCGAAATCACACCGCCTTGGGGAACGCCTTTCTTCCCAGTCGCTTTCAGAATCATCTTGAGCAAATGCATGACCGCATCATCATGGACCCGCCGAGCCACTTTCTCTAACAGCAGAGAGTGCTGCACGTTATCGAAATAGGAGGCTAAATCCAAATCAATGATGCGCGTCTTCTCTTCGACGATCGCTCTGGCCACCCGGGCTACGGCTTCATGCGCCGTCCGCTTCGGTCGATATCCATACGACCCCTCTTGGAAGTCCGCTTCGAAGATCGGCTCCAGGATGAGCTTTAACGCCCCCTGGACCACGCGATCACGGATTGAAGGAATCGACAGGATGCGGACTTTCTTGCCCCCATCCTTTGGAATCTCCTTCTTCCGTGCCGGCATGAGCCGATACGTGTTGGTAACTAGCTCATCCCGAATCTGCACGAGAAAACTCTCCGCTCCGCTTTCCTCGATGGCTTCAAACGTGACCCCGTCAATACCCGGCGCCCCGTCATTCCTTCTCGCCATCTCGTAGGCTTCCCGCAAAGTCTCCATCTTGCAGACGTGGACGTATAGTCCCCAGAAACGCCAAGACGGTTCTGCCTTCGCCTTGACATATAGACTCCTTCTCAGGTCCTGCAAACTGATGGGNNGACCCGGCCGAATCCCTCTCGCCTTCCACCGACTTCCCGGGGTCACCGGTTATACGGCTTCCCTGCTCCGCCAATTTCTCAACGGGGCGAGGAGGGTCTCTCCAGTTGCTTAGCATGACCTTGTCACCGTGCTGTCCCTACCAACCCCGCCGAAGTGTTTCGCCGCATCAGTCCTTGCGTCGCTCCATGCTGCCTTCGCCCGAAAAGTGAGGGCTCGGCCTTCGGATTTCAGTACTTTCGAGGCCATATGGGTTTACTTGCGTTACGGCCCGGCGACTTGCTCACCATCCTTTTCAGATGGCTTCGTCAATAGGCTTCAGGATTTTCAGTTGCCTTCCTTCCTGCTATTCAAGCTACGGGGCTTGGACTTTTACCCCGGTGGGACTTGCTCCCACTGATCATGCCAGCTTTCGCTGGACGCACACTTTTCGTTCCCTATCCGGAGTTGATGGTTGATCCGGCGATTAGCACTTATCAAGCGGAATAGTGCTGATAAGAAAAGCTCTGAGGAGTAGCCGGGCATTAGCTGCGCATGCCTAATTCCCGTGCAAACCGACGTGCAGCCGCTGAGCGCACAGCGAACCAGAACTTTTCTCGAACTATAGTTGACAGGGAAACAGTGTCTGTGTAATCTAATTTCATGAAAGACGCAAATGAAACCGATCTGACCGTCAGCGACCTGAAGAAGCACGTTGGGTTCTGGCTCCGCTTCGTCTCCAATCACGTCTCGCACGCCTTTGCCCGCAAGCTCCAGGCCAGCGGAGTGACCGTGGCCGAGTGGGTGGTGATACGGGAGATCTTCGACGACGAGGAAACCTCGCCGGGCGTTCTGGCGGAGAGGATCGGGATGACGCGCGGCGGCGTGTCTAAACTTGTGGATCGGCTCGTGAGCAAGAAGCTCGTCACCCGCCGGGATCGTAGCGATGACCGCCGCTTCCAGTCGATTGCGCTGACGGCAGCGGGGCGGCGGCTGCTTCCCCAACTGGCAGCCCTGGCCGACCAGAACGACGAGGAATTCTTTCGTCCGCTCTCGGTCCGTGAGCGCACTGCGCTGATCGCAACGATGAAGAAGCTGGTTGAGGCACACGGCCTGCAAACACTACCAACCGAGTAAAGGAGAAGAGATGAGCAAACAAGTGATTCACGAATTGGCAATCGCAACACAACAGGGCAAGATGACCTTCCCTCAAGTTGTCAAAGGGCTCCTCGAAGCCGGAGTGGAATCGTACCTCGTGGACTTCGCGGCAAAGCAGAAGACCCACTACCTGACGGATGGGACTACATACGCGGTACCCATGATCCTGGAGCCTGGTCCGATAGCGGCTCAGTTCGACAGTGCCGGCTTGGTGGCGGCAATTCGCGGCGCACAGGCAGATACGGTCCGGTACCCGGAGTTTGTGGAGCGATCGACCGCGGCGGGCGTGATCGGCTATTGGGCGTTCCCGACCGGCAAGAGGGTGATCTATTTTGGCCGGAAGGGAGAGCAGCACATCGAGGAGTTCCCGAAGCCGAAGGCGTGAGCAAGAGTGGACCACGCCCCAACGCCCGAACTGAATCTCAAAAGAGGAACACTATGATTACGATTTCCATGACCTTGTCTGTTCAAATCGCCTGCCCTGTTGAAGAGGCCTACCGCTTCATCGCCGATCCAGCGACCATGCCCCAGTGGGCCTCCACAATGTCAAATCGATCCGGTCTGTGGGACAAAACGAGTGGGAGATTCAAACACCTCGCGATGCCGGAAGGCTGATTCCGCACTATGACCGGGCGTCCGGTATTCTCGACCACGAGTTCGTCGATCCGAAGGAAGGATCGCGGGAGGTCTCTGCCCGGATTGTGTCGGCCGGAGCGAAGGACTGCGTCCACATGATCACACTTGTCAAGCCGCCCTCCATGCCCGAAGAGGCATTCAGGCAGGGTATGCCGCTCGTCGAAGAGGAACTGCAGATGATGAGGCGTATCCTCGATCGGCAAGAGCGATCACGCGAAAATGCCGGTGTTTCGGCTGGTGGCGCAGATCCCCAGGTAGGGCAAGAGCAAGAATCAGGGCGCTCCAGGTCCGGGTTCTCAGACCTGGGAAGACAATAAGTCAGCTGGCAAGAACAGTGGGATAACCGGCCAA
>PLGM01000004.1 GCA_003139795.1 Acidobacteriaceae bacterium | reverse complement strand
TCGCCAACTCTGGCTGCACATCGACAAAAACCGTGGCGATAGATTCGTCCGAGCCGTTTTGAGTCCGCAGAGCAGTAGCCCGATATGAGGAACCATCAGGCGCAACAAATTCGGAAGGATCGGAACCACCCTTCTCCGCGAGACTCAGGAGGATGCGCAGTGGTAGGCCATCGTCGGATTGGTTGCTGCCAGCGAGCAACACAGAACCCCGTGCATGCGTCGGGGAGGGCAGCGGTCCAAGTTCGTACTGGGTGAGTGCGTCGCCATCATCCCACACGCTGAAGCGGCATGAAACGATTCCTTCCTTGACTAAGTGGGGCCACTGTTCCCGCAGCCACGCGCTTGATAGGGTAGCCACCGCGAACATATCAGCGTCGTCGGCGGTGATGTTAAGCGCCTTCGGTGCTTGCGTCCCTTCGGCAACAGCGACGATCGTTCGCTTCGTTTTGTCATAGACGAGCTTGGTTTTGCCGGGCTTGCGCTGGGCAATCGCCTGCATTGCGTCTCGAATCATCTGCTGCTGTGGGTCATTCATGGTTATGCTGTCTCCGTCATGGTGCCGACAAATTCTGAAAGATTCCGGCCCGTTGCCAGGTGTTGCTCGTACGCTTCAATCCACAAAAGACCTTTCAAGAAGACCTTATAAAGGAGAATTCCCGAATGCCATCGCGCATCGCGCCAGTGGCAGATCTGAACCATTCCGTTCGAGGACGGCTCTAGTGTGTGCATGTAGTGAGAGGTCCCAAGATCAGTGAGCTTGGTGCCGTTTCGCATCAACAGTGGAAGTGGGTCAGTAATGTACATTGACGGGCGCTGATCGGGATAGCCGGATGGAATCGTGATGTAGAGCCTGTATCGGCTACCGGAGCTTGAGGAAGCGTATCCACATGCGTAGTACGTGTCGTTGCCCTGGTCGTGGTACACGCTGAACTGCGTGAACTCTTCTCTCTGCAAGNNCCCCCCTGACTGTCCTTTACGAAATGAAAGGTCTTGATGATGCCGGGGATATCTGCCGCGACCAGCCCCGCAGGTTTTCTTAGGGGCTGCGTAGTCCCGGAAGTCCGGTTCATGCGGTGTACATCCAGCACCGGCATCGGCCAAGCGGCACCCAAGGCGATAGCCAAATACTCAGACCCTTTCAGCCGAGCGACAATGATAGTGCCGAACCCCGTGGGATGCCGCTCAACGGTCTCGCCGCTGGCTTTTTCAAGCGCGTCCACCAAATGAGAGAGAGTCCTCTCCCGCGTGGTCGGATCGATGTCTGAGGCCGCTTCGAGAGTCGGCGGAGCGGTCTCTGATCCGACGCGGATGCGTGAAAGCGATATCTTTTCCCAGGCAAATAACTCCTGCTCGGGGATAGCTTTTCTTGCTATCAGTGCCTGACGAATCGGGCTCACACCGGGCAACACCCTAAGGCGCATCGGCAGCGGGCCGGTTCTCTCGGTTGAAAGATCATAGAGCCACGGGTGAATCCTGATCGTCGGTTCGTCGCGCGTATCTTCTAGCGTGACGATGATCTCCGCCATTGAAGTGAACTGATTGCGTCCGGCGATGCTGAGGATACGTTTCTGGTCTCCGCCGCTGGGAGACGTAAGGCCGAGACGATGATGGGAATGCCAGTCGCCGAAATATCGAAGCGCCCAGTCTGTGGCAAGCACTTCGCTCAGCTGGCGAAGGTAGTCAACGTCGAGCCGGAAGTGGGCATTGTTTCGTTCTGCATTCGGACCAGCCTTTGAGGCCAGCAAGATGATCGGTAATTCGTTCCACCTGCCGAAGAGATCACCCCCCGTCTCGATGGACCATGCCGAAGCTTCCGCGGCAATCGCCCGAATTTCGGACTCCCAGATCGTCAGCATTCCCACTGGTGCTTTGGGAGGAGAGCGACGAGCCATGAAACGGGCAAGGCGTTGAATCAGCATGTCAGCCTCCGGCGATCTGCGTAATGAGCGAAGCACCGCGGTAAGCTGAGGTCTCTCTTCGATCCAGTCCTTAAGATCCGCTGTAAGTCTCAAATCCACCGCAGCTAGTTCCTCCGCCGCGATGTCCAGCGCAGATGCGAGCTTCGCCTTCAGATCTGCGCTGGGCAGACGTCGGGAGGCTTCAAGGTCGGCGACGTATGCCGGAGTGACGCCGATTTGAGCGCCAAGCTCCCGGAGTGACCATTTTCGGGCGAGCCGCTTGCTTTTAATGAGTTCCGCCAGTTCCGCCATACTTCATTCTTACAGCGTATGCGTATCATGTCAAGATATGCATACGCTGTCGAAGATTGCCAAGGACGACGTGGGGAATACGCGAAAACAACTGGGCGGAATTGATCGAGCCTGTTCCTGAGTCGCAACCAAAAACGAAGAAGCCCGCAAGACGTGCCAAACCGAAGAAAGAGCCTTCTGCGTTGGGGCTGTTTGACTGAGGATTAACGGATACCGTGACCGTTTCCAATCACGGGGACGATTTGAATCCTCCGATCCCAAACAGAGGAGCGCGCCCAAAGAGCCAAAGAGCGAACATTGCCGGCGGTTCTGGGCTGGGAGAAGTCGGACCGCTGCCCCTCGGACCTTGTGGCACACAAGCGGCACACTTTTGCATATGAGTTGAGGGCGGAATTCAGTCCAGATTTGATCGCACAATCACTGCGCCATTGATCCATGCAAATCAGCGCCCACGCAGGGTCCAGAGTCGCCGGCATTCAACGTGATCCAAGTTCTCAGGAATTATGTCTGATCGGACCGAAGCGGGGTTTCCCAAGGGTCAAGAATGGAAACCTTGCTCAAACTCGGCAGTTCGGTACGAGGGTCCGCAAGCCGGTTGGTTGCTCCTCTCCGTATGTATGCACGGTTATCGTGAGTGGAACAGACGGTTTCTGATTTCTCGATCTCCACCATTATGATCGGCTGACCGCCGACAGTTGCGATTTGGCACGCGATGGAGGGCACCGGCTGGGTGCTCTCTCTGATCAAGACCTTGAGCCGAGCCATTTGTGCAGTGATCGGATCTTCAGATTTGAAGCATTTTCTTGCTCGACCGACGCCGAGGGGCACTCCTTCGTCATCCACTCCGAAAAAGATTGTGCCGCCGTCAGTGTTCGCGAACGCCACAGCAGTTTTCACGATTTCCAGTTCCTTTGCATCCATTGGGGCAATGAAGGGCTTGAATTCTCTCCTTTCGTTCTCCCCCTTTTGCAATTCGCTCTGCCAGTGCGACTGATCGTATTCCTCCTGCGGCTCCGGTTCCCCGACCGAACGGTAGACCTGAGTCAACGTTTGGGCAGTTAGAAGGTCTCCGCCGCTGTGGACGAGATACAAAGCTAGATCGTTGGCATCCTCGGGTACTGGGAATGACATCGCCCCAGGCTGGATCGAATGATTGGCGGATCTGGATTTCGCACCGCCATTGATGATTTGCAACTCGATCGACTCCGGGGCGGCGTTGAGCTCCAACTGAAGGCTGAGAGATCCTGGAGACCACCGGCAAGATTTGAAGCGAGCCCGAGTATCGGGAATCACAATGACGAACTGATCTTGATTGGGCACATTTCCGCTCACAACACCATGGCGAGGATTCTGCCCCATCCAATTTGTAACTGCTTCCGTTGGCGATTTGAATGGAGGCAGTCCTTTGGCAACAGTCGGTATTGGTTCAAGGTTCAAGCGCTGTTGGCCATCGATGGACTCTGCCGAAGTTTCGTACACCCACGAAGGCCAGCTTGACGCGCTATGTCTGCCGCTATCGCGATGGGTCATGGATCTTTTGAAGAGATTTCGAATCGGTATTCCCCCGACCGATTCCTGACCTTCAAAAAGCCGACCAACGAAACTGAGTGCGGTATCCACTCCTTTAATCCAAAACTCGGATAGAAGGACATCGCCATAGTCCGCAGTACCGCGACTCGACGGTTCGTGCTCGAAAAACACCATTGTTCCAGTGAGAAAGCTGATGCCCGTATTGACCCGGGCTAGTGCTGCGCGGACCTGTGCACCTTCAAACCCGCGGTGAGCTGAGAGGATTCGCCACTGAATGGAATCAATCGCTTCTTTCGCTGTAGGGAATTGTTCGATAGGCATTTATCGCCAATTCTAAGCGAGTTCCAACCCTCTTGCAGCTTACACGCTGCAACAACGGTACCTATCTAGACGTGAATGGCAATGAGTTGAACGCTCAGTTGTCATCGATTGTTCAACAATTGATGCACAAACTGGCAAGGGAATGAATCGAATGAGTCAAATCAAAATTCACCTCGGGAGAGAACCATGAGGCTTCGCCAAAATCAATTGTGCCCGATTCACCGCTCCCACGGATGCTGCGGCCGGGAGCCTGCACTTAAGGAGAAACGCGTGCGCCAAATGGGAGTCCGTCGTATTTATGATCCCCATCACCCACGCGGATATCGCGAAATCCGTTCGAACGGCGAGATGCGGAAGCTAATGGACAGAAAGATCGCCGCCCAAAACGGCGAGTGCGCTCTCTGCAGGCAGAAGTTTACCGACTACAGCGACATCGTACCCGACCATATCAGTCCCCGCGGCATGGGAGGCGCGTGGCGGGACGACCATCCGGACAACATTCAAGCTGTCCACTGGTGGTGCAACGGCGAAAAGGGGTCAAGTCGAACGTAGGAGAGAAAAGTAGCTTTAGCGGTTCACGTTCGTAAATGAAGGTGGTCTTGCCCGTGAAATCCTTCTTGGTTCGTGACAAGAGTGAATGCGTGTACTTCACTTTTGTCACGATGCGGTGAACCTACTCCTCGAAATTGTCATCCAATCCCAATTCACGCAGAGCGCTCTTAATCTCTTCAATCTTTTGCTTCGACAATCCGCCCTTGGGATTGCACTTGACCTTCACATTCAAACTGAGATCGTTTCCTACACCCAGCTTCGTCAGAACCTTCGTATAGAAATTCATCCACTTCTGTGATGGCACTTCGCCGGACCAGGTCAGACCCAACGTAAGCTGAGTCGGTTCCGGCCCACTTTGCGTGTCGGAAGGCTTCGGTGCCGGCGTTGCCCCCACTGGTTGTGTCTTCGGCGGATTCACGGGAGAACCATCCGATGGAAAGAGGTCCGGTATTGGATTCAGAGTCGTCGATGGTTGTGTTGCTGCTTTTTCGTAAGCCTCGGCGGTCTCCTTGGTGATAATGAACATCTCTTCGGAGATCTCGACATCGAAAGCAGTGATTGACCGCTTGAAGTTGAATGGATGGTATTTCCCGCTCCCCGTTTTCCCTACATAGGCCAACTGCCCGTTCGACACACCGCGCGCAATCGTCTCCTTCACAGAGTCCGCATTCAACAGGCGCGGGAAGAGCGGCGACGCAAAGAAAGCGTCGCGAACCGCCTTTGTGTTCCACTCGGGAATAGCCGGCGGCCAATTGCGGACAAGCAGGCTCGGGCCAATGCCCGTCTGTATCTCGTCCACATGCATCAGCTCGTTGATGATGAACTGGATAATCGATGCCGCGGCACTCGAATGCATATTCCCCAGATCAATGAACCGAACCTCATTGCTCTTTCCCAGCAGAGCGACGTTGTTGTAGCACCGCCAGACACCCTCCTTCAGATCTCGTCTGGACTTCTTGATATTCTCTTCCAGTTGCGAAATCTGAGTCTTGTCCACGCTCATGCCCGGTAGTTCCTTCTCAATCTCTTCCCAGGCCAAAACCCGGCGGGCACTCTCATTCAGCGTGCTGACAGAGTTGGCGACAATGAAAACCAGCCCGCTCTTATACGTCCGCGATGAGCTTCCGTGCTCGCGAATCACGCCGTCGATGAAGGCCTTGACCCGCTTCTCATCCTCCATCGTCTGCTCGGGCGCAAGGACCACGAAGCTCAGAGCCGGCTTATCCGGTACTTTCCCGCTGTTCTCCGGAAAGAACACCGGCGCAATCCCGTTGCTCGTCGCAAATACGGTCTGAACCTCTGTGCGAACGCGGTCGCCTATCGTTTCGTCTTTTATGTTCGCGCGGCGGTCGGCGTAGCGCTTGTTCAGATTCTCTTTGAAGCTGAAGTGGTAGCGGTTCCGCTCAGCTGTCAGGTAGTAGCAGGCATCCGTCAGTGAGTCCAGCACCGTTTCCACATGGCCGATATCCAGGTCCGGCTCCGCAACTGCCAGCCGAATCTCCGGGGTTGTTGCTTCGGCGCGGGCCATTCCGCCATTCGACTCAAAGAAGATCGTTGTCGCCACCTTGCGATGCAGCCTCGACTTCTTGATCGCATCGACGGCCTCGTTGTCCAGGCGCACGGCATGGGAATCTTTCTTCCCACAAATGTCCGTCGTAACCGCTGCCTCGAGCCTGTGCTCACCAAGCTGTTCGAACATGGCAGCGCGAAACTGCGGATCGTCCAGCGGAGCCGTCCCCAGCCCAATCAGCGGATCGCGATGGTCGCCCTTGAATCCGTCCTGAAACGCATGCGAGACCCACAGCGCCAGCAGCCGCAGGATGCCGCGCGTCTGCTGGAACCTTGGTAGCCCCTGCCACTTACGTTCGAAAACCGACAGAACGCTGGGATGAAATGGGTATGTGGATGCAAAAGCCTCCCGTGCGCCATCGAAATTAAACTGCTCCGGGACCTGTTGCTTGTGATCCTTTACCCAGTCGCCGAATTCATTGCATGTCGCGATGGCATCCCGGTTCAGCAGGACGCGCCCGTCTGCCGTGACAGCATTTTCATCCCATTCAAAGAGGCGCCGGCGAATGATCTCCGAGGTTTCCGAATCCGCCGACATAATCACTGCCTTACCCACCCGGTCCAGCAGCTTTTTGAACCGCTCGTAGTCCGACTGGTCCTCGGCGCTCATCTCCAGCTCCGACGCCGGAATCGAAACCGCCAGCACCATGTTGTCGCGCCCGCGCGCTTCCTCGGTCAAATTGTGTAGGAAGCTGTAGAGCTGGCCAGCCATGCCGCTTTTGCGGCTCCGGCTCACCAGGTTCATCAGCTCGTCCATCAGGATCAGCACGGGCTGGTCCGCCGGCAGAAATGCTCGAATCACATCTCCTCCCGGCGCCACCATTTGTTTTTCATGTTCCGCCAACACGGCCAGGGCGCTAGCCCCCCCGAGCTGAAAAGCAATCTCGCCCCAGGGAGTCTTGCGGATGGGAGTCCCGTCGGCGCCACCACGGCCGGCAATGGGATCGAACTCCGTTCCCACAAATGCCGCAACCCGGGCGGCAGGCACTGTATTGATTCCCGCCACCTGCAGCAAGCGGGAGACGCCCAGCCAGTCCTTTGCCTTCGGTCCGTTGTTGGCCAGGTGATACAGCAATGTGAGCGCATGCGTTTTGCCGCCGCCAAACTGCGTTGTCATGTTGAAGACGGCTGAGGTTTCAGTCCTCTCGCCAGACAGCCGGCGAAGAACCTCCGCGGCCACGCCGGTCAGGCCCTTGGTCAGAAAGGTGCGCTCCAAAAACCGCTCCGGATTCTGATAGACCGCCGGCGCGCGCCCATCCCTCACCTGGTCCAGGTGAACGGCGAACTCTGAGGCATCCAGGGGCTTCCCGTCTCTCAGGTCTTCCCGCGGCGTGACAACTTTATACCAGGGCTTCAGCGCCATTCTATTGCCTTTCCTCGGCGTAAGTTCACTTCATTAGAAACCGAACTGCTTTTTGCGGGCCAGCACGCCGTCTACCCAGCGCTTCTCATCCGTGCCTGTGGGATAAAGCGCTGAAAGCGCCTGAGCCAGCCGCCAGAACTTTCCATCCTGCCCCACGCCATCTTCCACCACAAAGCGCTTCAGAGCTTCTCCGCGTCCGGCAGCAAACAGAATCATCGCCTGGTGAACACGATCGAGAGCGGTCTCGCCCACACGCTTCACTGTCTTCTCTTTCCACGCAACCTCGGCGTCTTCGGCCTCAGTCAACTCTGCAAACATATTCAGCTGTTCGGATGATTTCTTCTTACGAGCCGCACGAGTAGGCTCTTCTTCATCTTTCCCGAAGAGATGCTTCGTCCGCTCTGCAACCGGAAGCAGCCGCGCCTGGTCGCCGGAAACTTCAACCAAGTGAGTCAGGCTTTCCAGATGGGCGCCGAGGCCCTGGGCGATCTTGCGCGCGGCGTCATATTCGAGTTTGAATCCTGTTACTTTTGGCCTCTTGCCCTCTTGATTGTCGTCGGAGTCCTCTTCGTCTTCGGCATCTTCTGCCTTGCCGTTCGAGTCCGGCGCCTTAAGCGTCCAAAGCCACATGGCGGTCAAGCGGGCGTCGGCTTCAAAGCCTGTTGCATCTGCGCCCTCGAAGACCAATGCAAGAGCTTCCTTAGCAACGGCAGCCCAGACGTGCTCCAGATAATCTCCCAAAGTGACGGATTCACCGCTGGCCTTTTCAACGCGGGCGTAGCGGGAAAAGATTTCTAAAGCAGGACCGAGACAGGCGAAGATGGCGTCTGCGCCCACAACACCTTCATCAGCAAGTCGCGGCATCCATTCGTGGATGCGGCGGGGCAACTCCTGTAATATGTCGCGCCAATCGCCGATGTCATCAGCGCGTGATAATCCGTCGGAAGGATTGCGTGGACGACAAACAATATGCACAGATGATTGCAGTGACGCAGACTCTTGCGCCTGGGTCCGGTTCTGCATTTCCGTGTCTATCGGCCATGAACTAGTCACCGTCCATCCAGCCGCGACAATCGCGCCCAGAATTGCTTCCCACGAACTTGTGCTGCTATCAGCGAATACGATTACGGCAATTCCATTCGGTGTGAGTGATCGGCGCGCCGAATTCAACGCGCCCGACATTTCGTGTTCGAAAAACTGCGGAGATTTCGCTTCACCAGCGGGTCCACAATTGGCGTTGGTTACAATGATTTCCCGACTTTGATCAATTAGTCCAGCTGCATATAGTTCGGGGTACAACCTCCTCAGAAGCTCTCTTTCCCAAACGTAAAATACATTGGACAAATCCGTATAGGGAATCGCAGCGAAATAGGGCGGGTCAGTTGCCAAGATATGAGCGGTACCATCGGGGAGAATCTGATCTTGGGCTGCGGCGCGCTCGACTGTGCCGCTTCCACCAAGTACGACATTGGCCTCAAGCACCTCTACGACCCAATCAAGAGCGTTATTCCAATTCGCCGAACCATTCGAAAACGGGTTCGCTTCAGCAAAATCCCAAACAACCTGCAACGCCTGCTTTCCGAAGGCACCTTCGATCTTCGCCCCGGTAGCGTTCCATCGAGAAAGTGAGCAGTTCTGGAAGATGTAACGACTCACGACGAAGTGAACAAGCGTAGCAACCGCTCGATTGAAGGCGCGGTCCCCATCAGAATCGCCGATTCTGAAAGTAATATCCTGGAGGGTGCAAAGCGCAAGCCCCTGTCTGGGCGTGTAAAGATCACCAAACTGCTCAATGCCTATTCGGGTGACGGCGCTCAATCCGCGCGAGTTTTTGTATGGTCGTATGGGATTAATATCATCCAAAGGCAAACGGCTTCGGTCCAAATTCTTCGATGCTGCCGCGAACGCTTCATGATCTGCTGGAGATGTAGGCCTGAACCGCCGCCCCCCATCTCCTTCGACATATACTGCCATCAGATAAGGCGCTTCTGAGCCGCCGCGCTTTGAAGCCAGCTGGACTTTGACGGCCTTTGCCGGAGTTGTGTAGTGACAGAGTGGACAGGTCGCACTGCCTTTTCGAACCGTGCCTGGCTCCGTCGTGGTACTCTCGCATAGCTCAGTCTCAATCATTCCGTTTTTTGAGCGAATTTGAAGACACCAAGTGCGCCCTTTCCGGGTCAATTGAAGATTCCTGATGAGCGGAATCTCCGCCCCGCAACCGGGGCCTTCGCATTGAATAGTCCTTGCCCAGAGGTACGCAATTGGCGTAGCGCCGTCTGGGTCCTTTGGATAGAACTCAGCCAGTTCTTTCTCCGCTTCGCTGCGAACCCAGTTGCCCCACTTCCGCACTTCATCTGCAAGTCGCTGACCGTATTTCGGAACGTACTCTAAAACGGCCTTATTGAGCAGAACAGCAATCGGATTTAGGTCGCTTGCAAAAGCATCAGCCCCAATGCGCAATGCTTCAAGGGGCATGGAACCCCCGCCGGCGAACGGGTCCACAACCAGAGGTCGCGTTCCAGGTTCTCCGCCCAGTGCCTCGTGTGCGGCCTGTGTTAGTGCGCGGCTAGTATCGAGATATTCTCGTACCGTGGAGTTGTCCCAATCAGCAAAGTCCGCAATGAAATCGAGCAGCGCAAAGCGCAGAATGTTCAGATGCGCTTCATTCCTGCTGTCCAGTCCGGCTGTCTTCGCCAGCGCCTGCCATTTGACCCAGGTCTCGTGGTCACAGCTTTCGCCGAGTTCCTTCTTGTTAACGGCAACGCGCGCGAAGTCGAAGATGATCTTGGCTGCCTTGTCCCGGAAATCCTGCGGACAGAGCGGATCGGCTGGGTCCGGCCACAGGGACGCACAGATGACCGCGCGGCATGCCGCAAGAGGTCGGCGCGCCCACCATATATGGAGCGTGGAGATATGCCCGTGGCGAATGGACTTCTCGCGCCGGGCATGAGCCGAGATGCGCTTGATGGGGAGATCGACTTCGATGAGGCGTTTTGGATACTTTTGGGTCATCTAACTTTCATTGTCCTCTAAGCTGATGGCCCCGTTGAGTATCGCCTGTGGCTTTACCTGGTAGTGCTCAACCTTCATAATCGCCTGCCAATCCAGTTGCGCCGGGTCACGGACCACGCTAATGGCTGGCGTGCTCCCGCAGTTGAAAACGACATAGAGCCAGTAATCCTTCTTGAGCCGCTGCGCCGTGCGGTACTCATTGCCGCTCAAGGCAACCTCGCCAACTCCTGCGCGCCCCTTGACCTCGATAAAGCGAACGTCGATGGCCGTCTTCGCGTCCTCAGGATGCGGACGCCGCGAGATGAGATCGAATCCCCGATTATCCTGCTCCACGCTTTCGACTTCGTAGCCCCTCGCGTTCTCAAAAGCAATCACCGCATCCACGGCGATGCGCTCAATCTCGTCATCGCGCACCATCGCAGCAAGCCCTGGATTCGCGCGATCCGGATGCGGCAGCACCCAGGCGGTGGCATGACGCTTGATGTCGCTGATGGTGCAGTTGCGCTCCTTCTCAAGCTCCCGATGACGCCCCTCAAGCCTTGCAAACAACTCATCAAGGCGGTCCTGCGCCTGCTTGGTGTTCGCGGCCAGCAGCGGGCTGGTGTCGCCATTCTCCTGCAACGCGAGCAAGTCCGCGAGCTTGATGTTCTGGCGCAGTATCAACTCGTTCAGGCTGAGATCAAGATGGCGGGCAACCGTCTGAGTCTCTTTTTCACGCTGGACAGTGACCTCGGCAAGAAACGGCTCAAGTGCCTGCTGCACCAGGAAGTGTTCGATGGAATTCTGGTCGGCCCCAGTTTCGCCGGGAACAACCGTAACCTTGGGCGCCGGGATCAGGTCAAGCAGAAGGGTGGGCTGTCGCACTGAAAGGGTTCCGTCGATCTCCTCCTGCACGATGAACAGGCGGCGATGAAGGACGTGGCCCAGTCCGTCGCGGATGGCAGCTGAATAGACCGCGAGCCGCGCCGGCACGCTGCGATTCACGTCAAAGAAAACGGCTCCACGCTCCAACTCCCCGCGAACCGTCTCAAGCAGGTCCTCACGCACCGTCTCGAACAGCGGATGCCCCGGTGTCACCCAGTCAAAGGTGGGCTGTTTCTTGAGAATCTCCTTGTCAAAGACGAACTGTTTGTACTCCCGCCCGAGCTTGCCGAACCGAGGCTCCAGTCGCTCGCCGGTTGCCCACAGACTCCGGGGCACACGGGGCACACGGTAAGTGTGCTGGCCCTTGCCGTGCTCGCCGACTTCAAGGCCGGTGATGGGGGCGGCCTGAAGGAAGAACTGTTCAATCACTTCCGGGACGAGTCGGCGCTCCTTGGCCTCGGCGGACTTACCGACAATGGCTGAGAGATTCAATTCACGCTTGGCTAGCCCCTCAAGGGTTGAGTTTGTTATGCTCCGGAAACGGTCGGGATCGACCTGCTCAACAATGCGCTGCTTGATCAGTTCCTCGGTCATCTGATTGTGCGCGTACATGTCGCGCACCATCTTCTCCAACTGGTTGGCCGCGAATACCTCTCCGAGGACATTGAACACCTTGCCCGTGCGCTGGGGGTCGAGATCGTCTTCGATCTTCTTGATGCGCTCGAACAGTTTTTCCAGGACCCTGCCCTCACGGGTGTTTGTGGTGACGAAATTGAAGATGAGGCAATCGAATTCCTGGCCATAGCGGTGAATCCGGCCCATGCGCTGCTCAAGGCGGACCGGATTCCACGGGATGTCGTAATTGATCATTAGCCAGCAGAACTGAAGGTTGATACCCTCACCCGCGGCTTCCGTGGCGACGAGCACCTGGCACGACTCGCGGAACTCGCGCTCCGCATAGATTCTGGTGCCCGGCGTGTCGCGGTCCCCGATCTTCATCCCGCCGTGAATCTGGGTGACTGACAGGCCCCACTCGCGCAACTTCCCCAGCGGCCGTCCATCCCGCCCGTCAGCCACGAGGAAATCTAGCGTATCCTTATGCTCGGTAAAGAGCAGGAGCTTCATCTTCGGATCGGCGAAGACTCCCCGCTCGGTGAGCAGTTCCTTCAGCCTGCGAACCTTTACTTCCGCTTCCTGTAATTCCAGGACTTTGGCGTCCCGAATCAGCTTGTCCAATTCGGCAATCTCAAGGCGAAGATCGTTTGGATCGAAGGAGGCAACCGCCTCTTCCAGTTCGGCAAGAATCTCTTGCTGCTCTTCATCGGGAAGATCATCGAAATCGTCGGGAAGCTTTTTCGCAATCTGCTCCTGGCGAAATTTAGCTGGGTCCTGGAGGATCTTCTCGCGCTTCTCCTTCATGCGCTCCAGCGTCCTGCGCACCGCATAGATACTGGACGCAAACCGGCGCTGGAGCATGGCCATCGTGAATCCCACCGCACGAGCCCGCGGAGAGTCTTCTTTGGCAGCTTTGATGGACTGATCCTCGACGTAGCGTGTGAGCTGATCGTAGAGGTCGAACTCCTCATTGCTGATCTCGAACGGAGTGGTTTGGACGATCCGCTTTGTAAACAGCGCCTTCACGACGCCGGTATCAGGATCGGGAAAGCTAACAAGGGCTTCCTTGAGACGACGAAGATAGAACGGCGCCTCGTGGTTGAGCATTGCTTCGTCGAGGCTCTTGATGTCGCCGTAAACATCTTTGTCGAGCAGCGATAGGAACAGGCGGAAGTTCTCCGGGTCGCCCTTGTGCGGCGTTGCCGTCATCAGCAGGTAGTGATCGGTCATCCCAGACAGGGCTTCGCCCAGCCGATAGGCGAGGGTCTTCTTGTCGTCGCTGTAGGCGCTCATCTTGTGGGCCTCATCGACGATGATGAGATCCCACTGGCTCCGCAGCAGCGATTCCTTGGCGTCTTCTATCCGCGAAACCCAGGAAACCGAAGTGATGACCTGGTTCTTTTCCTGCCAGGGATTCATCCCGTAATTGGCGCGGAGCACGTCGCTACGGACGACCTCGAAGCTCTCGCGGAACTTGTCTTTGAGCTCCCGCTGCCACTGGAAGGAGAGGTTGGCCGGCGTCACGATAAGGGTCCGCTTGACTAGGCCGCGAATCTTCAGTTCCTTGATGAGAAGCCCCGCCATGATTGTCTTGCCGGCGCCGGGGTCATCGGCCAGCAAGAACCGGATGCGGGGAAGTTTTATGAAGTAGTCATAGACTGCTTCTAACTGATGGGGCAATGGGTCGACACGAGCGATTGACAAGGAAAAGAATGGGTCGTACTCGTAGGCGAGTCCGAGGCGCATGGCCTCGACGCCCAGACGGAACTTAGTTGCGTCCCCGTCGAACGGTTCCTGGGCAGGCGAGGCGTAAAGCTGCCTGAGTTGCTCTACTGTAAGGATCGGTTCATAGACGGTGCTGGACCTCACACCTTTTCCTATCAGCTTGACTGAACCGCCCATCGGTATGGCGAGGATGATTTGGACGGGCTCTGGAAACAGTGGACCGTAGACCGTGACGTTCTGTTTAAGGTCGTCAGGTTGCATAGAGCCTCAAGTCATTTCGTTTGAATCATTTGTCGTTGAGCCACTAAGAATTATATCAAGAGCGGAGGTACTCTCGCTTAACAAGCTGAGCGAGTGAAGAGTGAGAAGTTGAAGATCACGACTCCGAAGCTCAAGTTCGTCCATACGCGGGCGATTCACTTTTGGTAAATCTGATGCAGACGTTTTCCAGGTGCTTTCGACAAACAAAGGAAAGAGTGAATAAGACTTTACGATGTTCAGTGACCCGGCGAATCAGTGGTAAGAATGCCTTTGACCATCGTCATACGAGACCACAGAGCGCTTGGTACCTCGCAAATCCAAGCTTGGTCGTGAGATTCCAGTCGCTAACCGATTTGCGAATAGCAATCCGGACTGTGTGTGAGCGCCTTGGTGGATTTGAGATCCACTTCCTCCTGCAAGCCATTTGAGTGGCGTTGACTGATGCGCCGCAGACGTCATCGGAGCGGAAGCCGGGGGATCGAGAGCGCGTTCGATCTCAAGACGAAGGAGAGTTATAGAGACCGTATCGTCGAACCCCTTCACCCTCGAGGTTATGGGGAGATTCGCTCAAACGCGGAAATGCGAATGCTGCTAGACCAGAAGATCGTGACCCAAAACGGCGAATGCATTCTGTGCAATGAAAAGTTCACCGACTACAGCCCCATCGTCCCCGACCGCATCAATCCCCGCGGCATGGGCGGATCGTGGCGAGACGATCATCCGGAAAACATCTAGGCTGTTAACTGGTGGTGCAACGGAGAAAAGGGTTCGAGCAGAGGGTGACTTGGGATTCGCGCGTTATCGGTCGCTGAACCGCTCTGGGATCCGCTGCTTGTCCACTCTCCGGCCATACCGTCCGCACATGAACCCTGGCTACACCGTACTGTCGGCCCACTCGATCCAAAATCATCCGCGCCAGGTTCACGCTGTCGGAGACCACTGCGGTGAGACGAGGAGAAGGGCGGCTTATGTCCGGGTCGCGCGCCAGACGAACGGCCGCTATGATCGCCGCGGCTATGACCAGAGTCGACTTCATGCGCGTCTGCTCCTGCATTTGCTCCGCCCAGGCCACCCGCTCGCGCGCAATGGCTCGCTTCATCTCGCCCATCAGAGCACCACTGAGCGCACCGGTTTGGGACCAAGTTTGTACGAGAAATTTCCTTGGAAAATCTCGGATGGAAGGTAGTTTCTTTTCTCCCCGCAGAGCGGGCACTGGGCGGCAATCCAGGAATCCGGCATGGTGCCTCCTGGAGCGGAGATGTTCTCATCGCACCTCTTGCAGCGGATCATGAAGTCGAAGTGCCGAGTTTGCGGCAGGTTGAACACGAGTGCCAGTATAGGAGAACAAAAGGAGAAACTGCAATGTGGATTTCACCGGAACTGAGCCCAATCAGATCGTTGAGATGTGTCGAGATGACGTAAGTTTTCTCATTTCAGTTGTTTATGGAGAGGCATGTTGATTCGCAAGCGGTGATATGGCAGTATAGAGGCCAAAGTGATCGGGCGCTATGCGAATCGCCTCCCCCACCTTTCGCATTGCTGCCGGTTTGCTGCTTGCTGTTCTTCTGAGTGTTGTCGGGTATCAAGTTTTCCGACGGTCGAGTTTCTACGCTCCAGAAGCGCTGCTGAAGCAAGCCGATGAGATGTCGTGGCTCAACAGCTGGATTGAGGCAGAACCTCTCTACCGGCAAGCCGAGCAGGAATTCACTCGGAGGCATCAGTTCTCAAAGGCCCTCTACGCGCGCGTCAGCCAGATGCCGGCGCACAGCGAATCTTCCACTTCGATCCCAAGCCAAATTGCTCTGCTTCGAAAGGATCTGGATCTCCCAGCAGCGAAGGATCCTGAAACACGTCTTCGCATCCTGACCATTCTTGGGATGCTGGAAGTGAACTACGACTCTGGAATGGCGCGCCAGACCTGGGCGGAGGTAAAGGCACTCGCGAACCGACAGCATCACTACCTGCTGGCTACGCGCGCAATGGGCGAACAGGGCGTCGCAGCATTCCTGCTTGGCGACATCGCAACCGCGAAAAAGAATGTAGTGAGAGCGTGGACGGTCGCCAAGGTCGCTGATCCAGGTGCTCACATCCGATACGCGAGCCTGTATGGCACGGGCCTGGTGGAGATGCACAAATACCAAGAGGCCCTCGGACCGCTCAATGAGGCCATCAAAGTTGCCGGGAAGACTCGCGGGGCGGCGTATCCGACGATTGCGGTCACAGCGAAAATTGAAGCGCTCAGCGGCCTCGGAAACAACAAAGACGCGCTGGCACTCGCCGCAGAGGAGTTGCAGAGAGTCTCGGCCTACAATCTCGCTGGACATCTTTACGAGCTCTACGAGGTAAGAGCCGGGGTGTACGAGCGAATGGGGCAATGGGACCAAGCAGTGTCCGACTATACGCTGGCCGCTCAATATGCAAAGCAGCTTTCGTATTGGCGCGGATTGACCCAAGTGGACGGATTACTCGCAAGGGCTTATATCCACCAAGGGGAATTGCAGCCGGCGCTGGCCGCCGTCAATGAAGCAATCGCGGCCAATGAGAACATCCCCGACGAACTGTACTTCGTGCCGCGGAATCTCGGAATCAAGGCCGAAATCATGGCCCGCCTTGGCAACACAAAGGCATCGAACGAACTGTATGAGAAGAGCGCGGATCTCTTGGATGCGCTCCTCAGCAAGGTTCCCACGCCGACCGCAGAGCGCCAATTGCTGAATGATCTCAGCATCGTCTACGCGGGATACTTTGTTTCTCTAAGCGACCAAGGCCGCACCGAGGACGCCTTCCGGGCAATTGAGCGGGCGCGCGGGCGGGTGGAAGCTCAAGGTCTCTCACATCACGAGGTCATTTTGCCGCATGAACCCGACGCCACCGAACAGAACCTCACCAAGCTCAATATCAAATTGCTGAACACAGACGATTCGGCTTCCAGAGCACACATTCTTGAAGCGATCTACAGCACTGAACAACAGCTCGGCACGGGGCCATCGTCAAACGATCCGGCGCCAGTACCCGTCGCACTGCGCGAACTTCAGCGCGACCTGCGGGTGTCTGAGCTGCTTGTCGAGTATGTGCTGGGAGATCCGAACTCCTACGCGCTCGCCGTGACTCGCAACACAGTTCACCGGTACAGCCTCCCACCCAGAGACCTGCTGGAGCAGGAAGCTACGCAGTATCGATCCACTCTGAAGCAAAAGAAGACGGACCCTGCTCTGGGGCAACGGCTCTACGACGGACTTCTTGGCGGAATCCCGGAACTCAAAGACAAACACGAATTAATCGTGGTGCCGGATGGCAAGCTCCACCTTCTGCCATTCTCTGCTTTGGTGAATGCCGGGCAGTATCTACTGACTTCCCATCTGGTCTCGGTCGCGCCCTCGGGAACCGTGCTCAATATGCTCAGGCATCGATCCGATCAGGTGATTCGAGAGGACCTTCCGTATGTCGGAGTGGCGGCATGGACATCGAAAGCTCCCCAGACCACGTTTCTCGCGCGCATTAGCCGGGCCATTTCTGGACCCGAACGGCGCGAATTTGTCGCACTGCCCGAGAGCCAGCACGAGGTTGAGAACATTGCAACCGACCTTCCGAAGCCCAGCACCATTCTTTTAGGCGCGAGAGCGACGGAGACAAACTTCAAGCAGCTTCCGCTGAGCCAATACAACGTTATTCACTTGGCTCTTCACGGGTATGTCGATCCCGAAATCTCAGATCGTTCCGCGCTTGTCTTCGCTCCGGAAAATCCGGCAAAGAACGACGGCCTTCTCCAGGTGCGTGAGATCAGAAACCTCCGTCTCAATGCCGACCTTGTAACACTCTCGGCCTGTGACACCGGCGTTGGGCTAGTGGGCGAGGAGGGTGTGGAGAACATCGTGAATGCATTCGTTGCTGCGGGCGCTCAGAGCGTCGTGTCAACGCTTTGGGAACTTGAAGATCATGCGACCGCCCAACTGATGGCCAACTTCTACGAGCACCTCGGCCGTCACGAGGGAAAGGCAGAGGCGCTCAGGCAAGCGCAGCTCGAAATGCTCAAGACGGGCGCGCCGCCGTACTATTGGGCCGGCTTCCAACTCGACGGTGAACCGAGCGCCAGTCTTTTCAGCGAAACAAAATCGACAAATTCGTCCAGGAGCACCCGATGACATTGGACCCGGCTGCGAGCTCAGCATTGCCTGTTCAACTTTCACTCCGTGACCGGCACGCAATCCTCGAAAACGTCCTTGCCGCTCTGCGCAAGCGGTTCTATTCGCCCGAAAAGCTGACTGGCGATTGGCAGGCCGCAGTGGAGCGTCTCCGGTCTTCGATCGAGAGTGCAGGCACAGCAGACGCATTTGAGAAGGCCATGGGTGATTTGTTGGCGGAGCTACACACCTCCCATTTGGGCTTTTTTCACAGCAGTGCCCGTAGAGCGTCGAGCCGGGCCGCACTCAGCGCAACCTACCTTGAAGATGAGACACCTTATGGAAAACGTTGGATCTTTCAGGATGTCCACGCAGGAGGAGCAGCAGCGATCGCCGGCATTGAACCTGGGAACATCCTTCTCAGTGTCGATAGCCGGGAGATTACTCCGCCGGAACATCCCGTATTCGCTATGGGTAAGCAAACAAGTGTGGAATTTGTAGACAGAAGCGACCAGCGACGC
>PLGM01000106.1 GCA_003139795.1 Acidobacteriaceae bacterium | reverse complement strand
TCCACGGCAAACATGCGCTAGAACCGGGAAGAAACGCAGTCCCAAAGGGTCTGCTCCTTCAGTTGAAGCTCCTGTCGATACCCGGCCGTATCCCTTTGGAGCATTCGATATTCTGGCCGTGAGCATGCAGCCTGCCACCAAAAAATGGTCGGAGTTCAGGTTTACCGTTGGCGATTGGCTTCTTGAGCGGCCGGATTCACCATCTTTGATCGAAATTCATCAGCCGGTGGCACTCATTCCAGACGATGCCTGGACCGACAATTTGAATATCTGTTTGGACTGGTTGCTCAATGGGGAGAAAAGGAAAGTCCTTAAAGAAATCCGTCATAAGCCCCGTCCGCGAAAGGGGAAAAGCTCCTCATCCTAATCGTTGATTCGCAACTGCTGTCCTCACCATGCCGCTACAGATTGAACAGCTCCCGCAGCCGCTTTGTTTGCGACCGGCTCACAGGAATCTCCGTCTGTTTCTTGTCGTTCATCCGCAACTGGTAGCTGGACTTGAACCACGGCACCACCTCGCGGATGTGGTTGATGTTGACCACAAAGCCACGGTGGGCGCGCCAGAAAAGCGCCGGATCAAGCAATTCCAGCAACTCCTCAAGAGTGCGGCATTTCGACTGGCCCTCGAAGTTCTGCGTGACGATGCGAATCACGCCCTCATCGATGGCTGCGTAGCAGATTTCAGCCTGATCGATCAGCAGCAGGCGGCTCTGCGCCTGCACGATGAGCTTGGCCGGCTGCGGAGTGCGCGACGCGCCCTGCGGACGGTTGAGCAGCCGCAGCAGCGCGTCGAGCTGGGACTCGATGGGGGAGTCGGGCGTCGGGCTTGCCCCGGCCACGTTCGAAGCGTCAACGGCGATGCGGCTGCGAACCCGGTCCACGGCCTGCTGGACGCGGATGCGGTCAAAGGGCTTGAGCAGGTAATCGACGGCGTTCACGTCAAAGGCGCGCACCGCGTACTGGTCATAGGCGGTGGCAAAGACGATCTGCGGCAGCGGCTCGGCATCCTGGCCCTTGCTCGTTCTTTGCCGGTTGCGCTCCATCAGCCGCTGAATCACGGCAAAGCCGTCCAGCCCCGGCATCTGCACATCCAGGAAGACAAGGTCGGGATGGTGCTCCTCGATCAGGTCTACGGCCTCGATGCCGTTGCTTCCCTGCGCCACCACATCCACGCCGCCCACTTGGTCGAGCAGGTACCTGAGCTCGTCGCGGGCCAGTTGTTCGTCGTCGATGATGAGCGCGGAGATGGACATGCGGCCTGGAAGCTCGATTGATTGTAGGAAGGGAACGCGGGAGGGGTCAATTCCGGAATGGGGCAGGGGGATGGGCCGTCCTCGAACCGGCCCGATGCCCGAGGGGAGTTCTATTCGCCCAGCACCCGCAGGCGCGCCGGCATCTGGTCGCGGGCCAGCTCATGGCCGCAGCGGGTACAGAACTGGTCGGTGGCGCGCACGGTGCGGAAGCAGTTGCCGCAACTGGCCCCGAGCTGGTAGTCGCACTGCGGGCAGAAGTGGAAGTCGCTCTGCACGTGCGTCGAGCAGGCGGGACAACGCGAGACCTCCGGCTGGCGCAGCAGGAAGTACAGCACGGCGCCGATGCCGCCCGGCATCACGAAGCAGATCAAAATCCAGAAGCGCGAACTCATGGCCCGGCGCGGCGCGTCCTTGCTGACGTAGCCGACCATGAGGAAGTAGAGCGCGGCCAGCAAACCCCAGGAAAAATTGAAGTAGATGCGGAACCCGAGAGGCGGCGGCGGATGGGTTCTGCCCGCAGGCAGGACCAGCCAGAAATAGTACTCGACCAGCACAAAGGCCGCGGCTGCGACGATAATCGACCAGACGGGAATCATCCGTGCATCTTCGTTGACGGTAATGGATTGTGGATCGCGCATGGAGAATCCCTCCCTCGGAGGGCTTTTCAGGAGATCGAGCACAGCTCAACTCCTATTTGAATTGACGGAAAAGAGCATAGCTAAGTTGCGCACACTCGGGTTCCGGACGCGCTTTGTTCGAGAGTCTTCCGGAATCAGGATCTGTGGCGCACCCATCCGGCAACCAGCGCGGACGCCACAAGCGCCGGGCAAAGCACACAGCCCCACAGGCTTACCTGGCCCATCAGGCCGGTCAGGTGCTCCTCTTCGATCAGCATATCGGCGGCCCACCAGAGCAGCGGACCGAGCGCAACAAATACCACCAGTGCGGCCGCCAACGCCACGCAGCGAACCCGCTTGCGCCCGGCCTTCTGTTCCTGCATTACGCCCAGGGAGGCGTTCACGACGCGGCAGGTGCGATGGGCCAGAAGGCAATCCCGGTTGGCTTGATTTCCGGCCAGGGCCGAAAGCAGATCGGGGTCGGCGCCCGCGCCTGTTCTTGCATCGCCGGCCGCGCCCCCGGCCAGGCGAGTGGTCTTCACACCGCCTCCTGAGAGCGCAGGCGGGTGCGCTCCAGCTTGGGCCTGATTGCGGCGAGGCCCCTGTAAAGTCTTGACTTTACAGTGGAAAGAGGCGCTCGCGTGACCTTGGCGATCTCTTCCAGCGACAACTCCTCGTGGAAGCGCAGTACCAGCACCTCGCGATGAAGCGTATCCAACTGCAGCAGCGCCGCCGCAATCCGTTCCCGGTCTTCGAGGTTGGAAAAGCGGTCGAAGGGCGTAGGTTCGCCGTCGGCAACCTCGAAGCTCATGGGCCGGTCGTCGTCGCTGCCGTATTCAAACAGCTCGTCCAGGCTGGACATGGTGCGCTTCCGCCGCTGGTCGGTGACAAGGTTGCGGGCAATGGTAAACAGCCAGGTGTCAAACCGCGCCCGGCCGTTGAACTGCGCGCCGCGCACCAGCACCCGCATCCAGACCTCCTGGAACAGGTCCTCGGCCATCTCGCGGTTGCTGGTCAGGTAGAGCAGATAGCGCAACAGGCGGTGCTGGTAGCGGACGATCAACTCGTCCAGCAGGCCGACTTCCTGGCGCTTCAGCCCAGCGGATACGGCGAGGCTCTCCTGCCGGACCTGCTCGTCAACTGCGGTGGCGGAACCCTGTACAAAAAAAGGGCGAACAGATGCGGCGGTACCCATCGTGTTCAATTAGACGCCGGAAATGCGGCCCAAGTCGCCTGAAAAATGGATTTACTTTGAAAACCCTCCCGCCGCTGGTAATCGGCAGGCAGGCGGAATGCGGAGGAACTCCTCATTGGACTTTGCCTGCGTCTCTCCTGGCCACGCGCAGGGCGTCTTCGACGGCCTTGCCAGTCCGTCGTTCCCGGCCATCGACGTTCCGATAGTAGAAAATGCCCAGCAGATGGCTGCGGCGCTGCACCGGCGTCATGGCCTTCCATCCCTTCAGCGCCAACGGCTGGCGCAGGAAGGCCGCTTGCAGAATGGGCGGCAGCTCCCTTTCGCCCTCCAGGGTCAACAGCAGGCGCTCGGCCATCTGCTCGGCGCGCTTCTCGCGGCTGGAGGCGGCTTTTGGCTCGCTGACCCAGTCGCCAATGGCCTTGCGCCAGGAGTAGTTGAGACCGTCGAACCACTTCCGCAGCCGGCGGTCGCCCTTGAGCGCCTGGGCCAACTCCGGTGGGACCACGGCCGCACGCTCCTCCAGGTCCGGCTCGAGCGAAATCCGCACCTGGGAGCCGACCGTTGCCTTTGCCGCCGCCTGCATCTTCTTGTTCACCAGCAGGAAGTGTCCCGCGCCGCGCCCATAGGCCATCAGCGATGTGCGAAAAGGGAATCCCTCCGTCTTGCTGTTCGCAGGTGAGATTTCGCCACGCACACGCAAGCCTCTGCGTGCCGGCCACGCCTTGGCGATGTCGAACGGAATGCGCGCAACTACCCAGCCGAGCCCCGTCTGCAGCGGCTCCAGCACGGCGGTAAAGGATTTCACGGTGGACGGGCTCATGGGCTTCCAGACAGCCCCAGTATGCAGCCCGCTGCGCACTCCAGCAAGAAGGAAAATCGGCTCAGTTTCCGAGTAGCCGACGATCCGCCGCGCGCCGGGATAAACCGGCATGTTGTTGGGGATGCAAGAGCCGTGCAGGAAAGAAGACAGCGACTCCATCCTGGCCTCGAGTCTTGCATGGGACAGCGTGAGGTGTCTTGCGAAGCGTAGATGGAGGTACCAGTGGGCCGGGCTATTGAGCTTCGAAAAGTCGGTGGATCAGGATGCCGACTCCATCCTGAGCAGGAGGAAGGCGTCGCAACTCTATCGAAACTGTCCTGCGTCGAGATAATCGGGGCAATCCAGCCCCGCCTGCCGGGGCATTTCCGATAGGGAGCTAACGTTTACCAGTACTAACCCTTGGTCGTCGCGGTCAATTTGCGGATTGAGCGAGACTCGGGATGAAGAAGTGCACATCCTGCAGACTTACAAAGAGCTTGGCTAATGACCGATAAGAGAAGGCATTCAAATAAAAACACCTCTGCAAAAGGCACGAAGACCCCGCCTGAACGATCCGGATTTGGAGCTAATTCAGGCGGGGTCAGTTGTGGGCAGCTACGTGCCTACCGGGTTTCGGCCACAAAGACTGCAGTTGTGAGCGCGGGTACTGTAGCAGTCCCCGTTTTTGAGTTAAACGTGGACTGCCTCGTAGCGGCATCGCGGGAGTTTTGTTGTGCCGGGTGCAGTTGCAAGTCCAAACCCTTCAGCCGGCTATTGGTGAAAGTCACCGATGCATCGGTTGCGTTGAAGAACACCACGATGTGTTTATAGATTCCGTAGTTCCCGCCATTCGCGTCCAGCTTCATGACGATCAGGCCCGGCGTCTGGTTTGGCCCGGTATTCAGGAAGGTAAGATTCTGTTGTACTTCCGCAAATGTGGGCATGCGGAACAATTCTGAACTGTAGCGGATTCTCAACAGTTCGCTGAACGCCGCTTCACTGTATGCGATATTTGCCGGAAGCGGCGTGTAAGCAGGGTTACTCAGCAGCGGCGTCATGATCGGCCACTGGCCCTGGTTCTGGCTAGCAATCGGCAGACCGATGCCCCAATTCGCCGTCTGGCCGGTCCAGTCGATCTTGTTGAACCAGTCTCCGGAGTTATAGCTGTTCTGATCCATGTCCTTTGAGCGGAGCAGGTCATCGCCGCCCTGGAAGAAAGGAATCCCCTCGCCCAATGTCACCAGGCTCATGCCCACCATCTGCCTGCGGGCACGCGTGGCAATGCTGTCGCTGAAGCTCGACTTTAGCTGCACTTGGTCGAACAGGTCCTGATTGTCATGGACTGAGGCATAGTTCACCGCCTCAATAGGACTCTTCGTATAGCCGGTCGGCTGCCCGTTGTAGCTCACTTCGGCTCCGGTGACCGCCGCGCCTGCACTATCGATAAAGGTGTAGTCGCGCAGGTTTCCCGTAAGTCCCACATCGATCCAGTCGGAGTACTGGAGCAGTTGGGCCTGCTGCTCGCTCGGCGAAAGACTGCTGTTCGTGAAGCCGCTTGGGTCGGTGAAGAGTCCCGTGGCAAAGCCCTGGACGCGTTCATCCGTAAACGGACTGCCCCCGTGGATTCCATCGCGAATGCGGTCGTTGAAAGTGCCAATGCCATAGCCATAAAGATTGATCTGCGAGGCGTTGGGTCCGATCTGATTGTTCGCCGTGTCTCCGAAGTTGAAGCCCTCTCCGTAGAGATAGATCTTCGACCCGTCCACGCCGTCTTTCTCGGGAGTGAGCGCCTGCAAGGCGTTCTGAATGTCCGTCATGTTGTAAGTGAACATGAAGCTCATGATGTCGAAGCGGAAGCCATCGATCTTGTAGTCCCGCGCATTCAGGACGAGGGTGTCGATGATCAGCTTTTCCATCATCTTGTGTTCGCTTGCGGTGTCGGGGCAGCAGGAGCCGTTTTCCAGGTTGCCGCTTGCATCCAGGCGATGATAGTAATTCGGCGCCACCTCATCGAGATTGGAGTTGGGACCTTCGCCGCTGGCGTTGGTGTGGTTAAACACAACGTCCTGCACCACGCGCAAGCCCGCCTTGTGCAGCCCATCCACCATTCTCCGGTATTCGCGGACGCGGTGATCGGGATTGATGGCGTAGCTGCCCTCCGGGGTCATGTAATGCACGGGATCATAGCCCCAGTTATACGCAGGACTCGTCTGGCTGGCGGTGACGGCTGCCTGCTGCTGTTGGCCATCAGGAGGATATTGCGCCAGGCCGGTGGGAATGATCCATGTGGATTTGTCTTCATTCACACTCGCAAAGTGGAACGAAGGCAGGATATGCACTGCCTTGAGCCCGCTTGCGGCCAGAGAGCGAAGATGACGCATGCCGTCGGAGTTCTGGTCGTCGAAGGCCTCATACATGCCACGATGATCGGAGGGAACTGTAAGGTCGTTGATGCTGAAGTCGCGCACATGCAGCTCATACACGCTCATGTCGCTGAGGCTCCGCAACGGAGGTGACGTATCCTCGTCCCAGCCGGCGGGCTTGGTTTCATCGGAGTCGAGGTCGGTGATCCTGCTCTTGGTTCCATTCAACGCGATGTCGATGGAATACGGATCGCTGGTTACATTCGTGTCCACGGCGGCGTCGGATGGCACCCATACCTGCACGCTGTAAAGGTAGTACTTATCTTTCCAACTGGGATCCCCGTCCGCCACCCATACGCCATTATGTTCGTGCATGGGCACAACGGCGGTGGGCGTCGTGTCGGTCTCGTGGTCGAAGATCTGAAGCGAGACCCTTTGCGCGGTAGGCGCCCACAGTTTCAGCTTCACGGCATAGTTATCGTCGTCGGGCCAGTCGTGCCAGCCGCGATCGTCCCCGTGGTGAAAGACCACGCCGAGCTTACCTGGATAGTAATAGAGATCGTCGAGCACGCCTGCATCCTGGATGCCGGTTGCATACGTAAGCGAGCCACTCGAATTCACCGCTGAAAACGCGAGCTGTCCTTCAAGAGCCGTATGCAAGGCCGAGACCTGCGTATTTGCCGGTAGTTGAAGAACGGTGTAGCCGCTCAATTGCGGATAGCGGAACAATTCTTCCGCGGTCAGGCTTCCCCCAACCGTGAGCGAAATACTGGTCCCCCCCGTGATCCCCGTGGGAGTTACCGACAGGCCGCCGGTGAGGCTGGAACTGATCGCGTAGGTATCGCCGCTTTGAGCGAACTGCGGCTGGATGGCCACTCGCTGGCGATCGAGCCAGTATGCCTGCTCTACGTTGAGCAGGCTGTCCAATATCTGGGTCGGAGTCGGCGTTGTGGTGAAGACCGTCGCGTTGCCTGAAATCGCCCATGCCTGGGTGTAGGTGGCGACATTCAGATACATGTTAGGCCCCGGGTCTTTCACCCCGGTGGAGGTGTTGTGAATGATGAATCCGAGGTTCTGCGCATTGGGAATCAGACTGATGTCGAAGTACGCGCCGTAGGAGTCATAGTTAGTCACAAAGGTAAGTCCGTCGTTGTAGTCGCCGGTATATTCCGCGGTGTCTTCAAAGGCATAGACGCTCCAGTTCGAATAGTTCCCGTCTGGCCTGTAGTAATGAATTCGAGCATATCCCGGCAGTAAAGCTGTGGGATTGGCCAGACTTGGCTGGCTCTTGTACAGCTTGCCGATCCCCGTGTAGCCCCAGTACTCGAAGCCTTCCGTGGAAGGATCGACAAACTCATTCGGCCCCGGGTCCTTCAGGTCGCCGCCCGGCGCAGAGGGATTGTGAATGATGAGCCCAAGATTCTGCGCGTTCGCAACAACTGCAACATCGAAATACACTCCATATGCGTCGGAGTTCGTGACCGGCACAAGGCCGCTGTTATAGTCGCCGGTGTACTCTGTCGTGTCGTAGAAGGCATAGATCGTCCAGCCGCTATAGTTACCGTCCGTCCGGTGGTAGTGAACGCGGACGTATCCGGGCAGCAGCGCGGTGGGATTGGTCAAGCTGGGCGCGGTGTTATACAGCTTGGCTATCCCGGAGTACGCCCAGTACTCAATTCCCTGCGTGGCGGGATCGACAAACAAATTATTGGGCGTGTCCTTCTGGTCCCCGCCCGTTGCCGTTGGGTTGTGAATAATGATGCCGACCTCTTGCGCGCCGGTGGTCACTCCCACGTCAAAGTACGCGCCATAGCTGTCCATGCCGGTCACCTGGACGGGCCCGCTATTGTATCCGCCGGTGTTTTCCGTAGTGTTATCGAAGGCGTAGACCGTCCAGCCGCTATAGATGCCGTCCGGCCGAAAGTAGTGGATGCGTATGTCCCCCGATGGGATGGACGGATCGGATTGTGCAAAGGCCTGGGCTGACCCTAAGAGGCTAAGCAGAAGCATCAGCAGGGGGGACGCGGCTCTGCAGAGAAGACGAGTCGTTCGATTCCTGAATTTCATGGTGGATCTCCAGATGACATTGTTGCTTTCATTTGGTTGAGGCGCGGTCGTTCGGCGCTCGCTTGGGGTCGTTCATTCGAGCGGCGGCGATAATACTAGACAGAACATCTGGTGTCAAGTTATATGTGGCCTCGCCTCATGGCAATTCTATTTCAACATCGTCAGAAGGCTTTTTAAGGTAGTCATCGTCCCAGCCTGCGCGTTTGAACTTGCCGCGCAAAGAGCCTTTCGATCCCTCCTTCTGCATGGCGTTCAGGGCCATGTGTCTGAGCACGGCGAGGTTGTGGGGGCCGTTGCCCAATCGAGTTCTGCCCTGATCCTCGTTCATGACCACATCAAGCCGCCAGTGCGCGGAGAACTTCTCCATGAACCGCTGAAACGAGGCGCGGAACTGATCCGGGTCAAGAATGCGAAACAGCCGGCTGAACGTATCGTGGCTGGGCACTCCATTCTCCAACTTGAGCAAATTGCATCCTCCTTGAATCTGCCGTTGTTGCCCAACATTGGAAGAGCGCGGGCACATGTGTTTCTTGCGGAAAAACTTGCTACCATCGGTACAAATGCTCCCCGCGTCTCAAACTCCGGCCGAGAGGCATATGGGTCCCACCCTGGGAACCGTTGTCGACGGAGCCATCGCAAGGCGCTACGGCGAGTCCGGAGCAGAGTCCTACGGCATAACTGCCGAGCACTTTCATGGGATTGTGGCTGCCGTGGTCGTTCGTTACGCCGCCCACCTAAGTCAGGCCGAGAGAGTTGAACTTGTCGCATCCTTGCGTGTGGAAGAACTGGTCCTGGCGCGCGCCTGCTCAGCGGGAATCGAGGCAGCATGGGATGTGTTTATTCCCCGCTTTCGAGCTGCGCTCCATGCAACCGCCTGCCGCCTCACCGGGGACGAGGCAAGCGGACGGGATCACGGCCGACGGCGGAACTTCGTGGAACTGATGTCGGAACTGCGCTCCACGTAGCGCCAATCTGAATAAGTGCCCGCCGTCAACACAGCCTCGATTCAGGCCTACCTCTCTTCGCTTGTCACTTCATACTCCACATGAAAAGGCTTGAGAGGTCGACTCAACGGGAGGTGATCCTGTGCGATGATTTCGTTGGCTTGCGCCAGGCGCTCGGAAGGCAGCGGATGGGTGCGAAAGTAGCCGGTGAGCCCTTCGATGGCAAGCTGACTCAGTTCCCCTGTGGGTGTCTGAGCGTGAATAACATACTCGCGGTGCAACTGGGTCCACCGCTCCAGCATGTTCACCGCTCCCTGCGGCGAGTAGCCGGCCGCGCTGGCGATGCGAAGCCCTTCGCGGTCAGCCTCGAACTCCTGCTCCTTGCTATAGCCGGCCTGCCACAACGAGATGGGAATTTGCGCAACTGCTGCCTCAATGTCCAGATTCAATTTGTTGAGTTGTGCCTCGATCTGCACCCGCTCGACCGCGTGGTAATGGTCGATGTGCTCAATCTCATGTCCGAGCACAAAGGCTAGCTCGTCTTCGCTGGTCATCTGGTCCAGGAGCCCCTGGCCAACAAAGACATGTCCGCCCGGCAACGCAAAGGCATTGATCATATCCACACTCGCAATGACATGAAATCGAAAAGCGAGTCTGCGCACGGCATGCGCGGCCACGCGACCGCCCACTTTGCTCACGTACCATTCCATCGCCGCCATCTCCGCGGTTTGTGTGGGCTGTGCGGATGCATACTGCTGCGCAAGCTCGTCGCCGATGCGCGTCTCCTGATCGTCGGATATCCGCGTGAAATGCATGGGCGCGCGTGTCAGATCGCGCTGCCAATCCGCGGCTGAGTCCACAACCGCGTTCACGCTCATAACATCCTGGCGTCTGTGCTGCTGCGCGAAGTAGAGAGCGCCGCCGGCAATCAGCAGGATGGCGACCAGAGCCAAGATGCGCTTCATAGCAGCCGCCTCACGATCTCCCGGTATCTTCCATAAAGTGCAGAAACCAGAGTCAACGCCCCACCCAGTGCAATGAAGGTAATATAACGGTCGCGTTCGTCCAGCCGCCAGGCATCGCGAAACACGATCTTTCCCACGCAGAGAAGCAGCAGCAA
The DNA here is from genome assembly GCA_003139795.1 of Acidobacteriaceae bacterium. GTDB lineage: Bacteria > Acidobacteriota > Terriglobia > Terriglobales > Acidobacteriaceae > Telmatobacter. The sequence goes on along the minus strand of PLGM01000106.1, from coordinate 5,953 downwards.
CAGTCCTGTGATGCGATAGCTGCGCTGGCTTGCCAGAAGTCCCAGCACAATCACCATCACTCCCTCAATGCCCCACGACAGTGTCACCATTCCCGGATCCATCTTTATCGCGATCATGAAGCTGATCAGGATAATGGGAGCAAAGAAGAGCAGCTGTTCCGGATGTTTCAGGGCCGTATAGCGGCTGAGAAACGAAAGGTTAGTGCGCTCGGCATAGCGTTTGCGGAGCTGAAACGCGATTGGCAGCGCGGCAAACAGCAACGCTGCCGTTAGCGAAAGCACGGCAAGATTGCCCCGTCATCCTCCTTCGACAAAGTAACTTCCGCCAAAGATGTTGTGCGCCAGGCCGCGGCCGACAATTCCCGCAACCAGCAGCGCCGCCTGTTGGTGAAAGACTTCCTTGTCGAGCAACAGAGTCGCTCCCAGGAGCACCACGGCCAGAATCGACCAGGCAACGATGATCCATTCCGCGGGCGTCTGGAAATAGAGCAGGGCAGCAACGCATCCGGTGCCGAGATAGGCGATCGGGTCGCCCACCCGCCAGCGCCCGATTTCTGGCGCAGCCTTGTCCGACTGCAATTGCGCCCACACGAAAAAGTAGATGAGCGCAATGGGCACAACCGTGTAGATGCGCGGACTGAGAACTTCGCCGGGAAGCGTTGCCGCTGTGAGGTTGACGAAGAAGATGCGCGCGAACGCCGCGGCCAGCGCAACATAAGCCTGCAGGCGAATCTGTCTTTGCTCGCGCCATGTCCCGATCTCAAAGAGCAGGAGCCCAAAGACCGCCAGGCCAACGGCTACGCTAATTGGCTGCAACTCGATCCACAGCAGCCAGGCGAAGAGGCCCGATCCAACCCATGTATAGGCGTGACGCGCCTCTGAGCCGCGAAGCGACGCCGGCATGCGCACCCACAGCGCCAATGCGTAAAGCACTGCGACCAGGATCCCCACCGTGATCAACCGCAGATCGACCCCGTGCCACTTGCCCTGCGTGTACAGATCGAGGGTCACCGCGCGCGCCACAGCCAGCAGAGCGAGCACGTGTGCCTGATAGGGAAGCTCTTCGACGTCGAAGATGCGATCGGTGACCGCAAGCGCCAGCGCAAACGCAGCCCAGATTGCCGCCAGCCATGGCTGCGGAGATTCGTTCCAGGCCAGTGTCGCGATCAGTGCTGTGGCGCCCCACGTATGCACCCATGCTGCCGGACGCCGGTAGACGGCATCCCTCAGAGTGCAAAAGCGCGAGATCCCGTAGAGTGCGCCGGCACAGCCAAGGAAGGGCAGGTAGCGCTCTATCGCGCTCTGCGCATCCATGTTGACTGCGACAAGCTGGCCGGCCGCGATAGCCGCAAGCACATGTTCCTGGTTCGTGAGCTCTCCCAACGTGAGGCGCCGTGCGAGCAGCGCAAGAACAACGGCGAGCGCGATCCACGCCGGTGCTATATCCATCGGCGGCAATTCAACCCAGGCAAGGGTGACAAGCAGCGCCGTCCCCGTCCACAGCAGAGCAGTGCGAGGAACAAGGCGCAGATCTTTGACGCCTGAAAGCACCCAGGACGTCCCGTAACAGACGGCTGCAATAATCGGCAGAGTAGCCAGGCGCAACGTGATGTGGTGTGGATAAAGATCGGACAGGTGGCAATTGAAGACCGCCGCGCGAATCGCCATGGCGACAAACAGTGCGCTTGCCTGCACGATGAGGTGCTTGTTGTTCAGGTATCGGGCGCCGAGAGCCGCGCCCAGCATCAACGCAGACCAGCCGATCGCGGTCCAATCTCCGGTGAACAGGCCCCACACGCCGAGAAAACCGGTGACGCAGCCGATATAGCCGTGAAAAGTTGCAATCGTGCCGTCAAACGTCTCGAAGAGTTGCCGCCACTTAGGCCGAATGAACAGCGAGTTCAAGTAGAACAAGGCGCTGCAGGCGAGCAGCAGGACGCCGTCCTGAATGAGCTGCGCCTCCGATTGCTGGCGAAATTCGACGATATGCTGCGCTTCGTAGACGATCAGCAGGCCGGTGAAGAGTCCCGCAAGCAATCCGAGGCGGCGAAAGACCACTTCCAACTGAACAATCCCGGCAATCAGCAAAACTTCGGCCGCGATCATCCAGAACAGCGCAATGTTGTTGCCGCTGAATTTGAAGGGCACTGAACCGAACATCAGCATGGTGCCCATAACTGTCAGCAGAATGAATGCCGGACGCCGCCGGCGTGTTGCCTGCAACTGCCCACAGAAGAACTCCGCTGCACCAATTGCCAGTAACCCGTAAAAGGCAAGCTCCGGGCGCGTGGATTGGAATTTCATGACCGCGCCCAGCAGCATGGTGTTGAGCAGTGCCGCGATGGTGGAGATGGTCTCGTCGCGCGGGACGCGAATGGCGCGCGCGATATAGGAGATGCGGAAAATTGCCCAGTACAGGATGAGGATAATGGCGCTGGGTCAGAACTGCGGAAACGCATGACCTGCCACGCCGTCGGGATACAGCCTGTAGAGCCAATAGAAGTGATTGCCAAAACTGGCCAGGATGCCGAAGACCTCAAGCTCGTACCAGCCCATCCGCAAGGCGATGGCAACGATGCCTAAGGCGAGAATCACCCCGGCGGTAAGAGCGTAGACGCTGTCCTGACTTAGAGCAACTGTTGAAAACGCAAGCAGAAAAGCAAGACCTGTGACCAACTGCGACTTATAGCGCAAGGTATGCGCCACCATCGCGACAGCGACCACGAGCATTAGTACGCAGTTGAGCGTGTTGGAACTCATCACCGTCATTGCCGGAACGTGGTACATGGCATAGGTGGTGAAGAAAAGCAGCGCCCATCCGCCGCCGATTCCGGTGCGGCCTACGAGGTGATAGCGCTCTTTGCACTCGAGGCGAATGCCCCCGCCGAGCAGCGCGCCTGCCGCCGCGTAGATCAGGGTGACTCTCGCTCCCGCGCCCAAGGAGATCAGCGCCACGCGGCCCAGAAGCGCGAACCCAAGCACCAGTAAAATGATGCCCAGCTTAGCGAACAGGTTCATGCCCAGCACTTCTTCCAGCGGAAGCGTGGCGCGCAACCGCTCCGCGAAGCTCTTGCGTGGCGGCGCGGTCTCAAGCACCGCAAAGCGAGGAGCAGCGGGAGCATAGGACGGTTGCGTTGCTCTGTGAGGTTGAGGCGTCGAGATGGGCTCTGGCCGCGGAAATGGACCCGCATCGGCGTGTTCCTCGCTTTTGGCTGCAGCCACAGACGGCAATGGGGGCGCCTGTGAAGGAGTCGTTGGGGGCAATGGCCTAAGAAGATTCCGGTCGGCAGCGGGCTCGATCCGCTGCGGCGCCGGACTGGGGCTCCGCTGCTTGAGGAAAACCTGCGTCACGGGAGCGGGCGCCGTCAACGAAGCAGAGGCGCCGGCCGCGGGCTCCGGGACTACCATTGTCGGGGAAGGATGCGCTTTCGGCTTGGCTGCTTCCGATGGCGCCGCAGCTGGTTCGTCCGCAGGCTTGACCTTCTGTGCCTCGGCTATTGGCGCAGGAGAAAAAGCCGGCTGGCCCGCACGCTCAGAGACCTTATTCAGCTCACGGCGCAGTCCGGCGATCTCTCCCTTCAGATCAGATATCTTGTCGCGCAATTCCAAGCTAGCTTCATCGAGAAGCCTGCGCGTATTCCCGCTTCGCACCAGGGCAATGATCGCAATCACAGGGATCCCTAACAGAAACCCGCCGATCAGTACAACAATGATTTCCATGCTTCGAACCTCTCAGCTTGCGGCGAATGGGTGCCTGTCACAAGAACGAACTCGGCAAGACCTCTTGCAAACTTTTTTTTGCAAGGCTTGGCTTGATGCGCGTTCTGGTAGAGAGTGAGATTAGCCCGGTGAGTCAATGACTCAGAAGTATAGCCCAATTGGTGCCGGGCGGCGCTTTAATCGACGGCGCCCAACTAAAACGTCGATTGGATCCGGAAAAGCATGAATGCCGACGCAGAGTTTCCGTCCTTGATGCCAGAGACGCCGCGCAGCGAGCGCGGCTTCTGGGCGCTTATTGCCACGCAGTTCCAAGGCGCCTACAGCGACAACATTCTGCGCAACCTGCTGCTCGCCATGATTGTCGGCATGGGGTTGGCCGGAAGCGAACGCGCCACGTTCGTCTCCCTGGTCACTTTCCTTTTCTCCATGCCGTTCGTGCTGTTCAGCATGACGGGAGGCTGGCTTGCGGATCGGTTCAGCAAGCGGCAGGTCACGCTCTGGACCAAGGCGATGGAGATTGGCGCCATGACCCTGGCAACTGCGGGATTGGCGGCGCAATCACGGTCCGCGACGCTGGCCGCTCTGGGACTGGTTGCAACCCAGGCGGCGCTCTTCGGGCCTTCGAAGTATGGCCTGTTGCCCGAACTGCTCCCCGCGAAACGCCTGTCCTGGGGAAACGGCGTCATCGAACTGGGAACCTTCCTCGCGATCATTGTAGGAACGGTGACCGGGGCTGCGCTGGCGGAGCGCTTTCATGGCCGCGAAGTTTATGCCGGTTACCTTTTGTTGGCTCTCGCCATTGTGGGATTCTTCACAAGTCTCGGCATCGACCGTGTCCCGGCCGCCGCGCCGGAGAAGAAATTCCGCATCAACTTCCTTGGCGATCTTTGGCAGCAGATCGGCTTGATGCGCCGTGACCAGGCGCTCTTCCTCGCCGTCCTCGGGAATACATACTTCTGGTTCCTTGGCTCGCTGCTCTTTTCAACCGTGGTTGTCTATGGGCCGGACGTCCTGCATATTGGCAGACCAGGACCGGCTATTTGAACGCCGCAATGGCGATGGGCATCGGCATCGGCAGCATGATCGCCGGTCTGGTGAGCGGCAACAAGATCGAGTATGGACTTATTCCCCTCGGCTCCATTGGCATGACCTGCACCGGCTTTGCGCTGGGCGGCATGCACTTCGGCCTTGTCGGCTCCGGGGTTCAGGCAGGTCGGCGGAAGACGCGGCAAGATTGGGCATCCGCTGCCGAGCGTCTCCGTCAGGGTTGTGGATCTCGACACAGGCGAGCCGGTGGCGCCGGGAACTCCGGGCATGCTGCTCGTTAAAGGTCCCAATGTGATGAAGGGCTATCTCGGCAAACCGGAGAAGACTGCGGAAGTCCTGCACGATGGCTGGTACACAACCGGCGACGTTGCTCTGATGGAAGAGGACGGCTTTTTCACCATTACCGATCGTCTCTCGCGTTTCAGCAAGATTGGCGGTGAGATGGTTCCACACATCGGGATTGAAGACAAGCTGCACGAACTGGCCGGAGTCACGGAGCAGGTCTTCGCCGTGACCGCCCTGCCGGACGAGAAGAAGGGCGAGCGCATTGTAGTGGTATCGACGCTTTCGACGGAAAAGCTTGCGCCTGTTCTGGAGAAGCTGGCGCAGTGCGATCTGCCTGCGCTGTGGAAGCCGCGCCCGAATCAGTTCTTTTACGTTGACGCGCTGCCGATATTGGGCACTGGAAAAATCGACCTGCGCGGAGTGAAAGCACTGGCTTCAGCGTTGGCTTGACTTGTCGGTCACCCGGAAAGTACTCGCATCGCACCGATGAGATAAGTGCTTGGAAGCAATGGTAGCGCGTCGTGTGGCTTTCGCTGAGCCCGGTGAAAAATGCCCGTTAGAGTTAACGGACCTCTCGCAACAGACCTCTCGCAAGTTCCCGCAGTGCGCGATTCTATTGTTGACTCCGCACAACTCTGGCACATGCGCAACCCTCTCATCTGCTGAGCGGCCTTTCCGGCAGATCCCCAGGGTGGACCGCCGATCCGGAAATTGGTCTGCTGTTTGGACACGATCGGGAGTCACACAAGCGGCGCCACGCAAATCCGGCGCCTCAGTTGGTCGCGTCGCGACGGATTAGTAACGAAAAAAGCCGCAGGGTCCGGGATCGGGTTTGTGCCTGGTCGGCAATGGGAAAATTATTACATCGTTAATACCTATATAACTGGACAGTGCCAGGTTC
>PLGM01000049.1 GCA_003139795.1 Acidobacteriaceae bacterium | reverse complement strand
ATATTATGCGATGTTCAGTAAGTCATGGGGAGTCACTTTTGAGTTGGCGCCAGGCGTGACCACAATGCTGTTCTCCCCCTCGCACGAGACCAAGATGACCGCAACCCCCGAGGTTCCTTCGCTTGTCGCAATGCCTGCGATGTCCACTCCGGCACTTTCAAGGTGCGTCCTCAGTTGCGCGCCAAATGGATCGCTGCCCAGCCGTCCAATCAGCCGCACAGGGTAGCCGAGCCGGGCGACGGCAACAGCCTGGTTCGCGCCCTTGCCGCCAGGATGAATCTGGAAGTCTGTCCCTATGACGGTCTCACCCACGGCCGGAATTCTCTCTGTGACCGCCACGAGATCTGTATTGATGCTGCCGACGACAACGATTGGCTTTTGCACGGCCACTGTAATTCTCCTCAGGCTCACCGGACAGCAATAGGTGTCTTGTGAAAAAGGGCGGGGCAACAGCGGACGGACCAGCTCGTTATCACGCCGTTCGCGCACTGGCGGTTGCAGGTGCCGCTATTCGATGGCGCCAAGTGGCGCTTTTCACAAACCCGGCAATGCAGCCGTTGGCTTTCGCCTATGGGCTGCAAGAAAGCACCACTTGCACCCAGACTGGGCGCAAGCACCGGCGGCCCGGCTAGAAAACTAACTTCGCCCCCACCTGGCCGATGCGGGCCTCCCTCGCGTTATTAACCATTCCAAAGGGGAATTGCGTACTGCCGCTCGGATAGGTCGTATTCACACCAGTCCACTGTGTGTGGTTGAAGGCGTTGAAGGCGTCCGCCCGGAACTCCAGATGAAGACTCTCGAACAGAGGGAATGTCTTCGCGATCGACAGATCCACATTGTTCTGTCCGGGACCTCTTACCGTTCCCAGGCCAGAGTTTCCGCGAACATTCATTGCCGGTACCGAGAACTTCGCGGTATCGAATTGCTGCAAGAAGGTCTTCTTCCCATGACCGATGTTCGGATTGCCTGAAACACTCAGTTCATCAAAACCGGCGCCGTCCTGCGCGCTCGAACCATAGCCAGTGGGACAGATGGTGGTCACGGAGTCACTGCTGGGACAGGGTGTGCCGGGACCGCCGTTCGAAACAGTGAGGGCATCGCCGGACTCCATGGTGCCAATCCCGGTTATGCGCCAGCCGGTCAGCGGCAGCTTTGCCCATTCCGGCCATTTCTTGCCATATCCAGGACTCCATATCCCGCTATAGACAAAGCGATGGCGATGGGATTGGTTACCTTCGCCGCGGTCATAAAGATTGGGGTACTGAAATCCACCGCTGCCCGACCCCGAGGTGCCATTATTCGCCAGAGTGTTGACCCAGGGATAATCGGAGACCGTTTTGGCCCACGTATAGTTGCTAGTAACCTGGAACCCCTTGCTGAAATCGTGCCGGTACTGAACGATGGCTGCGTTGTAAAAGGAGTTCAATCTTGGCCTTATCACGTAAATATCGCCAAACCTGCCTGCGGCATTGGGACGCGCCGCGTTATAAGTGGGGTCGCCGCCGCCGCCGCCGTATATCCATCCCGTTTGGTACGGGGGCAGGTTCATGTTCGTCTCGTTTTGTCCTTTCCTGCCCTGCGCTCCTGCGTAAGACAAGGTGAAGACATCATGGGCTCCCACCTGTTGCTGAAGGTCGAGCATCATGCGCTGATAGTAGGGCAGCGGCGTCGATTTCTGATCGTAGTAGGTAATCCCGGTCAATTGGCCAGCTCCTTCGTATCCTTGCCCCGGGCCTGTGGTAACGGGGAATGATCCTAAACTCGTACTCAAAGGAGCCGGGAAGATGTTCGACAGATTCATGGTCGGAGTGTCGGGGAGAACGCCGAGAGTCGTGTTGTTCACGTTGTAATTGACCGCGGCTGAAGTTCCATAAATCGCATTGCCCACATTGTTGGATATCTGGCTGGCTCCCGTGTCATAGAAGATGCCGTAACCGGCGCGGATTACAGTTTGGGGGTGGAGACTATAGGCGATGCTGAGACGGGGGGCAAAGTCCAGTTTGGGGGCCGACAGATAGTGAATCGGCAATCCCGAGGCGAGGCCCGGATACTCCAGGACACCGCCATCCGCGGTGGGAGTATAAATGGCGCAGCAGGGAGCGGCAGCCGGGTTGGGGGTATAGTCCGGAATGCTCAATTCATAACGCAGGCCCGCTGAGACCGTCAGCTTTGGGCTGATGCGGAATTTGTCGTTCGCATACATGCCCCATGCGGGAAAGATAATGTTGTAATCCGGCGAGGTGGCGTCTCCACCATTAATGGTATAGCGCACCCACATGTTATTGGGGAGCCCCATCTCGAGGTCGGCCATGCCGTCGCCGCCTACGTAGCCCAGAAGACTTCCGCTGCCGCTGAAGGCATTGAAACCCCCATAATTTCCAAAAGACACATTTCGAGTGATGTCCCAATCAATCTCGCTCTTCCGGAAGTAGTTCAATCCGGCTGCTAGCGTGTGCCGGCCAAGCACCCAGTCGAGGTTGTCGGAAACCTGGTAGGATTCATTCTCGGCCCGGAATACCTCGCTGGAGCCCGGAACGGCGTAGGTGTAGTTGCCTGCGAAAACTGCAAATACACCTTTCGTTATACCTGTTCCAGTGTTCTGAAACAGTGTGTTGAGTGGATTGCTGCTGCTGTTATCCCAGCCAAATTGACTGGACGACATAGTCACCAAGGCGCCGTCGCCGGTCCCGAAGATGAATTCATTCGTCAAGCGCGGAGTGAATATGTGGACGTAGTTCGCGGTCACCAGGTACGCCTGGTCTTGAGTGGGGAAGTTATAGAGTTCGGATGGAGGAATGCCGCCCGCAAGGGTTGACAATCCATTCGATTTCGACCAGGTTACGAACATGGAGTCCTTGTCGGTAATTCTAGCGTCAAAGCGAGTATCAATGTGATAGTTTGATATTCCCGGAGTCTGATAGGCAACATAGTTCACCTCGTTGCTGGGCGTATTGGGAACGTTTGGCGGGGGCCAAAGCGCTTTCTGAATAGCCGCGGACCCGGGGTCAATCAGCGGCGATCCATCGAGCCGTGTCGCTTGATCGAGACGATTGTTTGGAATCGGAGGCCGCGAACTGTTTCCGCTGGCATCATATGTGGTGAAGAAGGGGTTATACAGCTGAATAGGGTTGGGGTTGGTGCCTAGCAGCTCGCTGAAGTCTCCCGTAAGCTCAGCGGCGGAAGGCACGGAGGCAGTTACAAGTTGATTCCCGTCGTGCTCGATGAAGTTTTCATAATTTGCGAAGAAGAAGAGTCTTTTCTTCAATCCGGGCATTAGCCTGGGGATGAATATGGGACCACTCAGGTTGCCGCCAAATTGGTTGCGATGCAAGATGGGCTTGGTGCTGGGAGTAGCAGTAATGATCTGCACCGCGTTGGCCCAGGGGTTGAAGGCGTTCAAGTCATCGTTCTCCATGAATTCGAAGCCTTCGCCGTGGAACTTGCTCGAACCTCCCTTGGTTTGCATCGTCAACGCGGAGATGTCGTGGCCAATGGCGGCGGAGAAATCCGCTACTTGAACCGTACCCGTACCAAGCGCTTCGGCGGAGGGTTCAAAGCTGATGCTGCTCTCGTAGTTGTCGTTGATGTTGACGCCGTTGACGTAGAAACCACTGTCACGCGAGCCCTGGAACGCGCCTCCTGCGGTAAATTGCGTTCCGCCCATTGCGAACATCGCGCCCACCGAGTAGGTTCCTCCAGGATTGATGTTCGATTGGGGATACGTGGCCACTCCGGGCGCCAGGGCGGCGATGGATGTGAAGTTGCGCCCGTTCAGGGGCAAGTCCTCAAGCTGCTGCGTGGTAACATTGGTGTCTATGCTTATCTTGTCAGTCTCCAGACCGCCCGCCTCGGCTGTCACAGTTACGGATTCTCCCACGGCGCCCGGGTGCAGCTTGAAATCGTAGTGAGCGATGGCGCCGATGTTGACTGTGACCGGCTCGGATTTCTCGGATTCGAATCCCTGCAGGGCTGCCGTCAACTGATACTGGCCCGCCGTGAGGTTATTGAATTCGAAATGGCCAGCCGGGTCGGCGTTGATTTGACGGCTTTGGTTCTGCGCGACGTCCAGCAATGTGATTTGAGTGCCGGGAACCACAGCGCCGGACGGGTCGAAGACAGTCCCCTCGATGCCGCCGCGTTGCGCAAACTGCGCCCAGGCGCTGGCAGACACGAGGAGAAGGACTAGGGAAACCACCGAAAGCGGGATGCGTCGACTCATGGCAAGCTCCAAGGAGTGAGGTGTGTGAACTCGTTTGAAACCTTTCAAAATATCTCCAAAAAATATATTCCTGGCCGCTTCAATTTGTCAAGATCAATTCCGGAGCGATCATCCCCTCTGTGCGCGCAGATCCGGCGATCCTCCATTTGCAGAGTGAATGAGACGCGCAGAGGTGGATTGGACGGTGGAGCCGTATCTTGAATAGCCGCATTGGATTATCGATGTTCCGAATCATGTCCCTGCACGGAAGCAATTGCAAAGTGTGTAACCGCAATGGGCTGGAGAGAGTCCGCACCGGAGCGGATGCGAAATTGCAGACTCGAAATCAGTACCTCAGCCAACATCATAGGGAGAAGAACTTCGCCTGCCGTGAACTGCGCGCGAGACAGCTTTCGTGTTCGTGGGTAGGTTGCACCCATCTGCGAAGGGTCATGCCCTTGGGCTTTGACCTCGGGGTATGCTCTCGATCCTGCCACGTTGCCCTGTGCCTGAAGTTGCTGCTTTTGGCGCTTATCCGTATACGCCGTACAGCCGCAATCCGTTTGCCTGGCCAGCCAATTGCTCTTGCGGTGCATGCAGCCCGGCAACGTACATCCGCGATCACGCCCTTGAAATGTTTCAATCATAAGTGTACTTTAGGTGAATCTGCACGAGAATTGTCTCTCGTCCAGGCAGTTTTGACACCAAAGGATAAGATGCCATGGCCAACATGAAGGAGATCGCCAAGATGGCCCGCGTCTCTCTTGGCACGGTGTCGCACGTGCTCAACAACTCTGCAGTCGTTCGAGAGCCCGTGCGCCTGCGCGTGCTTGAAGCTGTCCAGGCTGCCGGCTATCAGCCCAGCCAACTCGCGCGCGGCCTCCGTCGCGACAAGACCAATATGATCGGGATGATCATACCGGACATCACCAACCCTTTCTTCCCGGCAGTGGTTCGCGGCGCGGAAGATGTAGCTTTCTCAAACGGCTATCGCCTGATTCTCTGCAATACAGACAACGATCATTCCAAAGAGTTGGTACACCTCAATGAGCTGCGCACCTACCTCCCGGCGGGTCTCATCGTGATTCCTTCCAATTTCAGCGATCTTACGACGCAGGCGGAATCGTACCGTCGAGCGGGCACGGGTGTGGTCTGCATCGACCGGCTTCCAAAAAACTGGAGCGGCGATAGCGTCACTGCCGATAATGAAGAAGGAGCCTACAACGCAACCCGCTGTCTGCTTCAATTTGGGCACACAAAACTTGCCACAATCACTGGCCCCCTGCATCTGACGAACGCGAAAGAGCGCCTTGACGGTTTCAAGCGCGCCATGCGCGAAGCCAGGCTGCATCTCGCTCCGGAATATGTCCAGGAGACAACCTTCGACAAGCAAGGCGGATACTCAAAGACCCTGATCCTGCTCCGGCTCATTCCTCGTCCCACGGCGATCTTCGCCGGCAATGACATGATCGCCCTGGGAGCACTGCTGGCCATCCGCGAGGCAGGCCTTCGTTGCCCGGAAGACATATCTCTCATCGGCTTCGACGACCTTGATCTCGCCGAAACAACCAATCCTTCCCTTTCGTCCGTCTCTCAATCGGGATACCAACTCGGCACGACAGCCGCTCGCATTCTGCTTGATCGCTTGGAGGGCGATAAAGGTCCTGCAAAGCATCTCGTTCTCGAAACAACCCTGAAGATTCGGCACTCGGTTGCGGCTCCCCCTGGGGCGCCTCGGCGCAACCGGGCATCGAAAGGACGGCGCAGCACCAAGCCTGGGCTGGCAGAAGAACGTGCATGATTCCGCCACCCCCTGCATCCTGAAAAGAAACAAAGCCCCGGTCATGCTGTGAGAGCAACAATCTAAACGGCAAACGCCGAAACTGTTGGTTTCATTCCACGTGGGTCGGCAACGCCGGTGGGGAACTCAGTTGACGCAGGCAGTGCGCCGTGAAAAGGCGCTNNCCCGGTAGCAATCGGAGCGGCGGCGGAGGCAACGAAGTCGCTGAAGCCTTCGGTGAAGAGGGTCGCGAAGGCGACTGGGCGAGCGTGCAGGCCATAAGCCGCGACCAACTTCCACTCTGCGGCCGTTAGACAGCAACAACTTCAAGACGCAGATTTGCTTCCCGGTTGCAGCCAGAGCCAATGTTGCGACCATTTCCAGCGTCTTTTCACGGCGAGCATTGCTCTAAATGTCCATGCCGGCTAGGCTAGACCTTCGGAAC
>PLGM01000147.1 GCA_003139795.1 Acidobacteriaceae bacterium | reverse complement strand
GAGAACCTGGCACTGTCCAGGTAAAGGTGTGCCCCAAGATTTTGCGAAAGCCTATTTTTGGTTTGATCTAGCGACTGCTGCCGAGCAGGACGCCTCGCTGTTGGAACAGACTACGAAGTATAAAGCTACGAAGCATCGAGACGAAACCGCATTTCACCTGACGCATGCCAATCTATCCCGCGAACAGGAGCGGGTGCGGAAGTGGTTCGAGGCGCATCAGGCGAAGCCACAATGACGCGGATTGTGAAGGAATGACCGTCAATGTGACCAGGATCCTATAAAATGAAGGCCAAATGCCGCTCGATCACTACATCCCTCAGGTGCATCTCAAGAATTTCTATTCGCCGGTCCTCGGTGACCGAATGTATGCGACGCGGAAGAGCGACTTGAAATCGTTCACGACCAAGTCAAAATCTGTCTGCGTTATCGATGACGGCAGCACGAATGCCTATTTAAAAGAGGACCGGGCGATCGAGGAATTTCTGAAAACGATCGAGCCGAAATATAACGAGGCTTTGGCGAAGCTCAATGAAGGCAAGATCGACGAGCAGTGCATCTACACAATCGCCGGGTTTGTCGCCTACGTCGTATCCTGTTCTCCGGCAGGTATGCGCATTCAGTCTGGGCCGTTGAAGAGCATTGTCGAGACCGTGGCCGCCACGATGGAGGCACGGGGGCTGATACCGCCGCCGCCCAAGGAGTTAGGCGGCGAGAGCCTTGTCGAACTTCTGGGTACCGGGGCGGTAAAGGTCAAAGTCGATCCGAAATTTCCGCAGGCCATCGGCATCAATTCGATCCGTCGGTCCCTCGCCATCTTCGGAAATATCAGGTGGGACATCTTGCTCAATGAATTCAACGACAGCCCGTTCTTCACGAGCGACTTTCCAGCGGCGATCGAGGAAACCAGGGACCGGCGTATCATCAACCGCATCGTACCCCTCGCACCAAATCTAGCAATTCGGATCAGGCCGACCATTGACAAGGATCTCGCCGACTTCTCTTTCGCGAATTTTCGCTGCCATAGGAGGAGGATCAGCCACAAGGAGGCTGAGGAGATCAACAGTTTGATTGTGAGGTGTGCCGAAGACACTGTCTTTTACCGCGATGACTTGGCATGGGTGCAAAAGTTCATCGCGAAAAACCGACACTACCGCGTCGAGCAAAGCACATCCACGCAGCCCACGAGAAAAGGCTCTCTTCTGATTTCGAGGCTGGAGATTGTGCCGGTCACTGCCCCACATGAATCACCGGCTTGATGGCGGCCGTTTTTGTTGGGCACGTCAGGAACTCTGTTGGCGGGTGGCCCACATCTAAACAGTCATAAGTCTGGGTGCCCCAGGTCTCGCTTTCGAGACCTGGGAGACCGCGAACCCCAATCATCTCCCGCCTTCCCGACCATTAGGGCCGGCGTTGCGCGCCGGAACTTCAAGACCGCGGCAGTTCATCCCCCGGCATGGGAGGGTTATCCGGTATGAGGTCGAGGTAGGAACTCAGCCCCTTGCCCGCGCCGGCTGACCTGCGCTGGAAGAACGCAGCGGCGGTCTCCACCGCGCCGATCTTCTGCGCCAGCGCGGACGTCACCCAAACATCCAGGGAGACGCCATCTTCCAGCGCCAACTCCTCGGCCCGTTTCAAGAGCGAATTCGGAAGATCGAACACACGCGTCATGGTTCCATCCCTTTCCGCCTGATCTGCACAAGCAATTTCGCTGGCGACAAGACCTCAATCCCGAAGCGCTGGACTGCCCGCTCGAAGTCTCTTCTATTATGCGTCACAATGGCCTCCGCCTGCCCGTTGATCGCCGCTTCGAGCACCATTTCGTCGTCCGCATCAGTCAACTGAGGCCGCCATGCGAACCGGATCTCTACTGGATGAATGCACAGCGCCAGTTCCGCAAGAAAGCCGTCCACATATTGCGCGGGAAGGCCGTGCTCTTCGCGTTTGAGCACGGCTTCATATTCCAGAAACAGCGCGGGACTCGCCGCAAGTTCAACACGGTTCGCGGCAATTTCCTTGAGCAGCCCCGCGCTCGCGCCCAACCTGGAGCGCAGCCCCGCGACGAGCACCGATGTATCCATCACAATACGCATTCGCCGTGCCGAACTTCCTTGATGCCGGTCAGAGCTATGCTACCCCAGCAAACCCGGATGAACTCCGGTCGTTCGGTCGAAATGAGCCTGCCGAGTCGTCCGCATGGAGATCGGCCATCAACTCTTCGACACTCCCGAATTTCACAACCTCGCCCCGATCGCCTGCTTCCATAGCCGCGATGGTCTGGGCGTTGGGAACGCGAAGCTCAAAGGGAAACGCCTGGTCCGTCGCAACTCGCGTCAGAAACACGCGCACAGCCTCAGAAAGACTCAGCCCCATGGCATCAAGCGTCTTAGACGCCTTCGACTTCAGGTTCTGATCGATGCGGACATGAATCATGGCAGTTGTACTCTGCATAATGACACCTTGCATATATTGTATACGATTTGAGACACAGACCCATTTTTTACGTTTTATCAGCCGAATTGGCGGGTGTCCGGGCGCCCCAGGAGGCCTCTCCGCCGCGGTCCGCCACGGCGGAAGACTTGGGGCACCCCTTGGCTGCTCCCTGAGACCAGAGCCACACGCCCTTTATGGCGAAACCCGGTTCACTGACGGGATCCTGGACGGTTCCTCAAGCACGAATTTGGGGTTGATGCGGGCGTCATGCCAGCGCACGCCGAACCACAGGTGTGGTCCCGTGGCGCGGCCGGTGGCTCCCTCGCGGCCGAGCGTCTCACCCTTCTTGACCTCCTGCCCCTCCTGGACCTTGATCTCGGAGAGGTGGAAGTACATGCTGATCAGGCCGTCGCCGTGGTCGATAAACACGGCGTTGCCCTCAAAGAACATTTCTTTGGCGAAGACGACTGTGCCGCCCGCAACAGCCAGGATCGATGAGCCCACCGGCGAATCGTAGTCGGACCCCATGTGAGCCTGCTCGGCCAGCTTGCCGTTGTAAACCCGCTTGACGCCGAACGACTTGCCCACAGGCAGCGGCCTGACCGGCGGCCCGAGGGGCAGCGTAAACTGCGCCGGCCCCTCTTTGCGCGCCCAGATCCTGCTCAGCGCAGTCTGGTCGACCCTGTCGCGCCTGAGGTCCTCGCGCGAGGGGTTGGCCTGGGGAATGTCGGGGAGCGTGACCTCCTCGGTGCCGTAATCGTTGGCCTCCACAGAGATGCGGGCGAACTGTTTTGGCCCGGAGCCCGAGATCGCGATGGCGATGGGACCCGGCTTAACCAACAGGTCGATGGGGTAGTAACAGGTTCCCCCCAACGCGGCCCAGGAGCGGCCTCTCATGCTGCAACGCTCGGCGCCCGGCGCCATCCAGCGGACCAGCGTGCCTGGAGCCGCTGAGATAGTGGTTACCGGCCCTTGTGCAGTGGAGAGCGGAGGCGGAATGATGCAGGCCAGCGCCAACAACCCAAAAAGAATACCGCGGAGATGCATGACTTTCATGATTTCCCCCTTGCAGAGAGCGCGAAGTTGGACGCACACGGTGCGCAAATCGACACACCCGGGATTTCCATTTTCGAATCCCGGGTAGCCGCATGTGTGCGCGCAGAGAATCGGGACCGATGAAAAACTAACGGGTCGGGGCTTGAGCGTGCTGTTCAAAAAGGCACAGCAGCCTGGACGGGAAGGAACGCTTTGAGTTTCTACTCATGCCACGGATCGAGCAATTTGACCGGGATGCCGCGCACGTCGCGAAGATTGCGGGTAACAAGTGTCAGGTCATGGAGGACGGCGGTGGCTGCCAGCAGCGTATCGACCACAGGCCTTGGGCGCTGGCCGGACCAATCGCCCCATAGACGTGCTGTGGCTGCGTCGATGCCCAGAATGCGGTCGGCAAAGCTGAACTCAAGGCCCTCCACCCAGGCCGCGAGCCTCTTCGCCGCGTCTGGGTCGGGGTCCTTGAACTTCTTGGCGGCTACGCCTTTGCGCAACTCTCCCAGCGTGAGCACACTAATGAAAAGCGAAGAGGAGTCGGCGGCTTCGAGGAACGAGATTACTCCCGCGTCGGCCTTCTTCTTGCGGGTTTCGCTCAGGACGTTGGTGTCGAGCAGATAAGCAAGCCCGCCGCTCACAACTCGATCTCCCGGCCCATATCGCGATCAGGTTCGATGTCGAAGCTGTCTACTTTCGGGCCGCCGAGCAGGTATTCCTTCAGGTCGGGCTTGTGGGCGACGAGGGCGCGGTAATCGCCAATGGACAGAACGACTGCCCGCTCCGCGCCGTGCCGCGTGATGATCTGGGGGCCTCTGGTGTGCGCCTCTTCGATCACTTCGCTCAGGCGTGTCTTTGCCTGCTGGAGCTGCCAGGAAGCCATGGGTGCCTCCTTGTACTTCAACCAGAATTATAGTCGTTCTGGTCGAAATGGTCTATTCGGGCATTTCGGGCCGCAAGTGGCGGGCCAGGGACCACTTTAACTCTTCTATGCCTTGGCCGGTTACGGCGGAGATGGCGTGGAACTCCAGCTTCTTTCGCTTAACATGAGCCGCTAACTTCTTTAGCTTTTCGGGGTTGGCGGAGTCGATTTTGGTGGCGCAGACGATCATGGTTTTGTTGGCCAGAGTGTGGTCGGGTTCAGACGGCTTGTTTTCGTCGTCTGAGAAGGGATCGGAATCGTTTTTGATGGCGCTGCTGGTAAAGCTGGCCAGCTCCTTGTTGATGACTTTGAAGTCTTCGACGGGGTCGGGGCGGCCGGAGGCGTCGGAGACGTCGACTAAGTGGAGGAGGAGGCGGGTGCGCTCGATGTGGCGGAGGAACTGGGTGCCGAGGCCGGAGCCGAGATGGGCGCCTTCAATGAGGCCGGGCATGTCGGCGACGACGAAGGACTCCTCATTTGGCTCCTCGCCGACGGTGACGACGCCAAGGTTGGGCTCGAGGGTGGTGAAGGGGTAGTCGGCGATTTTGGGCCTGGCGGCGGAGATGCGGGAGATGAGGGTGGACTTGCCGGCGTTGGGGTAGCCGACCAGGCCTACGTCGGCCAGGAGCTTGAGTTCGAGGCGGTAGTGGCGCTCCTCGCCGGGACGGCCTAGCTCGTGCTCGCGAGGGGCCTGGTGGGTGGGAGTGGCAAAGTGCTGGTTGCCGCGGCCGCCGCGACCGCCTTTGGCGATGACGAGGCGCTCGTCGGGCTCGGAAAAGTCGTGGATGAGCTCGCCGGCTTCCTGGTCGTAAAGCGATGTGCCTACAGGGACTTGCAGGATGATGGAGTTGCCGTCGAGGCCGGAGCAGTTGGAGCCCATGCCGTGCTGGCCGCGTTGCGCCTTGTGCTCGGGGTTGTAGCGGAAATGGATGAGGGTGTTGTGGCGCTGGGAGGAGACCATGACGACGTCGCCGCCACGGCCGCCGTCGCCGCCGGAGGGACCGCCGCGGGGGACGAACTTCTCGCGGCGGAAGGCCATGCAGCCGTTGCCGCCGTCGCCGGCCTTGACGCGAATTTTGGCTTCATCGATGAACATGGAAGACCAGGGAACAGGGATTAAGGAACAGGGAACAGGGGTTTGGGGTCAGCTCTCCAATGCGTACTGGCCGGGCCAAATCCGAGGTGCCGTCTTTCCAGTTTACCGAAACGGGCTTACAATCGGTTGCAAGTTCAATTTTGGGCAAACGGGGCGATGGAATTGGGCATTTTCCTGCGCTGAGCGATTTTGCCCCATCCGGACCTGCCGGTAGAGCGGGCCGGGCAGGTTGCTTGTCGGGCTTTTTCCCAGGGTCTGCCGCGAGCAGGTGTCTCGATGGCAGGGGCTGGTCGGAGTTGGAGCAAAGCGCTGGCGGCGGGCGCGGTCCTGGTGGCCGCGGAGACGATTGCTGTGGGGCAATCGGCTCAAAGCGGTTCGCTCATGGGAAAGCTCACGGACTTGCACTCGGCGCCCCTGGTAGGCGTTGCGGTGGTGGTGCGCAATGAGGCCACCGGCGCGGAGGCGCGCACGACCACAGCCAAAAATGGGAGCTACCGGTTCGCCGGGCTGGACGTCGGCGCTTACACGCTGGAGGCGGAGAGCGCGCAACTGGGCCACGGGCGGCTGGAGGGCATCTACGTTTCCGCAGGCCACGAGGCGCGCGTGCAGGCGGCGATGGAGTTTGAGATTGCGCCGGGAAGGCCCATCCAGCTTGCGGCTCATGACATTGCGACGGTGACGCCGGAGCTGAATACGCCGGTGGCGGCCGACACGATGCAGCAACTGCCTCTGACTGGGAGGCGCGCGGCGGACGTGGCGCGGAAGATGCCTGCAACCGTGACGGCGGTGGTGACGGAGGCCTTGCCTGCGGAAGCACTGCGGGGACTGCCGGTCACGGGGCGGCTTTCGCAGGACACAGCGCCGCTGGCCAGTGCATCGGCAGGCGCCGGAAAGATTGGCGCCGAGGCAGCGCCAACCTCGTTGCGCGCGTCCGGCCAGAATGCGGCTTCGCATACGAGTGCGGCAGGGGCTCAGGAACTGGCCATTGTCAACGCAGAGGCGGTCCCTGCTGCGCCGGCTTCTGCCCGACTGGCCGATTCCGCGCCGGGTCGGGGCTCGGCGCCCCGGGGATCGTCCGGGGCAGGCGCACCTGGAGCCGGCGGGACTGCTTCGTTGGGGATCAGTCAACCTTTGGTCAGCTGCGGCGGTTTGGCCATGAACGAGACGGCGCCTGGTGCAATCCGGCCAGCGATCGAGTTCATTCAGCCGGCGCCCAAGCGAATCCAGGCAGCATCTCAGCGGGTTGATCCGGTGACGCCTGTGGTGACCACGACCGTGACGGCCGAGCAATTGCAGGCGCTGCCCGTGACGGGGCGGCGGTGGCAGGATTTTGCGCTCGATACGCCTACGGCGGCGACGCCGGCGGGCGGGACGTCGCAGACTTCGTTGCGCGGAGCCGGGCAACAGCCGGCGGAAACCACCATCGACGGCGCAGGCACAAGGCTGGCTTTTGGCGGAAGTGGGGGGTCAGGGCCGGGCTCTTCGGGGCCGGGCTCGAATGGACAGGGTGGCGCGGAGCAGAACGGCATGGGCCGGGCGTGGGCCGGCGGGCACGGAGCCCAAGTGGCTGAGGCGGCGATCCGCGCGGTGGAGACGGCTGCCGGCAACATCGAGGCCGAGGGGGCACGCGCGGCCGGCGGGCGTACGAATGTGGAGACGCAGCGCGGAACGAACGGCCTGCATGGGCAGGGGTTTCTCTTCGACCGCCAGAACACGTGGGGCGCGCAAAACCCATTTACGCAGTGGGTGAAGGAGACTGCGCCGGCGACTCTGATCACGTCCCCGGTGTTTACGGCGGAGTCGTATACGCCGCCGGACCACGAAACGGTGTGGGGGATTGGGCTAGGGAGTCAAATTCGCCGCGACAAGATGTTCTGGTTCGCCGCCCTCGACTGGAACCAGCGCAACGACCCTGGACTGGCCACTGTCAAGAATCCGGGCGAGTTTTTTGCCCAGCCATCGAACGACCAGATGCAGGTGCTGAGCGCGCGGCTGGGGTTGGGCGGCGCCAATCCCGTTGCCGAAGGCCTGGCGGCTTATTCAACCATGCTGGAAACGCTGGATGGGCTGCTGGGGCCGGCTCCGCGCACGGCGGCGCAATGGGTGGGCTTCAGCCGCATCGATTGGAAGGCGGCGGAACGGCACCGCTTCACGCTGGAAGGCATCGGCGCGCGGTGGAACTCGCCCGGCGGAGGGCTGACGCGAGTTTCGGAGAGCTACGGAACCAACAGCTTTGGATCGAGCCAGGCCAACGAGGAGTGGCTGATGGGACGCTGGGAGGCATTCCTCACACCGAATCTGATGGCCGTGACGCAGGGCTCGGCAGGGCGCAATATCCTGAGCGCGCACGCGGAGACGCCTTCGGCCTTCGAGCAGACATTTCTCAGCCCGAGCGTGTGGGGCCAGTTGCCGCAGATGGTGGTGGACTCGCGCTACGGATTCACCATCGGCAATCCGTCGCGGTTCGGGCGAGGCAGCTATCCCGACGAACGTCTCTACGAGGGGCAGGAATCGGTGGACTGGGTTCGCGGGAGCCTGCTGGTGAAAGCCGGGTTCGACCTGAGCCACAACTCGGACGCAACCAGCCTGCTGCGCAACCAGACCGGCACTTACTATTACTCCAGCGTGGAGAACTTTGCCTCTGACGCGCTGGTGTTTGCCGCCTATGGAGTTTCCGGCGAGCTGAACCCCGATAACCAGCACAACTGCGATCAGACGGGCAAGGTGTGGCGCGATTCGGGAGGCACGCTGCGCGGGCTGGGCTACTTGCCCTGCTATTCCTATTACTCGCAGGTGATGGGCCCCACCAACTGGTATTTGAGCACCAACGACTGGGCTGGGTTCGCGACTGCGCAGTGGCAGCCGAAAAAGCTGCTTGTCGTCTCCAGTGGGCTGCGGTGGGAGCGGGAGCAGTTGCCGCCGCCGCTCGCAAACCTGGCCAACGCGGAGCTTCCGTTGACTGAAAAGCTGCCCAGCCTGGGGAATAACTGGGGTCCGCGGTTGAGCCTGGCGCTGGGAAATACTGAAGGCCACCTGCCTGTGCTGCGGCTGGGCTACGGCATGTACTTCGGCCGCACGGAGAACGCAACTGTCGAAACGGCGCTCACGCAGACCGGCAGCCCCAACGGCGACCTGAACTTCTTCCTGCGTCCCACGGACAACCTGAACGCGGGCGGCGCGCCGCCGTTTCCTTACGTGCTGAGCGGGGAGCCGGGGAGCGTGGTGAAGCCGGGGGCGGTCGAGTTTGGGCCCAACTTCCGCAATCCCGAGGTGGACCAGGCCGTGGCGGCTCTTGAAGAGATGCTGCCTGGCCGCGTGGAACTGACTGCCAGCGCGCTGGTCAGCCTGGGGCGACGGCTGCCGGTCTCCATCGACACCAACTTCGACCCCACGGTCAATCCAGGGACCATCACCTACGGAGTGGTGGACGGCGCCGGCGCGGGGCCCATCAAAACTCCGCAAATCACTGTTCCTTTCTACGCTTCCTGGCCGTCGGCAACCTCGGGGACGGGCTTTGCCGGGCGGCTGAACCCCGATTACCAGCAGATATCCGGGATCACAGCTGTCCGGCTACAAGTC
>PLGM01000400.1 GCA_003139795.1 Acidobacteriaceae bacterium | reverse complement strand
AGTTAATAACAGGCTCTAGTACCACGACCACGTGAATTTGTACTTCCCAGGTCTTAAAATCGAGACCTGGGGCAGGCCCCAGAGCATGGAGCACAGCGGGTGAGATGGCCGTATTGCAACCATGCGCGCTGGCCGCATCGGACTTACACTCCCCGCCAGAGCCGGCATGCGCGATTTTTAGGGATTCCTATCTGTAGTCCGCAATTTGATTGCGCCTCAATCACCGGCAACCCGTCCCAACCCGATTTTGGGTCTTCCCGGAATCTCTGGCAGGCACCGGCTAGGGTTGGGGAAGGATGGACCGCTCGGAACGGTTCCGAGGGCAACGCCGCATCGCTTACAATTGCACCAATGTCTGACCAATCTTCAAGCTCATCTCGTCTGTTGATTTGGCGAATGAAATGTATAGACTCATTGAATCTGCCATTCGTGAGTGCAGGCACGGCGGGCCTTCACTTGCGCTTAACCAAAGCCCGAGCCGCCGGCCATCAGCGGGCACAATGAATTGAGGATTGAATGACCGATAAGCTTTATCGCCCGCAGGAAGACATAGTGACCTTAATGAAGCAGTTCAGCCAGCAAGTAAAGGAATCTCCTGAGCTTCCAGACCTGCACACGCGCCTGCTTCGTGCGCGGCTGGTGTTTGAAGAAGCTATCGAGTTCGTCAAGGGCTGTGGTTGCACGATCACAATGACCATTGCCGGATTGAACGGGGCAGAGGAGACCGCGGTCATTGACGACATCGGTGTGGTGCTCGACCCCAACGGCAAACCTGACCTCGCCGAATACGTGGACGGCTGCATCGACCAGCTTGTTGTCACTTATGGGGCGCTCAACGCCGCCGGTGTGAAGGCTCAGCCTGCCTGGGATGAAGTGCAGCGCAGCAACATGAGCAAAGCGTGGCCACATTGCAGCGTTTGCGACGCTGTTCTCGAGCGGAATGCTGGCCTGGAGTTGGTCCATCCGGAAGACGCCAGCGCCCATGATGGCGATTGGAACCCGATTCTGAAGGTCCATAAGCGCCCAGACGGCAAGTTCATCAAGTCGCCGACCTATTCACCCGCAGATTTAAGGCGCGTGATCGATGAGCAGATCCAGCAGGCAAACGGGTAATTAAGCCTGTGCATGAGTAACAAGGGAAAGGGAATCTCATACTGCGGCTCCGGGAGGGGGAGTTCTGTCCGTATAGGTGACAATCCGCCAAGAACTCGTGGAATGGCTGCTCACTGTCGCAGATTGTCGAGTACGAGCGAGCGATCCATCATGGCTTGAGAGCGTCGGGGCGAAGCTTGGCGATGCGGCCCTTGGGGCCAACGACGAAGGGGAGGGAAAGGGCATTCCAGTTGCCGTTGTCGAGGGGCTGCCAGGTGCGGTGGTCGTCGCGGCCGATGTCGGAGCCGTTGGGGCCGGCGGCGATCCAGAGCTTGAGGGATTCGCTGCATTGGACGGTGGAGCGGTATTCATGTTGGGCGACGGGCCTGTGGCAGCCAGCTCTTTCTGCGTTATTGAGCGCGCACAAGGGTGACCACCCGCACTGTTTCATGGTTGTGGCTCGCCAAAATACCGATCTGCCGTCGAATGAAGAAGATGGATGGATTGTCCAATTCGGTCAGTCTCCGTGTAAAACTGGTCTTATGCTGCGCCTGCTAAGACTTTTGCCTGTTTTGGCTACCCGATTCTTCCGCTCTCGCCGCGACCTTCTGTTGGAAAACCTGGCTCTTCGGCAACAGCTCGCCGTTTTGAAGCGGCGGCATCGGCAGCCGCGGTTTGGTCCTTCTGAGAAATTGTCTGGGTGATCCTGCGGCGGCTCTGGTTTGGATGAAGGCAGAGGTTAATTCTTGTCCAACCGGAGGCCGTCGTTCGCTGGCATCGGGCAGGATTCAAGTTGTACTGGACCTGGCTCTGGCGGCATAGAACTCGTGCGGGCAGCAAGTGCGTCAGCATCGAACTGCGAGAACTCATCTTCCGCATGGTTGCCAAGAACGGAACGTGGGGTGCTCCACGCATTCACGGTGAGCTGAGGATGCTTGGTTTCGATGTTTCGGAACGAACCGTCTTGGGCTGGATGCGAAAGACTCCTCGAAATCCAGAGCCGGCAAAGCTCTGGGCGACCTTTCTGAGCAATCATCGTGAGGCCATCGCCGCAATGGATTTCTTCATCGTGCCGACGTTCGCCTTCGGCGTGCTGTGCTGCTTCTTTGTCATGGCGTACGACCGGCGCCGTATCCTTCACTTCAATGTAACCAAACACCCGACCAGCGCCTGGATCATGCAGCAATTGCGCGAGGCATTCCCCTATGACTCGGCACCCGGCTATCTGATCTTTGATCGCGGCACAAACTTCAATGAAGAAGTGATCGACACATTGAAGAGTTTCGCTACCCAGCCCAAACCAACCAGTTTCCGAAGCCCATGGCAGAACGGTGTTGCCGAGCACTGGATCGGTAACTGCCGCCGAGATATGCTCGACCATGCGATGGTAGTGAACGAACGGCATCTGAAACGCCTGATGAATGAGTACGTCCGTTACTACCACGAGGAGCGAATGCATCTTGCGCCGGCAAAGGAAACGCCAGCGGGCCGTGAAGCTGCCAGGACCTCTGATACACACCGTGGAATCGTATCGACTCCAAGGCTTGCCGGTCTGCATCATCGTTACGATCTGGCCGCCTGAGGTCCGCTTCGAACAGATCGCCTCAGAGTCGAAGATGAACTGCGGTGAGAGGTGTGGCCGCCAATCTTTCGCCGCCCCCTTGGCGGCGTCTTCATGATTCACCGAGGTCTCCGAAGCACCCGTCTCCTCAGTCGGAAATCCATGCCGGACTGATTCGAATTCAAAACTCGTGTCCTGGTTGCGCCAGATGGAATTTTGGCGAGGCACGGGTCAAGGCAGAAGCGGCTTGCATGCAACAGAAGGCGGCATGACGAGAACCGAAAAAACAAAAAACAAAAACTTTCCGAATAATGGAAAAACAAAGACAAATACAAAAACCACCCCTACGATTCGCAGATGTTGACGGGGTCACACCGTAGCAACTGACGGTTTGCCGCCCATCCAGGCACGAACCGAAGCTCGGAGATAGGGCGTCTGCCGGGACGAATCAATACTCTGGGTGTCAATCGAGGGATTGTGTGCGATTTGGGAGGGACCCGGCCCCATTGGATTCTCGCAGAGTTTCGCCATTTTCCACTCCAGAAAAGGGGATTTCGTAGACTGCCATTCTTGGATGCAGGGAACCTCAGCCTGCAGATGATGGGTCAGCCGCCAGAAGACCATCGCGCCCCAAGGTTCCAAACGAGTTGATGTGGTCAAATAGTAGGAATGGCTTCTCTGCTCCTCTGACAGCGACGCACCGACCAAGGTTCTCTGACCGCCTTACCCTCCTGTTGGCAACGCTCTGCGCGTATGAACCACCACCTGCTGATCCAGAGCGGCGCGCAGACTTTTGAGGTTGGTCAGACTTTCAAGTGCCTCGTGGCTCCGGCTCTGGGCGTGGAGGTCCAGGATACCGGCCGCCAAAAGGTGGATCTGGCGGTGCAAGTCATCGATAGCTTGAAGGGCTGGGGAATCGCCAGGCCAGGCCAGGAGTTCAGCGTCCAGCCACGCGCGAAATCTGCTCCGGTTGTGGTTCAGTTGGGGTGGGTCGTGGCGGTGGCCCCTGACGAAGGCTTCGAGGGAAATGATCCAGGAGCGATGCTCGACGGTGGCGCGAAGTAGCGCCAGGTCCTTCATGTTCATCGAAGGCGCATTGGCCCATCGCGGATCGGGGCGCCAAGTTGCTGCCCAGGCGGGAAAGCCGCATGCCGGCATGGGGTGAGCGATGCAAAAACCCTGGGCCAGATCGCAGCCCAGCTGCAGCAGCATCAAGCCTTGATCGACGGTCTCAACGCCTTCGGCGATGACCGTTCGTTGGAAGGCGAAAGCCAGTCCCAGCACACCCTCCAGGATGGCCAGGCTCTCCACATCGTCCAGCATATCGCGCACGAAACTCCGATCGATCTTCAGGACATTGGTGGGCAGGCGTTTGAGATGGGTAAGCGATGAGTAGCCGGTGCCAAAGTCATCCAGGGCAAACGACACCCCGAGCTTGCGGCAGGCGTCGAAAATCTGGGTGGTCCGGGGCACGTCATCCAGTGCGCTGGTCTCCAGCACCTCCAGTTCCAGGCGGGAAGGCTGGATGAGAGAGTAAGCAGCCAACAGCTCACGCAAACGATCGGCAAAGTTGTCCTGCTGCAACTGCAGGGCGCCGAGATTGACGCTGACCGGAATATCGAACCCGCCTGCCTGCCAGGATTCCATCTGAGCAAGAGCGGCGTCGATCACCCACTCGCCGAGTTGGATGGCCAGCGGATTGTTTTCAACGGTGGGCAAGAACCAGGCAGGCAGCAGCAGGCCCCGCTCCGGGTGTTGCCAGCGGATGAGGGCCTCGGCGCCGACGACCTCTCCCGTGCGCATGTTGACCTTGGGCTGGTAAAACAACACGAATTCATGTGCTTCCAGGGCCTGGCGAATGCTTTTGAGGTTTTCATGGCGGCCGCGGGCAGACAGGTCCCGCGCGAAGTCGAAGAATTGGTAGCGGTTCCTGCCGGCCAGTTTGGCCTGATACATGGCCTGATCGGCCTGGCTCAACAGTCGATCCGCATCCGCGTCTTCCGGCTGGGGATAAAACGTGACGCCGACGCTGGCTGACACGCGAAGGGTCCACTCGCCGACTTGCGTTTGTGCGGCCGCGGCGTCGAGCAGGCGGGTGAGCACCGGCACGCTGGCCTGCTCGTCGCCCAGATCGAGCATCACCGCAACGAACTCGTCCCCGCCAAGGCGGGCAAGTGTATCGCCCTGCCGCAGAGCGTGCCTCATGCGAGTGGCCAGGGCGGTGAGCAATTGGTCTCCGACATCGTGCCCATGGCGATCGTTTACCGATTTGAAGCCGTCCAGGTCGAGCAGCGCCACCCCCAGCAGTTGCTCCCGCCGGCGGGATTGGACCATGGCCTGTTGCAGGCGGTCGGCGAGCAAGGCCCGGTTTGGCAGGCCGGTCAGGATATCGTAATAGGCAATTTGTTCAAGCTGCAGTTCGTGCTCTTTGAGGCGGGTAACGTCGTGGAACAGCGCTACATACTGCTGAACATCGCCGTTGGCATCGCACAAAGCGCTTATGGTTTGCATGGTGGCGTAAATTTCGCCGTTCTTGCGCCGGTTCCAGATCTCTCCGGACCATTCGCCTTTTTCGATCAGAATGCGCCACATTTCGGCGTAGAATTCCCGGTCCTGGCGACCGGAGTTCAGGAAGCGCGGGTTGCGGCCCAGAGCCTCGTCGCGGGTGTAGCCTGTGATGCGGGCGAAGGCGCTATTGACATCGAGGATGGCGCCGTCGCGAGCAGTAATCAAGATGCCTTCGGAGGCGTGAGTAAATACGCTGGCGGCAAGCTGGAGCCGCTGTTCGGCTTGCCGTTGTTTTGTAATGTCCTCAGTGAAGATGATGAGTCCCCCGACGGCGCCGTCGGCTGTCCGCCAGGGGAATATTTCCCGCCGAATCCACTGCACGGCGCCGTTCGCTCTCTCAAATCGGTCCTCGTCGACTACGATGACTTCGCCCGCCAGGCCGCGGCGATGTTCCTGTTTCCAACGCTCCGGAATCTCGGGAAAGATCTCATAGTGGGAGCGCCCGATAAAGTCCCGGCCGGCAAGAGAGTATTCCTGCAGCCAGCGCTGGCTAGCAGCCAGATAGCGCATCTCGCGGTCGAACATGGCCAGGGCCGCCGGCGCGTGGTCGATGAATAACTGGATTAGTTCCCGGCTCTCGCGGAGCGCCTCATCGGCCCGCTTGCGCTCGGTGATGTCGTTGTTGATTTCCATCAAGCCGCGGGCTCGGCCATCCTTGTCCCGCTGCAGGACCCAGCGGCTGGCAACCACGATCCGTGTGCCGTCCTGAGCGGTGTGTATGAGTTCGCCCTCCCAACGTCCTTGTCGCAGAACTTGCGCTTCGATCCCGGCCAATGGCTGTGGAAAGACGGTGCGGAGCAGTTCGTGCAAGATTCTGCCTGCGGCCTGCTCTTTGGAGTACCCGTACATCTCTTCCGCGCCATGGTTCCAAAAGCGGATCGTTCCATCCAAGCCGCGCACCATGATGGTGTCGTGGGCCAAGTCGAGGATTTCAGCCTGTTCCCGCAGGGCCTGCTCCGCGCGCTTGCGCTCGGTAACATCGCTCGCAGAGCCGAGCCATTCCACGATTTCGCCCTTCGCATCCTTGAGCGGGACGGCACGCGAGAACGTCCAGCCTATGCTGCCATCCACTCGCAGAACCCGGTGTTCCAATTCGAAGATACCTTTGGTGCGGATGGCCTCGCCGATGGCGGCCAGCACACGTGGATGATCGTCCGGGTGAATGTATTTCTCAAGCCAGGCGCCGCTTGGAACATCCGTGTCGGCGATAAAATCCCGGCCAAGCAGCGTGCGCATCTCGCTCCAGTCCGCGCTCATGCGATACACCACATCCGAACTGGCCATCACCAGGGCGCGGAAGCGTTCCTCACTCCCATGCAGCGCCTGCTCCTTTTCAAATGCTGCCATCCGTCCGAGATTGCGGCGGTAGCGCTCCGCCACCAAGCTCATCAAAACGCCCATACCAACAAAGATGACCAGGGCGATGGCGTCCGAGGTGCGCGCAATCCTGAACTTTCCGGCTGGCGGAATAATCCAATAATCCGCCAACGCCGCGGCGAGCGCCGTGGCCAGCAGTCCGGGCCAAAGGCCGCAGAGCAACGCGACCAGCATGACGGCGGGATAGAAGATGATGAAAACCGGGAGTTCGATGCCGAAGCGCAACACCAGGGTCTGCCGCAGCAGAAAGGCCGCAATTACGGCAACTACCGCAAGAGCGAAGCGAAGGGTTGGCCGGTTAAGCCCACGCATTTCAACGTCCGACATGGAGACCATCCTGCAGCGAGGCTTCGTCTTCCAATGCTGGGCGGGGGGGCCGAGCATCATCGCAGTAGCGAGCTGATGTGGTTGAATGCTAGGCGCGTGGCATCGGCAAAGTCAAGACTCAGCCAACTTCGTTGTCCGCAAGCCCGGTGAAACTAACCTGGAGCTCCCGGTCAAATGTTGCGAAACCGTCGGGTCGTTTTTTTGGCGTTGGCGTGGCCCATGTCCGATACGCAAGAAGTTTGAGGGCCAGGTCTCGCCTTTGTTCTACGGGAATTCGCAAAATGAACCAAAGGGCACCGCAGCTGTCTGCAAATATGGAGCTTGCAGCCTTCGTTCGCACATTCGTAACGAAACGTGTGCGTCCAGCGAAG
>PLGM01000187.1:6357-18105 GCA_003139795.1 Acidobacteriaceae bacterium | reverse complement strand
GACTTGTGCAGAGGTTCCCTAGCCCTGCGCGTCCTGAAACTCCTCGTGCCAGGCCATCTGAATGGCTTCCAGCCGCCCCTCGTTGGACTTCGCCGGGTCGTCGGCAAATCCCTCCAGTTCCGTCACGTAGCGGTGCAGGTCGGTGAATCGCACCGTCAAGGGGTCCAGGTCAGGAAACTTCTCAGTCAACTGAATGCCGATCTCTTCGGCGTCGCTCCACAGAATCTCGCGCGGCATGGGGATCGCTCCTTATTTCTCTACCGCCAACGTCAGCGGCTTGCCCTCGGAGACGTAGTTGCGGTTCCATTTGGGAATCTCGACCACGTACTCGCCGGGGCGGGTAATCACTGCCTGGCAGCCCAGCCGCGAGTTCAACTGCTGGTCCGCGGCCATGTCCATGCGGTCCAATTCGTCGTCGTCCGCCTCGCTGATGCCCTCCTGATCCTTGATCCACAGGTGGCAGGTGGTGCAGGCGCATACGCCTCCACAGGCGTGGTCCAGAAAAATGTTGAAGTTCTCCGCCACGTCCAGAAAGGACATCGGCTTGCCGTGATGCTCATAGGGCAGCGTGCCGAATTCGAACTCGACGGTCTTACCCTCGGGAAGAAAGGTGACGCGCACCAGCTTCCCGGCGGGAATGTTCTTCTGATTTGCTTCGCTCATAAAATCCGTCTCCAGTGCGGTAGCCAAATGCCTGCGTAAGCAGAAAAGACCGGGGCCAAATCCGCTGAAAGCATACCTCAGGGGCCAAAGCCTGCGCCGAATCTGCCGACTCTCGATGCCGGGGTTGAAACTCCGGCCTACCAGCGTAACTCGCCGATCTGCCGACTCGCTAACTCCGCTAACTCCGGTCTCTCATCTAACTCCGCTTCACTTGAACTCCGCCGGGGCCATCGCATGAGGCGCGGTTACAGCCTCGCCCATATCTTCGCCGGCCGCGTCCATCGTCTTGCCGCGAATTGCGGTGGTGACCGCGGCCTCCATCATCAACTCGGCAAAGCGGCGCGTCGCCTGGTCCAACGCCAGCGTCGCGTCGCGAATGGCCGCCGCGTCCTCGCCCAGCTTGATAGCCGCCAGCCGGCCGCGCGCCGCGGAGATAGCCGCTTGCTCCTCGCCCGTCAACTGCTTCCACGCCGGGCTTCCCGGCGCGCGCTCGACCGCCGCAAGAATCGTCTCCGCCTCGTTGCGGGCCTCGATCAGAAGGCGCTTGGCAAAGTCCTCTTCGGCGTGGTCGAAAGAATCGAGAATCATGCTCTCGACCTGCTCGTCGGTCAGTCCGTACGTAGGCTTCACTTCAATCTTCGCCGCCAGCCCGCTGCGCTGTTCCCGAGCCGTTACCTGCAGAATGCCGTCGGCGTCGATCAGGAAGTGGACCTCGATGCGCGGCAGTCCGGCGCTCATGGGCGGAATGCCTCTCAGGTCGAAGCGTGCCAGCGAGCGGCAGTCCGCGGCCAGTTCGCGCTCGCCCTGAACCACGTGAATGGCCACGTTGGTCTGCCCGTCCACGCCGGTGGTGAAGTGTTCAGTGGCTGACGCGGGAATGGTCGAGTTGCGCTGGATGATGCGCGCCACCGTACCGCCCAACGCCTCGATCCCCAGCGAAAGCGGGGTCACGTCGAGCAACAGCATGGCCTCGGTGCTCTTCGAGGCTCCGGCCAGAATGTCGGCCTGCACCGCCGCGCCCAGCGCCACCACCTCGTCGGGATTCAGCTCGATGTGCGGCTTCTTGCCCCGCGCCTTCAGATGAAAGAGATCGTCCACCAGTTGGCGCACGGCGGGAATCCGTGTGGACCCGCCCACCAACACCACTTCATCGATCTGTTCCGGCGTAACGCCGGCGTCGGTCAGAGCCCGCTTGCAGGGCCCCGCCGTGCGCTCCAGCACCGGCTCGATAAGCAACTCGAAGACCGCGCGGGGAATCTCCCTCTGGTAGCGGTCGCCATTGGGCAACTCGATGTCGAAGTGCGCAATCGGCTCTGTAGAAAGCTCTATCTTGGCGTCGATGGCGGCCCTGCGCAGCCCCTGCACCGCGCCTGGACGGCCGCGCAGATCCACGCCGTGCTCGGCGTGAATTTCATCCAGCGCTATGGTCAGCAGCAGGTTGTCGATGTCGTCGCCGCCCAGGTGCGTGTCGCCGTTTGTGGACTGCACCTCGAAGATGCCGTCGCGCAGTTTGAGGATAGAAATGTCGAACGTGCCGCCGCCCAGGTCATAAACGGCAATGGTGCCCACTTTCGCGCGGTCCAGTCCGTAGGCCAAAGCGGCTGCGGTGGGCTCGTTGACCAGCCGCAGCACCTCCAGCCCGGCCATGCGGCCCGCGTCTTTGGTTGCTTGCCGCTGCGCATCGTTGAAGTAGGCGGGCACGGTAATGACGGCTTGCGTCACCGGCGCGCCGAAGAACCGCTCGGCGTTGCGCTTGAGCTGGCGCAGGATGTAGGCCGATATCTCCGGCGGCGTGAATTTGAGCTCGCCCAAACGGATGCGCGGCACTTCGCCTGGCTCCACGTCCTCGGCCAGCCGGAAAGGAAACAGCTTCAACTCGTCCTGAATCTCTTTGAGGTCCCGGCCCATCAGCCGCTTCACGGAGTAAATGACCCGCTCCGGCGTTTCGATGAGCGCCTTGCGCGCCGTGTTGCCCACGGTAACCGTAGGCCTGCCGCCCCCGGCCGTGATCGGGTCCAGCGCCACCACCGACGGCACCAGGTTCGAGCCGTCCACGCCGGGAATCACCACCGGCGCATCGCCCTGCATATAAGCGACCAGGGAGTTGGTGGTTCCCAGGTCGATTCCGACTACGCGTCCTTCCGCCATGCTGTTCTTTCAAGCTCCCAGGGTCTCGGTAACGTCGCGAACCAGATTGCTGAGATAGCGGCGCCGGTCGAGCAAAGCTAGCATTGTCTTTTGCGCCCTCTTTCGCGCGGCTGCATCGCCCTCGTCCCACGCCTGCCACTCAATGTGCAGATTCTGGTCCACCTCAACCAGCAGGCCGTCGAATTTTCTCTTGGCCTGCTCCAGGCTCGCCTGGAGCGCCGGATCCTCTTCGCCCATCTTGCGGGCCATGCGCATCTCTTCAAGCTGCATATTCAACTCGAAGACCTCTTCCAGCAGATCGGCTGGAACCCGCGAAGGATCTTTTCGATCCTTGCCGTTCTCCGCGCCACGGCCGGCAGGCGCGGCGAACTCCTCGCCAATCTCCGCGCCCTCCAGCTTGAGCAGGTATTCGGTGCGGTGCAAGGGGTCTTTGAGCGTGCGATAGGCGTCGTTCAGCAGCGCCGTGTCAGCCAGGCTCCACTGCCGCTCGTTCTCCCCGGCGCGGGCAAAGCGATCCGGATGCACCTTGCGGCTCAGGCGGTGAAACTCATGCTCCAGGGCAGGCAAGTCCAGGTTCAGCCGCGGCTCGAGTCCAAAAACAGAAAAATAATTGCCGCCGGGTGGAGGCTGGATCTTGCTGCAATGCGGGCAAAACAGCGTGGAATCGTTGTGGCCGATCGAACAGGACCAACAGGGAATGGGAACCGCGGAATCGAGAACCTTGAGCATAGTTGAACTCTTGCGAAACTGAACCCTACGACGAAAATGACGAACCGCAGCCGCAGGAGCGCGTGGAGTTCGGATTGATGAAGTTGAATCCCTGCCGCATCAGCGTCTCCTCGTAGTCCAGCGTCATGCCGTGCAGATAAAGGAACGACTTGGGATCGACAAAGACGCGCACGCCGTCGAACTCATAGATGCGATCGCGCTCGCGCGGCCGCGTGTCGAACTTGATCGAGTAAGAAAGCCCCGAGCACCCGCCGCCCATCACGCCCAGCCGCAACCCGCCCTCTTCCGGCGATATGCCTTCCTTGGCCATCGCCACGCGAATGCGCTTGATCGCGCGCTCCGTCACCTGCAAGCCCCCAGCCTGCGAGCCCGGCCTGGGCGCAGCCGCCAATGCAGCTGTGGTTTCTGCCTGCGCCGGAGCCGCAAAACCCCCTTGCGCCGGCTTCGATTCGATTGTCACCATGTTCGACATTGTTGCCTTTTCCTTGCCTGCGAGACCACTCGTTCGATCTGTGCATCTCGTCTGCTTTGAAAGGGCGACGTTAAAGCCCCGCCCTTTCAAAACCAGGCGAATCAACCTGCCTTTAGTGCGCTACAGCCGCGGCGTCCGCCGTTTCCGCAACGCTGTTCTTCTTTTTCCAGTCGCCGATGGCCGCGCGAATCGCATCCTCGGCCAGTACCGAACAGTGAATCTTCACCGGCGGCAGCGACAGTTCCTTCACAATGTCGGTGTTCTTGATCGCCAGCGCGTCGTCCACCGTCCGGCCCTTGATCCACTCGGTGGCCAGCGAAGAACTGGCAATCGCGGAGCCGCAGCCAAACGTCTTGAACTTGGCCTCTTCAATCACCTGCGTCTCGGGGTTTACGCGGATTTGCAGCCGCATCACGTCGCCGCACTCCGGCGCGCCCACCAGACCCGTGCCCACTTCCGTCGAGCTCTTGTCCAGTTGGCCCACATTGCGCGGGTTGTTGTAGTGGTCGATTACCTTGTCGCTGTATGCCATTGGTCCATTCCTTCTGCGGGGGAAGCCGCGGGAAAACAGTTGTCAGTTGTCAGTGATCGGNNCTGACCACTCGTCTCTAGTGCGCAGCCCATTGAATCTTGGTCAGGTCGATGCCTTCCAGCACCATCTCGTAGAGCGGTGAAAGCTGGCGCAGATGCTTCACAATGTCGATCACCTTGGCGGCCACGTAATCCACCTCGGCCTGGGTGTTGAAGCGCCCCAGCCCGAAGCGAATCGAACTGTGCGCCACATCGTCGCCCAGCCCCAGCGCCTTCAAAACATACGAAGGCTCGAGCGTGGCCGAGGTGCAGGCCGAACCGCTGGAGACCGCAACGTCGTTGATGCCCATCAGCAGCGACTCGCCCTCAACGTATACAAAGCTCATGTTCAGGTTGCCGGGCAGACGGTGCTCCATGGAACCGTTCACATGAACGTAGTCGAGCTCCGACTCCAGCTTGTTCTTCAGCCGGTCGCGCAATCCGCGCAGATAAGCCGCCTCGTTGTCCATCTCCTCGAACGCAATCTCGCAGGCCTTGCCCAGGCCCACAATGCCGGGCACGTTCAACGTGCCGGACCTCATGCCGCGCTCGTGGCCGCCGCCGTCGATCTGCGCCGCTATCTGCACCCGCGGGTTGCGCCGCCGCACATAGAGCGCGCCCACGCCCTTGGGCCCGTAAATCTTGTGTCCTGAGAGTGAAAGCACGTCGATGTTGTCGGCGATCACGTTCACTGCAACCTTGCCCACCGCCTGCACCGCGTCGGTATGGAAGATCACGCCCTTCTGATGACACAGCTTGCCGATTTCGCGGATAGGCTGCAGCACCCCGATCTCGTTGTTGGCCGCCATGATCGAAACCAGGATGGTCTTGTCGTCCATGGCCCGCTCCAGGTCTTCGAGATCGATCAGCCCGTCGGCCTTCACGGGGAGATATGTGACGCGGTAGCCGTTCTTCTCCAGGCGCTTGCACGTGTCCAGAATCGCCTTGTGCTCGGTTACCTGGGTGATGATGTGGTTGCCGCGCTCGCGGTACATCTCGGCGATGCCCTTGAGGGCCAGGTTGTTGCTCTCCGTGGCCCCGGAGGTGAAGATGATCTCCTTGGCGGTAGCTCCGATGAGCTTGGCAATCTGCTCGCGCGCCGTTTCCACGGCCTGCTCCGCCTCCCAGCCAAACGAATGGTTGCGGCTGGCCGCATTGCCGAACTTGGTGGTGAAATACGGCATCATCGCCTCCAGAACTCGTGGATCGAGCGGGCTGGTGGCGTGATTATCCATATATATCGGCAAACTCACGCCTGCCGGCGCTTCCACATGACTGGTAACTGTGCTCATTTTGGTCTCCATCCTCATCGATGTTCTTCTCCGCTCCGCGCGGAGAGGGAAAACTCCGGTTACAGCGTTAATGAAACCAGCCGGTTAGCCTCGCGGGCTCTTCCCACTGGCTGCTCGAACTCCGCCAGATCGTGAATGCTGATGCTCTTCAGCACTCCGGCAATGGTGTCGTTCACCCGCGCCAAAGGCTCCTTGATGGTGCAACTCGGCGTCAGCTCGCAGGACTTGGCGCCCTTGGTGCAGGAGGTGATGAAAAACGGCCCGTCGATGGCGTGAATCACCTCGTAGGCCGAAATCTCGCGCGCGTCGCGTGCCAGGGCATAGCCCCCGTTCATGCCGGCGTGTGAGCGCAGCAGGCCGTTCTTGGTCAGCAGTTGCAGAATCTTGGCCAGCAGTTGCGCCGGAATTCCGTACGCGTCGGCAACTTCCTTCGCGCTCAGGGCAGTCGTCTCCGGGTGCTCGGCGAGGTACTTGAGCGCCATCAACCCGTAATCTGCCTTTTTTGTCAGTTTGAGCATCGAATATCCGACTTCTTCGGTCCGTATTCAGTATACGACCATTTCTGTCGGGATTTCAAGTCCCGTCCAGAATCGTTTTGGCCCCCTGGCCGGAAAAAACTGCTCGGCAGGCCAAAGATTAAACAAATACCGGTTTTAAATTGTTGAAAAGACCGCTACAATCTTGCGCAAAGAGTTCTTCATCCAAACAATCCCGAAACGATGGCAACCATCTGTAAGCACCCTAGGGTTCGCATAGTCTCCCGGCACGAAGACACCGAGTATGTCGAGTGCATGGAGTGTGGCGAAATCTTCGATTCCGAAGAGTTCCGAGACATGGAAATTGAAGAAACCGCTGAAACAGAGGACGCCTCGGACGACTTCTGACAGCCTTTGCTGAGAACTGCCTAACGCGCGCCGGAGCCATTGCCGGCCACGACTCCCACCCGCCTGCCCGCGACCCACGCGTAGTGCAGGCCCGATACCACGGTCAGCACCATCGTGGCATCGAGCGCCACCAAGCGGACATCCGCCACCCAGTGGGCCGCGGTCAGTTGATGCAGCAGCACGGCAGCCACCGCGGCAACCTGGACAAGGGTATTGGCCTTGCCGAAGATGCTGGGGCTGAACTCCCGCCGCCCCACCGCCGCATAAAGAATGGCGGAAACAACCAGTATCCCCACATCCCGGCCGAAAACCATCACTGTCACCCGTGCCGGAATCAGCCCCTCGTGCGTGAGCACCAGGAACAGCGTGCTCAGCAACAGCTTGTCGGCAACCGGGTCAAGGTACTGGCCCAGCATGGAGCGCTGCTTCAGCACCCGGGCCAACGTGCCATCCAGCGCATCGGTCAACCCCGCCGCCACGAACAGGACAAAGCTCAGGCCATAGTGGTTATCGAGGATGGCTGCCACCAGAAACGGCGCCAGGCAGATACGCAGCAGCGTAAGCAGGTTGGGAGCGGTGCGGAATGGGTTCAAACGCGTACTCGAAACGTCGGACATGGCGGATTCAACAGACTTTATACCGAAGCGCAACCCCACCCCAGGCCGGAGCAATCCCAGGGCCCGGCCTCCTTCAAAATGCCTTGGAGAGCCACATGGCCGCGCGAAACGCGGTTGCGATTCGCGAGTTCAGAAGAGTCTTCCTTCGTGAACGATGGTACAGCATGGGCTGTGGGCGCGATAGCCCCGCCTTCCCCCACCGCCCCGATCCTGATAAACTAGCCAATATTGCACTGTAGGCGCGTAGCTCAGTTGGTTAGAGCGCTTCCTTGACACGGAAGAGGTCGCTGGTTCGAATCCAGTCGTGCCTACCATATTTTTGAGTAACTTACGGCATTTTCGCCGCAAATCCCCAACCCACAATCCAGCCCACACTATTGCACAGCGCCTGAGTGCGTTCGCAACGCCTTGAGAAACGCACCCTGAGCCGCCCGTGTTTCATCTGCGTCGCCCTGCGTGTATAGGTCGAGCGTCGTCTGAATCCGGCTATGCCGCAGAATTCCTTGTACCGTCTTGGGGTCCACCTTCCCCTTGTTCACCATCCAGTTGGAAAGCGAGTGGCGAAGGTTATGGAGGCCAAAACGGTAGCCCTCGGGAATTCGCACACCGGCTTTGATGGCTGCCAGGCGCAGATGATCCGCCGCGAAGATGCCCGCGCTCAGGGGCACCTTGCCGCTTGCCTTGAAGGAGGGAAACACAAAATCCGTATCCTTCCCGAAGGGTGTCCGAGCGCGCCAAGCCCGCATATGGCGGGCCAGGCAGGGATGCAGCGGAACAAAGCCGTCCGAATAAGCTGTCTTTGTCGCGCCCTCTTTTCCGCGTGACCAGCGTTTGCAAATGCGGATGCGCTCCTCGTCAAACCGGAGATCCACCCACCGTAAGGCAATCAGTTCCGATGCCCGAAGAGCGGTTGCGGCACAGGTGATGACCAAAATGCGATGAAGTGGGCAGGACAGAGTGCGCAGAATCGAGCGGGTCTGTTGCGGTGTGATGACAATAGCCCGATAGTCCGACGTGCTCCTTGTTTCCACCGGCTGCGCCGGGTTTCTCGACACCAGCTCATGCAGGATGCCGGTCTTGTAGGCCCGGAGCATGACGCCGCGAACCTTGGAGACCGATGTCCAAGCCAGTCCATTATCCGTATGGAGAGAATTGAGCCAGCGCTGGATGTCGAGGGATTTAATATCCTCCGCGATTTGGGTTCCAAACCTCGGGATGAGGTAGTCGCGGACGATATGTTGAACGGTGAGAGCGGTGTTCTCGGATTTGGGACGCACTGCATCCTGCCCGAAGTCCGCCTTAAGGTAATGCTCGGCAAGAGCGGCGAAGTGGATGCGACCGGGAGCAGGGGCTTCGCTATTGACGCGGATAAGCAGACCGAGCCTGTCAACCTCACGCCATGCGGCTTTCTCGCTCGGCAAATCCCGAACGAGACCGATGGGCAGGGTGTTCTCAACCCGTCTTCCGTCTGCCGTAGCTACCCTGTACCGGAGCACCCAGGTGTCTCCTTCCTTGCGCGGCACTTTCTTCAATGATCCACGCTGATAAGCCATAAAGGCTCCTTTCAGCGGGGACTGCCATGGATCAAATGATACCGCTTCGAGTCGATTGACTCCGCAAGTTCTGTGAGACGAAATACCCATATTTTGCGGATACTACCCGTGCCGAGCGCATACGCGCCGACAATGCCCTGGCGTGCCAGGGAGAGCAGAAATCGGCGCTTGATGCCGAGAAACTTGGCAGCTTCATCTGCGGATACAAACGGTTCTTGGCTCAAGGTCATTTTTTCTCCTTCCGCTGCTCGCCGTACTGCAATGTACATCGCTATCAGTGTGCCACAAAGGCTTGCCGTAGACAAATCGGCCATCAGGTAGAATCATCAAGAGAAAACTGAATACAGAAACGTGCATAGCACTTGCAGTAAGAAAACAGGAGACCAGCTTGTGGCAGAGAAGAAGAAAGCACGGTCTACGCTCAAAAGAGCGCAGGAGACGGCTGACGACAAGCCAGGGATGACGCTCCGGCTTCCAATTGATTTGCGGGAAGCGATTACGGAGGAATCGCGCGTGAAGGGCGATCTGGCACGGATTGTGCTTTTTGCCCTGAGCCAGGTTGATCGGGAAAAAATGGAGATTCACCAAACCCGCAAGTCGGGTCTGGAGCTTTCCAACCCGCAACTTCTCCATGTCGGCGCAGAAGCCAGGACGGCGCTAAAAGAATGGGCAGAATCCGAGGGGGTGAGCATCAACGCGATTGTTGTCAGCGTCCTCGAAGAGTTCTTCAAGCGCCTCAAGCGCAGCAAGGCTTTACGGGAAGAATTGCGGCTTGAACTTCGCGCTCACAGGAGCTTCACTTCGCAATAGGCTTGCATTAAATTCAAGGAATCTTTTCCGGAAAACCTCCCAGAATGCCAT
The DNA here is from genome assembly GCA_003139795.1 of Acidobacteriaceae bacterium. Classification (GTDB taxonomy): domain Bacteria; phylum Acidobacteriota; class Terriglobia; order Terriglobales; family Acidobacteriaceae; genus Telmatobacter. The sequence goes on along the minus strand of PLGM01000187.1, from coordinate 8,316 downwards.
CCCGGCTCGGCGAGTATCGGCCTGGCCAGCTCCGCGTCAAGGCTAAACCGCGTAGAACGCGGCGCTACGCGGCCTTGACCCGGAGCTTCAACCCAGGCCGATTTTTCAGCTATCCGGGCATGAACATGGAAAAACAAAAGCAAAAGCAAAAACCTAGCTTTTCCGCCTTCATTGTTGGGGTCTGCGTTAGCAGATCATCAACGGCGGCGAAGTAGGCTGCGTCCTCGTGCCGCACCGCCAGTGTCGCCATGATGATCGTCTTTCCCGCGTCGTTCTACCCGGCGACCGCGAAGACCACGCGCTTGAGACTCATTCCCAGGGCCGCGCTCATTCCTCATCCCGTCCCACAAATGCGCTCGGAATGAATACCTTCTTAACCTGGAGCCGTGCCTCCCGTTGACGATTCAATTCCGCCTCGCGATCAAGCCGGGCCATTTGCTCTTCTCTCTGGATTTGCCATTCCGGTTTTCCGCTGTTCTCTGTGGTCAGGTTGCTTTCACGGACTGCCGGAGGTTGAATCTCTTTCCCCCCCGGAGGGGGCTGGAGGTTCTTGGCCTTTTGAGGCTTGTGGGCGGACGTGCCTGTCAGTCGCACGGCCATGCGCCAGAACTGCTGGTAGCTACCTTGGTATCCGTGCTCGACAAGTACACGCCAGATGTCTTTCCACGGAAGCCCAATCGCGTGCGCCGCATTCAACTCGACTGTGGCACCCTTCAGAAAGAGCGCCTTCAGGGGCAGCAACTCGCGCCGCGCCTGAAGGAGTTCTACAAGCCGTTTGACCTCCGGGATTTTCTCCATAACAGCCATGTACATTGCGATAGACGCAACGCCGTTCCAAAAGTCGCAGGCCCGCCGGACGGAGTTTCCCTGATTTCGCCCGATTAAGACTGATTCCTACTGACAATGCCTGACTCGAAGCCAATTAGACGTGCAATCAGGCCGAATCAGGCAAAATCTCGTCCGATCAGGCATAATCTGCCCGGCCCAGGTCTCTACTTTTCGGCCCGCCATGTCTCGCCGGAGCATCGGTCTCAGGGATGGGTCTGTCAGAGCGCTGTATTAGTGGAACATAAAGCGCAGACGCACTTTGAAGGTTTTCTCCACCCATCTCTATTGCTATCAATGGAGCTGCGTGACGCACCGATGTACTTTAGATTGGCCATGTGCGTCACCTTGCTACTGCAATGTACAGTGCGTTATAGTGTTGCCATGTCGAGACCAAAGCCACCCCATACCGTTCGCTACACCGTTCGCCTCAATCGCGCTCAGGGAGAGCGCGTTGCTGCCTTAAAGGCCCAACTCCACGCCAGGAGCGATAACGAGGTTTTCGACTACCTTGTCATGGTGGGCACCAACCAGCGCGACGACCTTGAGCAGCTCGTCTACTCGCTCTTTGGGGATCTGGCGGACAGCCTTGCCCATAGGTTTCGGAGCCTGGAGACGGTCAGCCAGCTTCATCTTGCCTTGACCGACACGTTCATCAAGTACGCGTTGACCGCTCTCCCCGCAGTTCCGTCGGAGCTCATGGCAGGGGCTAGGGCGCGGGCAACCAAGATCTACGAGCAGGTGAACATCACCGCCACACGCGAGTTCCAACGCCGCAGAGAATCGGATGCATACTCCGCCGCAGAGCTTGGACTTGAGGAAGAGCAAAGCTATTCCACGTTCACTGATATTGGAAATTAGCCAGCGATGCTCGCCGACACCCGATTCCCGGATGGAGGGGCGTATGGGGACCTATCGAGCTTTCGCGGTGCAAGACGTTCTCGATGAGCGATTTGCTGTTGGCGACAGTTGAGAATCATCCCTGTTGCGCCCATGTCTGGGGGAATGGACGTGTTTCTGTCAGAGTGTTGTAACCTACCCGTGAAAGCCGATCAAATCGAGGTGACTGCGATGCTTATCACCATGCTAGCGTCGATCGCTGCACTTGTGGCTGCCCTAGAGCCTGTTATTAAC
>PLGM01000187.1:0-6344 GCA_003139795.1 Acidobacteriaceae bacterium | reverse complement strand
AAGTTAATAACAGGCTCTAGCCTAGAGTTTTGCACTTTTTGAAAACTTGCATCTCCCTGGTCAGAGCCTCTTCTGCACTTGGGAACCGCAGTGTTGGCCCTTTGTTCAGACCTTTTTGTGATGTTCTCCAAATCGGCGCAAGCTCACTCACATCTACCGCCGGAGCAGCTTTGGCGCGGGGCGAACGGGCGAGCCCTTCGTAGGGACGAAGACGGACGAGATCCATCAGGCAGTGCCCTGCTTTCAGGGTGCCGCAGCGGGGCTCGTAAGCTCATAACTTGGGCGCGCGACTGACCTGCCTTGATATCTTGATCCGCCGCGCAGATTGGAAACCGTCAACGTCAATCTCCTTCGATAAGAGAAACTTCAGGAAGGACTTCTCCTGGAATCGACACGTCTGGGCGATGCCAAGGAGCGCCAGGTAGTCGACAGCGCCTCGCTGGTAGAGCCTACCCGAGATCTTCCTCTGCACCGCAAGATGCCTGATCGCCCGCTCGCCCGTGTTGTTGTTCCAGGGAATACCATCCTCCTCAAGCATGCGGAACAACGATTCTCGGTATCGCATAAACCGTTTCTGGTAAGTCTTCGTCGCATCCAGGCCGTACTCTCTGCCCTCGATCACCGTTTTGTAGAACCTGTCCACTTGCTTCTTGAATCTGCGGAGGTGTCCCGCTTTCAGACTCCATCGGTCGATGGCCTGAATAATGGGCACTATGAGATCTTTCACTGCTGCGACAAACTCCTGAAGTTCCTCGTCAAACGGAAACCTCCAGAGATCTTCATTTAAGTCCCGAATTAAGTGAACCCAACACTTCTGCTGCCTGCAGTCCAGCGCGTCATATCCCGCGAAAAAATCCGATACGAGTACTCCGTGATAGCCGCGGAGAACCTCCCGCACGATCGCAGTCTCCCGCGTTTCCGTCAATCGGAAAACAACGTGCCGACCGTCCGTGAATACCCACACATACTGATCGACGCCGTCGATACTGAGCCGCGTCTCGTCGACGTGGACAAACGGACTTTCCAACAGGCCCTTCACGAGAATCGATTCCGTTCGGCGGTAGTACGCGGCGAAGGATTCAACGAAGTTGACGATGCTCGCCGCGGACGCCGTCTCATGGAACAATTCCTCCATTGCCTGGGTGATCACCCGGTATGGAAGCCGGAGAACAATTCGCTGGTAAACCGCCCAGGCCCGAAATCCGTGGCCAAACGTCTGTCCGCGAAGCCGCTCGATTATAGGCGGATCATAGAGTCGGTGGCACCGTTGACAGTAGCGCTTTTCGCCAGCGTACTTCAACACTGACTTCCGGCACCCAGCATTTGCGAAACTAAGGTCAACGATGACGATTTCCGCATCTTTGCCCCGTTTCTTCTGAAGCCGCTCTCCCTGGTGCTTGGGACACGTTCTCTTCGAAGCGACTCGGATGACCGTCCGGCGACCCGCTGGAACGGTCCTCTCGTAAGCTTGGTGGCCCTTTGGCGCTCCTGGCCCCTTCCGTCTTGTCGTATCGGTTTCAGGCCGAAAGCTGATCCGGCCTTTCGGATGATCAAAACTAGCGTAGAGGAGTACGTGGTCAAAGGCAGCGTGCAGTTCACTACCGAGACTGGTAGCGTTCTGCTTTGGGCGGTCCACATAGTCAACGTTTAGTTCTGAATCGGCGTCGGTTCGAAGTCTCACCAACTTGTCAGTCAGGATACGCAACGCCTGGCAATCCTCGGCGTTGTACGAAATGAGTTTCTGCTTATATGCCCCTTTGTCTGCCGCTTCGCCTACCATCTCCCAGCGACACCGCCAAACCACGCTCTGTAATCCAGAAGCATCTGACGCCGTCCAGGAAGCGCCAAGAAATTTGCCGAGCGCCTTTAGGCTGTTCGAACGGACAGGAAAATAGACCTTACCAAATACCTGGGAATTGATATTGACCAACCTCTTGCTGAGGCATTTGACGTCCGTACCGAAACGCTTGGCGAGGGACTCAATCGCCCGAACCTCATAACTCCCATAGTGATAGATGGGCGCATCGGGAAATTCTTCTGCCTTCTCGATAAACCTACGCCAGATCGATTCTTCCTCTTCTATCGTGTCCGCCCAGAAGGCGTGATGCGTCACAGCCTCGTGGTCGCGTACGAGCAGGCCAACGAGGTAAGAGAACTGCCGATCCGGGACACCCTCAATATCCAGAAAGAGCTCAATGTCGCTATTCTGAATCTCCGGTCCCGTTTGAATGTAGATCTTACCGGTCCTGATGGCGAGAGCCTGGATTTCAAGATCAAAGTGCGGGGGTTGGGCTGCACGCCGTCGTCTCCTTCGCCGTGGTTTGAACAGGAAGGAAAGCTGCTTGACGGTAAAGATCCCTTTGTCGTGGTAACGTCGAATAGCCTTTGGCGTCATGCGATCTAACAGACTGAGATCATCAGCCTCCTCCGCTTGCCGCCTGCAGACGTCTTTGAATGAGCAGTATGGGCAGTGCTTGTTGAGAACAACCGGCGGTGGTTGCATTGGTGGATCTCCACTCCAACCTTTGATGCGCTCCAGGATGGAACTGACCGTCTTGTACATCGGCTGAAGGTTCACTCGGTGGCACTCGCCGTCAAGCGTTATAAGACATCCCATGGTGGGAGGCTTGCTCTGAAACTGTCCGAGCACATAGCCGACAACGGCCAGATTGAGCATCTGCTCTTTTTCCAAACGATAGGTCCCCACCATGATCGTTGGCTCGTACGCGACGGGGTCTCCGCGCTGACCAACGATCCTCAGGGCATCGCAATACGCTGTAACATTGGCGGCATCGAGATTGGCTTCCGTGAGAACCTCGATGCCGGAGGAGAACGCCCTGTCGCTGTATGAGCAGGTGGATGCGTTTGTCCGCTGAAGGTTGGTCAGGTACGATGCCCTGTTAACGTTGGCGCCATTCTCAAGAGTGCACGAATAGTCGTTCGGTGTGCCGCGGTCTTCGGTGCAATGGAGAAGGTAGGCTTTGCGCGGACAGTGCGAATACGCGCTCACGGCCTCGGCGTGAATGACTTTGGTGTGCATGGTTCCAGAACTGATCGTAGCCCCCTTTTACCCCTGGGAGAAGCGCAGTGTTTAGCTTCAACAATTGTTGGACGTCTTGTCAGTTTGATCTTGCATCGAAGGCTGAGTCAAGATTTCTGTCATCCTAAAACAATGAAAGATAAGGTCGCTCAGCTTACCGCTTCTCGCAAGCAACTCCCTCTGCGGATGCCTGACGCTTCCACCACCTTACCGGGTTCATTATTGAGCTGCATGGTGCGCTGTAACAAGCCCGGTTGCCGGTTTTGTGAGAAGCGCAAAGGGAAATGCCACGGGCCGATTTGGATTCTCTCCGTGAGTCTCGGCAATCGGCAGGTGCGTCAAATCACCATCGGTACCCGAAATTCGGCTTTTCGACTGCTCTCCTGGATTTTGCAGTTCCCAGCGAACGACCGCCGATGTAAAAGTGACGTGAGTCCAGCTTTATGCGCTATGCCTGCTTCATTCTCAGCATTGTGAGTTGGCCCCTATATGACAGACTGGAATGCCCTTGCGAGTTCGACAACACCGATGGCATCCGTTCTGTCGTCGAGTGGAAATCGCTTGGCGCCCGGATACACGTAGAATCGCTTCTGCGGATTGAGATCGGCGCCGGCAGAATGGAAGCGCGCTCGATCTTCGGCGCAGAAGTGCGTTTGACCTCGATGGCCCATAGCTCTCCGCCAGGAATCGTGAGAAGAAGGTCCACCTCGGTTCCGTTGGAGGTTCGATAGTAGTGCGCCTCGGTTCCTCCAGCACAGCGGCGATCAGCTTGGCAACCCCCCGCCTTGCGGCAGCCCGCAAACAGGCCAGGGGTCGCTTACCACGCCCGCCGCGACCCGCGCCGGAGGTGTTGGCCGTCATACGGGAGAGGCAGAGCCTGGGCGCTACATTCCGCGAGATTGCCCGCCGTTTGAACCGCCTCAACATCCGGCCAGGACGAGGCCGAGAATGGCACGGGACCAGCGTCAAAGGCTAGTTTGCAGCCGTAGACGTTCCACCGCAAAAAGAATAGGGGGAAGGTTGCCCTTCCCCCTATTCATCGTCCTAAGCCCTGGTCATGTGCCTTGCGACAGGGATGGCTCCAGCAGCGTTCATTACAATGATAGCGCAGATCAATTTCATGTCAACCACAAAGTTCACATACGCCGCCGAGTTCGTTGCCAGCATCGACCGGGTCATCTCGCAAGAGAGACTTTCTCGCTATCTCGCTGCAACCAAAGGCGATATCGGAGAAGCACTGGAGCTATACGAGTACAACATAGCCATTTCAGAGGCGCTTTTCGGCTTTCTTCATGGGCTTGAAGTGGCCGTAAGGAACAGCATCCATTACACGCTTCGCCGCGATCTCGGAACGCCGACCTGGTATGACGGCGGCGTTGCGCTTCCGTGCTCCACTACCGGGGAGGCGCTTTCGCTGACCGCTGTCATGGACGACATGGTCACTGAAGCAAAAGCGAAGCTCCCGCCTACGGCGTTACCCGGAAAGGTGATCGCCGAGTTGACCTTTGGATTCTGGCCGAACACCCTCACCAAAAGGTTTCACTCGACACTTTGGCTGCCCAGCCTGCACAAGGCATTTCCGCACGCGACCGCGCCCCGGAGCATCATCCACTTGCGGCTGGAAGTGATCCGCCGTTTGCGGAATCGAATCGCGCATCACGAGCCGATATTAACCTCGCATAATGAGGTATATACAGGGTTCAAAGATCAACCGTATATCGCTCTTTCGAGCATTCTGGAATGCTTGGAGTGGGTTTCCAAAGACGCCGCCCTATGGCTCAAGGCGCGATCCCGTTATCAGTGGGCCGAGGAGTTGCTTCTTGCCGTGAGCAAAAAGGGCGTCACTCTCTAAGGAGGCGCTACATATGAAGCCGTGGGAGTAGCATTCCAACCCACAGTCCAACCCACAACTTCCCCTGTCTTGCACGACTTCCGCGTACTTTGGCAGTCCCCGCGGTGTTGTAAGTCGTTGAAAAACATAATCTTGCTAGATTGACACGGAAGAGGTCGCTGGTTCGAATCCAGTCGTGACTTAGAGCAATTAGGCGGAAATCTCCAACCCGAGATTCAACCCGAGATTCCTCGAAATCGGCTTTCCCTATACCAAGGGATGCGGAGCGCAGTTGCGTGATCGCTCAACCGCATTATGCGTATTCAGGGTCGATCGCCGATTCGAGAAGGAATGAGACAGCCCGATTCAATTGATGGGAGCCTACAGGCAATTGGCGGAACGAGGACTTTCACCTCGCAAGATTCGCAGCCTTGTTGGCCGCTCCCGAATGAAGCCAGCAATTGATCATCTTCTCCCGCCGAGTTGGGCTGCTATCCTTGGGCCCGGAGAAAGTTGAATGACGTACTTGGCCCGGCTACTCATCACAGCTCTGATAGCTTCTGCCCAGTTGGGAATCGCTCAGATGCCACCGTCGCAACTAGGGCCTGTTAACACTACTGGGGCAGGTGGCGTTGCGAGGGAAAATCTGGCCAGACGAAGCCGAGCCCGAAGGCTGTGGCGGGCCCACCGTCGAGGGCGAGAATGAAGTATGGCCGGATTTTCACCGCAACCCGAAGGGCCGGGGCCAATTTTCCTCATTTCGTCGTCATTCGTCGCTAGCAGACACCCGGTATGCGTCGCTCCTCTCTCCTAGAACTGAGAAAAATTGGCCCTGGCGCCACCTACCCCAGTAGTGTTAACAGGCCCTAACTAGCAGTCAGCCGGGAGTCAATTAGCTTGCCTCTCTCTCCACGTCCTGGTCCTTTTCCTCGTGCACATGAGCGCATGAACTCCGCTGTCCACGTATACGTGTTTCATTCCACAGCCAGAGGCTGACTGTCACAGCCCACATTCGGTGCCGGGCCACATCAAGCCGGTTGGACGGACTCAGGGTATGGGCACCGTGATGGGGCTTGTCGGAACACTCTCCACCCCTGAAGAGTCGACGCTTTCCACGATGTAATCGTAGGTCGTCCCATCCAGGACTGTGCTGTCAACGTAAGTGGTGAGAGCATCGACCGACGAGTTCAGAAGCACGTAGGTGGAGCTGCCGCTCGGTGATCTGTAGACGTTGTAGCCAGCTACCGGATCCGTAGAGCTACTGGGCGCATCCCAACTCAGGTCGACAGCATATGAGGCCGCCGTGCCTGTGCCGGTCAGGGCAATCACCGCGGTACCGTTGGTTGAAGAGGTGCTGGTGATGGTCAGCTGAGCCGTGGCCGCCCCCGCAGCCGTCGGATCGAATTGCACTTCGAGCGTCGCCACCTGGGTCGGAGTCAGCGTGACCGGTAGCGTGGGCCCCGAGAACGTGAA
>PLGM01000135.1 GCA_003139795.1 Acidobacteriaceae bacterium | reverse complement strand
ACCTGCGCAGAGGTTCCCTAACCTCACCAATGAGTTCCGTGTCGGTTACAACTACTTGCACGCGTCCTATTTGTCGGCAGGGGCGCAGACCGACGTTGCGGCGAAGTATGGTTTGGGCGGCATCCCATTCGGCCCCTCCCTTGGCGGTTTCCCGGACCTCTACTTCAACGGCGGCGGGTCCAACCTCGGAATTGGCATCCCGGGCTACGAGCCCTCCGATGAAAAACAGGACGTGATTGAGTTCATCGACAACGTCTCGAAGGTCTGGGGAAAGCACAACTTCACAGTTGGCGCCAACATCCAGCACACCCGCTTTTACGGGTTGCAGTCGCCCGACTCTACCGGGTACCAGGGATTCAAAGGGACGTACACCAGTGACCCTGGAGACGTGAGCGGCGCTATAACGGGTGCAGGCTTTGCCGACTTTGCGCTGGACCTGGAAAATTACGCCGCCTTGAACAGCACCACGCCAGTTAGCGATCTCCGCTGGTATAACGCGGCCTATTTCCAGGACGACTGGAAGATCCGGTCGAACCTTACACTCAATCTGGGGCTGCGCTGGGAATACACCCAGCCGTTCGTCGAACTGCACGACAACCAGGCGAACTTCGCCGGCGACTTCGCCGGCATGAATCAGGGACGTGGGACGTTCTTCATCCCCCAGTCGCAGAGCAGCTACCCCATTCCCGCCTTCCTTGCGACCGACTTTGCCAATGACAACATCACGATCAAGTACACCTCCAATCGATCCCTGGTCAACCCGGACCACCACGAGTTTGCACCGCGCATCGGGTTCGCCTTTCAACCCACGCAGAGGTCTGTCGTTCGGGGAGGCTTCGGTTTCTTCTACGGCGGCCAGGAGAACATCGGGTTGGGCTTGAACCTGTACAACAACCCGCCGTTCTTCCTGACCAGTTCCATTAACCCGAACCCGAACCAGTGTTACAACACCGTCGCCACAGGCATCGTATGTCACACAAACGGCCAGACGCTCGAGACCGGTTTCGGGGCGGCGGCAACCTCCAACGCCGGCCTGGAAGCAAATGCGCAGTTGCCAACGCTCTTCGGTCAGGACCAGAATGCGAAGAGCACCTACACGGAATCGTACAATCTGGGCTTGCAGCAAAGTCTCACTCCCACCATCTCGTTCACCCTCGGGTATCAGGGCAATGTGACCCGTCACCTGCGGGTCAGCTATGCCGCGAACCAATATCCGGGCGTCACTCCCAACGGCGCGAATAGCCAGCTTTATCAGCCGTTCTACGACTTCGGCAATATCGTTGAAGTCACCGACGAGGGCGTAGCCGACTACAATTCGCTCCAGGCAAAGATCGACAAGCGGCTTTCGCATGGCCTGTCTTTCCTGGCGGGCTATAGCTGGTCGCACAGTCTCGACGACGCCGTCCAGCCAATCCAAGGGACCGACGGAGGCCAGGCCGGCAATCCCGCGTTTCTCGGTTTGAAGTTCGAGTATGGCGCCAGTGCCACTGACGTGCGTAACCGGTTTACCTTCTCGCCGCAGTACGAACTGCCGTTTGGCAAAGGGAAGCAGTTCCTGAATTATGGTGGTCTCGTGGACGCATTGGCAGGCGGCTGGAAAACCACGGCCATCTTCCAGGTGCAGACCGGCACGCCGATCGCTTTGCCGCAACTGTTCCGCATCGGCGACCCATTCGTTTCCGGGGGCACACCCAACCCGGTCACCCAGCGGAACGAAGAGTGCGCAACGCAGACTAGAACGATAGCGCACTGGTTCAACCCTTGTGCCTTTTCCCAGCCGCCGACTGCGTACTCGACTGTGGCGCAATACAACGCTGCCGTCGCCGCGGGTGGCAATGCAGTCCTGCTAAGCCAGGCTGGAACGCTGCCGTATGGGCAGCCCGGGCGGCTGACAGTCGCTGGGCCGGGCTTCAACCGGCTTGATATGTCTCTCTTCAAGAACTTTAAGCTGCCATACCGTGAGGCTGCTTTTGAGTTGCGTGCAGACGCAATCAATGTCATGAACACTCCATCCTTTGGCGATCCGAACAACGGCATTACCGGAGGAGGCGCCGGTGAGATCAATTCGACGAGGTTCAGCGGGTTACTACCCGATGGGCGCGTCATTCAGGTCGCCGGTCGTCTAACCTTCTAGAAGAGCTATAACCAGGAGCCGCCTCATTTCAGTATGGGGCGGCTCTTTTTTCAAGCGGACAGTGAGCTATGAAGCGACGTCAAATGATTATGGGATCCGCGCAGCTTGGATTGGCAACAGGACTGCGTTGGACAGTACCCGCTGCGGCGGCCGGACTCGTGCGCGAGGCATCGGGTAAATCGGCCCCACAGACTCCACGTGCCGTGCCTTCGGCCGATCAGATCGCGTGGCAGGATCTGGAACTGGGCATGTTCGTGCATTTCGCGCCGAATACCTGGCAGGACACGGAATCCGACAACCTCAGTACACCACTCGCTGAGATCGATCCAAAGAACCTGGATACGGACCAATGGGCGCGTACCGCTGTCGACCTTGGCGCCAAGTACATCGTCTTCGTGGCCAAGCATCAGGGCGGGTTCTGCATGTGGCAGACCGAAACTACGGACTACAGCATTCGCAACACACCGTGGCGCGGAGGTCGTGGCGACGTTATGGCGGACATCGGCGCCTCCTGCCGCAAACATGGTCTCAAGCTGGGTGTCTACGTCTGCCCGCGCGACGATCACTTCGGCGCGAATACAGGCGGCGTCTGCAAAACGCCCGAGTTGCAGGCCCGCTACGACGCAATGTACCGTCAGCAGTTGACTGAGATCCTTTGCTGCTACGGAGAGTTGGTTGAAGTCTGGTTTGACGGATCTACGGCCACTCCGGTAAGCGATCTCCTCGTGAAGTATCAGCCTCATGCCATGGTTTTTCAGGGGCCTTCGGCGACCATTCGCTGGGTCGGCAACGAGGATGGCTTTGCGCCGAATCCCTGCTGGAACGGCATCGACAGCGCCGAAGCAAAGACCGGAACGGCAACCTCACTGAATAGCGATCCCGATGGAGACGCCTGGCTGCCGAATGAAGTCGATGTCTCCATCCGGCGTCCCGAATGGTTCTGGAGCACGAAGAACGAGAAGAAGGTGTTGACTCCCGATCAATTGCTCTCGATCTACTATCGTTCGGTTGGCCGAGGCGCCCAGTTGCTGCTCAATATACCTGCAAACCGCGAGGGGCTGCTTTCAGATTCCGACTGCGCCTCGGCACGGTCTTTCGGTTTGGAGATTCGGAAGCGCTTTGCAAAGCCCGTGGCCGAGACTGCGGGGCACGGCGTCGAGGCAACCCTGAATCTCAGCGCCTCAACGCAGATCGATACCGTCATCTTGCAGGAAGACATTGCCAAGGGCGAACGCGTACGACAGTATCGCATCGAAGGCCTTACCGGTGGCACATGGCACACGCTCGGCGAAGGCACCTCCATCGGTCATAAACACATTCAGCCCGTTGAACCTATTGCCGTGGATGCGCTGCGCATCGTAACCACCCGAAGCGTTGGAACTCCGGTCTTCCGCAGTCTGGCGGTCTTTCGCACGGCCGCGCCTCCGCCGAGCGACTGGAGCGCCGCTCCACAGATATGGGCGGTCAACACCGTAGGCCGCTGGCGCGACAACGCCTTCTCCATCGACCTGACCTCCAAGATCGATGCCGCCAAGCAATATCGTCTCCGATTCGTCCCCAGCACGGGAATGGTCACTGGCCTCAAGAATGTCGTGCTCAAACTGCACGATGTCGAGGAGCCTAAGTTCCTCAAGCCCGTCAACGGAAAGACGGATGAACTGGTTCTTGACATTACTGGCGTCGCAGAAACCGTTCAGGTGTCCGGGCAGGTCGAGGGAGCCGCCAGCGGAGACATCCTGCTGCAAAAGCACTAGCTCTCGCCCCGCATATGCCCGAGCACGCGGCATTCGCGTCGTGTCGGAGTTCGAGATGCCTGCCTCTGCTTCAAGACGCTGAATTATGAGAGTGTGCAAAGTTGGGGTCTGGTCATGCTGACAGAACCTGCTTGGCTTGGTCAGGGACAGGCCGGAAGCCTCGGTGCCAATGACGGAATGCGTCTTCCAAAGTCCCATTTAGCACATGAATGCGAACGTCTAGAAACCTCAGGACGGTATGCCGGTTCCATCGCATCTGTTGTTTCTTCACCATCCGTTTCGCGATGATTTCATTGACCGCCGACTCGACGAACCTGGTTGAGATCCGTTGACCGGCACGGTTCTGCAGGAGTGTTTTGACGTGCGTTTAGGGACGATCGATTTTCTGCTTGCATGGAATCGTTACCACAACGAGCTGGGACTCCCTTGGCCGGTGCTGGACGGTTCCCCACGCGAGATAGCGCCGGTCGGGATGTTCGTAAAAGCCCCAACCATCCGCGGGATTTTAAACCATCGGTCCAGCTCAAAAAACACCCTGAAACTGTTGTTGACGCAGTTCCTGCGTAGTAATCAAATCTATGAAATGGAGATATGAGTCATGCGCGATTTCAACCGAAGAAACCTTCGCACACTGTTCTTCCTTTCCACCCTGATGTTCCTGGCTATGGGCCTGTGGCTCACGACGGCAGCGCAGGCACAGCAGGTGAGGTTGCCTAAAAGCTTTGCGGCTCCCTCGGACGCGCAAACCACAGGGCCACTCCCAGCCTCGCAGCAGCTCGGTCTTTCGATCTCGCTTCCGCTGCGTAACAAGCAGGCGCTTAAGACACTGATTCAGCAACTGTACGATCCATCGAGTCCGCAATATGGCAAGTACCTCACCGTCCAGCAGTTTACGGAGCAGTTCGGTCCGACGCAGGCTGACTACGACAAGGTCATCGCCTATGCGAAATCAAAGGGCAGGACAGTGACGCGCACGCATGCCAATCGACTGCTGGTGAACGTGAGCGCCCCGGTTTCCGTGATCAACAAGACCTTCGCAGTGACGATGAAGGAATACAAGCATCTGACCGGGAACCGCACGTTCTTTGCCCCGAACGTGGAGCCGACGGTTGAGGCAGGACTGCCGATCCTGGATATTCACGGCTTTAGCAATTATGACCTGCCCCACCCGATGCTGAAGAAGGCGAACAGCAGCCAGGTAGCGCACAGCGACACGACAGGATCAGGACCGAACGGGCAGTTCCTGGGCAGCGATATGCGCGCGGCTTACGCTCCCGGCGTGACGCTCGACGGCACGGGACAGGCTGTAGGGCTCGTCGAGCTTGGGCCTTACAACCTCAGCGACGTCCAGAATTACTTCAGCTCCATTAATCAGCCGCTCGATGTGCCCATCTACAACGTGCTGCTGGGCGTTGACGGCATCTGCTACGGAACGCCGACGACCGGCGGCTGCGATGACGGCGAAGAGGTGATCGATATGGAGCAGGCCATCTCCATGGCGCCGCAGCTCTCGGCGCTGATCATTTACGAGACCAACGGCCCGAACACCGATGCGCAGACGGCCTTCTCGCAGGCGGCCGAGGACGATGTTGCCAAGCAGATCAGCCTCTCTTTCGGATGGGGCGGCACGCCGGAGACGGAACCGGGCTACGAGCAGGTCTTCATGGAGCTGCAGGCGCAGGGACAGAACGTCTTTGTCTCCTCCGGCGACAGCGGCGCCAATGTGGGCTCGGTGGGATATCCGGGCAACAGTCCAAACATCACCGCGGTGGGTGGCACGGACCTGACGACTTCGGGACCGGGCGGTACATGGGTATCGGAATCAGGCTGGGTCGGCAGCGGCGGCGGATGGAACACACAGTCGCCAATCCCGAGTTACCAGGTTTCGGTGATCAACTCAACCAACCAGGGATCGACGAGCTATCGCAACATCCCTGACGTCTCGATGGAGGCGAACACCGACAACTACTTCTGCGCGAACGGAAGTTGCACCACGGGCATCGGAGGCACGAGCCTTTCGTCGCCGCGGTGGGCCGCCTACCTGTCGCTCGCGAACGAGCATGCGAGTGGTCATCCGATCGGATTCCTGAACACGTCGGTTTACAGTCTTGGCCAGACCCCCAATTATGCGAACCTCTTCCACGACATTACGACCGGCAACAACTTCAACAGCGGCAGTCCTGATCTGTTCACCGCAGTCTCCGGATACGACCTGGTCACCGGATGGGGAAGTCCGAACGGCCAGGCCATGCTGGATGTCCTGGGGCCAGCGTCAACGGGCACCCCGAACTTCACCCTGTCGGCCTCCCCGGCGACGATCCCTCTGAAACCGGGCGAGAGCGGCCAGACGACGATTACCGTCACGCCAACGAACGGCTTCACCGGAACAGTAAACCTGACAGTGACGACGATCGGCGCGCTAGAGGGCGTGACAGCTACGATCGATCAGTCTTCGATTACCAGAGCCGGCTCCGCGACGCTGAACGTCACAACGACCAGCTCAACCCCTGCGGGAAATCTGTTGATCGTGGTGACAGGAGCCAGCCAGGGAATCTCGCAGGCCGCGTATGTATCGCTTGCTCTGCCGGATTTCGGGCTGACGATATCGCCGACGACGCTCTACCTCGACCAGAGCAACTACATTACTGCCACTATGACTGCATCCCCGGAGAACGGATTCACCGGCCGGGTGCACTTCTCCCTGACCAGCGGACTGCCTTCCGGTGTGTTCTCGGCGATCCTGCCGGGTAAGAAGTCTGACACCAGCACGCTGGCGCTGGTTGCAGACAGCAAGGCGTTGACCGGCATGAACAACTTGGTCGCCGTAAGCGCGCAGTCTGGATCTATCACCCAGAGCTTCTCGTCCGCAGTGCTTGCCGTAAGCGCGGCTACTGGCAAATGGGGCGAGGGAATTCCGGTCAGTCTCTCCTCGGCTTACAACGTCAATGCGATTTACAGCGACGGCACGAACTTCAGCAAACAAGGCGGGCTTGCCGGCTATGCCTACTCGTCCAATCTGCTGACGCTGTCGCGCGTGCTCAACGGCATCCAGTTCAACTTCGGCAAGCCGAATGTTGCCAACGCGGTTGCCGGAACAGGTCAGGTGATCGCACTGCCGGCTGGCAACTTCACTACGCTGCAACTGCTGGCTACCGGAATCAACGGCAACCAGAGCGCGCAGCCGCTGACGGTGACGTATACCGATGGCACGACATCTCAGTTCACGCAGAGCTTCAGCGACTGGTATGCGCCGTCGAGCAACCTGGGCGAAGCGGAAGCGGTCGCCATGCCGTATCGCAACATTGAAAACGGCACGGAGGATACACGGCAGTTCAACCTTTACGGCTATGCCTTCCTGCTCGACGCCGGCAAGCAGGTGAAGAGCCTGACGCTGCCGAATAACTCGAACGTGCTTGTGCTTACAGCTACTCTCGTGAGCCCGCATCTGGGAACACAGGTGAACCTGGCAAGCGCATTCGATGCCACGGGAATTTACACGGATGGAACTACGTTCTCGGAGAGCGGCGGTCTCGATGGCGGTGGAGCGGCATACTCCGCGAACCTGCTTGGCGATCAAAGTGGAGCGCGAGGTGTTGTCGTGAATGGCGTGCGGTACGATATTGCCCCCGCCAATCAACCGAATATTACGTATGGAACGGGCACGGCGATTCCTTTGCCTGCGGGCCACTACGACCAGATTCGCATCCTGGGGACAGGTATCCAGGGAGCGCAGACGGAGCAGCAGGTGGTGATCGCGTATACGGACGGCTCCAGGGAGAAGAGGACGCAGAGCTTCAGCGACTGGTACTCACCGCAGCAGTTTACCAACGAGTCCGAGGTTTTCGCCATGCCGTATCGCGACTATAACGACGGATCGCAGGACAACCGGACCTTCAACCTCTACCAGTACATTCTGCCGCTGGATGGGCGCAAGACAGTCCAATCGATCGAGCTGCCAAACAACCGCTACGTGATCACGCTGGCGATTACGCTGGCGAAGCATGAGAACAGCGCATTGCCTGGGAGAAGAGAGCCGTAGTTGGCAATCAGCCAGGATCTGCCCCCTGATATCGGCATGAATGCCGGTATCAGGGGGCAGAGAGATTCCCTGAAGCGTTTGGCGGCTGAGTTGAGCCTGAACAAGCTGGTGCTGAGTTGGGGAATAATGCTGTCTTCGCTGACCGTATCGGATCTTCGATCTCCTCCAGAAGATGGCCTTGGTTCTCTTTGACCGCCAAAATATAGTCGGCCTTTTTGTCGATGATCTTTTCCGCGATGGCTTGCTGGCAGCCCATCGCGTCGATGGTCACTACCGTTCCACTTAACTCCAGCGCGTCGAGAAGTTTAGGAATCGCCGTGATTTCATTGGACTTTTCATCGACGCGGCGTTGGCCGAGCACCAGGCTGTTGGTGTTGGCCCAGGCCGAGACCATATGCACGATGGCTTTTTTGTCGGGTCCTTTTTTGCTTGGCTCCGAGGCGCCCCCCAGCGTCTTGCCGTCGATGGCCACCACTTCGCCCGCCGTCAACTTGGCAATCGACAACACCCAGGCCACAAAACCCTTTTCCAACTCCTCTGGATCGAGAGCCGAGAAGACCCGATTGAAGGTACGGTGCGAGGGAATATCGCTGGGAAGAGTCAAAAAACTCTTGAACCACTCGTGTTTGGAATGCGCATAGTCCTCGATCTCGTTCCACCCGTTGGCCCCGCTCAGGACGGCCGCGATGGTGATCAAAAGAATTTCTTCCAGTAAATGCTCGCGCGTCCGATCCACCCGCGGATCGCGCAAATCGGCGAAATACTTCAGGGGACTGTCCATCCCCACATCTCAACCTGCCAAACCCTTCTTGCATATAGCGATTAAGATGCGTTTGCCCTGAGATCACATTGTTTTCACTCGACTCTTGGTTGTGACTGGTCGACAATCATCCCGAACCGAAACCGGAGTCCATCACGAAATCCTGGGTGCACCTAGGTTTGTTAGAAGGCGGCCCGTCCGCGAGACCCTAGCGCGTTCTCAGCACCCGCCCCTGACAAATTCCTGCCGCTCGCCGGCCATTGTCCCGAACACTGAGTCCTGTCGCCAACAAGGCCTCCATTGGCAAGTACCAAGCCGCGGTAAATATTCTGGGCGAAGTTGGACAATTTGTCCAGTACCCGAGGCGTACCCAAAAATCACCAGGATTGGCGCGTCTGTGTCGGTGGTTGACTACTGGCAGGAGGTCTTACGGACACCCGCTGGGCGGCAGGCAGCCTTGGTTTCTGACTGATGTGGGGAGGGGGATGAGCGATGGTCGCGAGGACCGCGAAGAGCGGAAGAAGCGCCGCGGACGGGAATAACGAGAGAATCGCAAGGACCGGATCGACCGCGACTACGTAGATGAGTGGGAGCAGCGGCGGGTTGAATCCCTGCGGCTTGAGTGAGACCTCAGGCGGCTGTGCGGCATCAAAGCATCAAAGGAGAATCGCAGATGGAAAGACGGAAGCTAGGATCTGACGGGCCCGAAGTGCCGGTGATTTGTCTGGGCGGAAACGTCTATGGGTGGACGCTGCCCGAGGCAGAATCATTCAGGCAACTTGATGCGGCGCTGGCTGCCGGACTGAACTTTGTGGATACGGCGGATGTGTATTCACGGTGGGCTCCGGGAAACCATGGTGGTGAGTCGGAGACGATTCTCGGCAAGTGGTTTGTGAGAACCGGGAAGCGCAAGGATGTCATTCTGGCGACCAAGGTCGGAATGGAGATGGGCACGGGCAAGAAGGGGCTGGAGGCGGCCTACATCCGGCAGGCGGTTGATGATTCGTTGCAGCGGCTGCAGACGGATTATATCGACCTCTATCTGGCGCACAAGGACGATCCGGAGACTCCGTTGGAAGAAACATTGGGAGCCTTCGACGAGTTGGTGAAGAAGGGGAAGGTCCGGTATGTCGGCGCGTCCAATTACAGCGGAGCCCGTCTGGCGGAAGCGCTGGAGACCAGCAAGAAACATGGATTGGCAAGCTATGTTTCGCTGCAGCCGCACTACAACCTGGTGGAGCGGCCTGCGTACGAGACGGACCTGCTGCCAGTGGTGCTGAAGTATCATCTGGGCACTACCCCATATTTCTCGCTGGCAGCGGGCTTTCTGACAGGCAAGTACCGCAGCCAGCAGGACGCAGCGAAGGCCGCACGCGGGGCGATGGTGCAAAAATATCTGAACCCCTGGGGATTCGGGGTGGTTGCGGCACTGGATGAAGTGGCTAATGCACATGGATCGACTCCGGCGCGGGTGGCGCTGGCCTGGCTGCTTGCCCAGCCTGGAATTACAGCTCCGATTGCCAGCGCGACGAATGAGAAACAGCTTGCCGATCTGGCGGAAGCCACGAAACTGAAACTGGATGCGGACTCGATAAAGAAGCTGAATGCGGCGAGCGCTCGGAATGGCGCAGCATAGGCTGTGGCAGGGTGGAATGATCTAGTCCATGAACACAGCAGCCGTTCGCAGTGATTGGGTACCCCCGTCAACAGACATTCGATCGTCTTCCCAAACAGCCTGGCAATCCTGAACTGGATCGAGGCGCCGAACTTCTTCAGCCCGCGTTCGATGGCCGAGGTGCGTCTGGGCGATGGCGCCGCCCGTGCAGGCGGGTAACCGCGACACCCCGTTGCCCTTCGGCGCACTCCGCAAAGCTGAGCTGCTTGGATCTCCGCAACTGATCCGCTGGGAATGGAAGCCGGACGGCCTCGTCATCAAGATTCCCGAAACCCGCCCCTCCAATGACTCGCTGGTCATTAAACTCAGCTAGTCAACTTGGTCTGGCCAGACAATCGCCGGCCTTCCTGGGTTTCAGGTCTGCTTCGCAAATGTGACCCGACCATCGCCACTGTCGGCGCGGGCATGATTGTCTTGGCGACGTTGGCCACTCGCTCATACGACTGCAGCCGATCAGCATGCTCATAGGTATCAGAAACCACAATGACCTCGCTGGCCCCGGTATCGGTCACCAGCTTCTCCAGCCCCGCCTTTACGGTTCGATCCGATCCCACAATCGCTGCGCTCATCTTGCTCTCGACTGCTGCTCGCTCCCAATCCTGCCAGAGTGGCTCCATCGAGTCTACCGGGGGCAACAACTCTACCGGCTGATTCCGGATCAACCGCAGAAACCGCTGTTGCGAAGTTGTGAACAACCTCCGCGCAGCAGCATCCGTTTCCCTCGCAATCACCTGCACCGCCACCAGTAGATATGGTCTCGCAAGTGCTTCGCTTGGCCGGAACTGTTCGCTGTACAACTCTGCCGCAGCGTAAAGGTACTCAGGAGCGAAGTGCGCGGCGAATGCGAATGGCAAGCCCAGCCTGCCTGCCAATTGGGCACTAAAGCCGCTCGAACCAAGCAGGGTGATCGGCACATTGCTGCCCTGACCTGGAATCGCTTTCACCAACTGTCCCGGCTTTTCAGCTCCCAGGTAGCTTCGCAGTTCCTCCAGAAGTTCGGGAAAATCCTCTCCACTCTGGTGCAAGTCCCGTCGCAGCGCACGCATGGTGTGTGAATCTCCGCCAGGAGCGCGTCCTAGACCGAGATCAATCCGCCCCGGATAGAGCGCATCCAGCGTCCCAAATTGTTCTGCAACCACCAGCGGCGCATGGTTTGGGAGCATCACGCCACCGCTGCCCACTCGGATCGTATTCGTCGCCCCAGCAAGGTGCCCAATCAGCACAGGAGTGGCCGAGCAAGCCAGCCCTCCGATCGCGTGGTGCTCAGCCAGCCAGTAGCGCTTGTATCCCCACCGCTCCACATGCTGTGCCAAATCCACTGAGCGAGCAATTGCAGAGCCCGCTGACTCACCTGCCCGCATGCCCACAAGATCCAGAACCGAGATGACCAATCCGCCGCTCATAGGTCATTGGATGACTCAGGAGGGTAATGCGATGCGAATCCCCTGCCGAAGCTGAACTCAGCGTTGATGCACCAATAGCGGTCTTGCCGTCCTTAAAGCCGGTGCATGGCCCACCAGCACTAACAGTCTTCCGGCTCAGTCGCAAGTGGCACTGAAGTCAGCAGTGCACCGAGACCTCCGCCTCGAATTCCTCCTCCGCGCCCCCCGAATCCACCGTTCTCCAATAATTCAGGTTTGGTCAGCGAGGTTCGGCACTATGGATACAGGGAAGGCCGCCTGCTCAAACCGGCGGTGAAGGTCTGCCCGCTGAACCTCTCGATTGCGAAGGGTGCGTTCCAGATTTACAGTTCCCTCGCCTGCCACCGCTGCCTGGGCATACTCGCGTGAATCAGCGGCCTGAGCCAGGTAGAGGGCTATCAGTTCGTCAACCAGGTTTTCAATATCGCCAATCCGTGAGGCATCGTTCACTGGAACTCCAGGGAAAGCGGCTGAAGCATGATGAGGTTTCCTTCATGAAGTATAGGCTGTCCGCATTACTTGGGGGCATTCAATCAGGATAGGGGGAGAGTCGCCTCTCTTCCTATTCCGGTTGGTGTTCGGCCAACGCCGCCGGCCGTGAACTTCTCGCCTCGGGACGGTGGAGGCTGAGGTCAACACCGCCCCTACCCCTCCACAGGCCCCGTAGCGCGATCGCCACCCTCCCGGTGACCCTGGGGGGCCTACCTGGAGCGCGGGCGTCCCAGGCCGGGTATGTGCAGTTCGGGGCAGCAATGGCGCAGGGCGTACGCGACAGGTGATCAACCAGTAACTGCCGTGGAGGCAGTCAGACGACCGGAACCCCGGAATTTGCTTCCCAGCCGCTCGATTCGCGCATTGGCGATTTAGCGTCAACTGTGAGTGCTGCGCTAATCCGTTCTCAACGCCTGCATCGGGTTGATTGCGGCTGCGCGAAGAGCTGGAAGGTAAGCCGCTAGAAGCCCAGTCAGCGCCACCACGATGCAAACCGCAACCAGCACCAGCGGGTCGCGCGAGGCCGTGCCATACAA
>PLGM01000391.1:62968-66114 GCA_003139795.1 Acidobacteriaceae bacterium | reverse complement strand
GGAAGCACCGGTGTGCCCGCTTCTGTGTAGGTCGAGTCGGCAGACTGCCAGGCTCCGCTGATTTCCGACCAGAACCGGGCGAACACGGTCACCCCGTTGGTCGGCAGACCGCTCACGGTCACAGTGGTAGCCTTCGTTGCACCCGAGTCATAGAGGTTTTGCGAGCCCACTCCGGTGGAGCCCAGCCACAGTTGATAATCTGTGACACCGGTGCCGGGCGTCCAAGTAAAGGTCGCGCTGGAGCCTGCAAGCACACTTTCCGGTGTGGGAGACATGAGCGTGCCTTGGCCGATTAGGGCGACGGGCAAGCAGCAGAACAAGAGTAAAAGCATGCACATACGCCAGGAGATTTGAGCGCAACCGTGCGTGCGAGGTTGATCTGGAAGCGATTGGCCGCTGTATGAGGACGCATCATTTGTTGCAAATTCGTATCCCGATTGAGAGTGAATCAGAATCTTATACATTACTTAACCTTGGCGAGCGCCTTCACGATTGAGCCTTTTGGGGCCCAAACTCTCTTTTTGGGGGAGCGTCTTGCTGAAGGCCTAGCCTAGGCATCTGAATTTGAGATAACCGTCTAGAGTTACTCTTGCGCAACTTTCGCGTTACCAGATTCAAACCTAAATGAATCTTTTACATAGAAATGTGCGACGTGAGTTCAACACTGCCGGATTACCCTCGAGAAAGCAACAAATGGCCCTTTCTTGGAAGATTTTTCCCCTACTGGCAATCAGCATATTAGTTACCATCTCAGGATGTCTGAGCTAGCTAGCTCATATGCGGATCATTTCTGGGACATTCTTCCGGAAACGGGCTTGAATCACGTTCCTGAGCTCTGGCCCCGGTCTTGAGCCTGTTCCTTCGGCTGAGACGCGGGTGCATAGCTGAATCGGCGTCATCGAGCGTGGCTGCGTTCGGCTCTCAAATCTCCTCGAGCGCTGCAACCAACAGAACTCCAGTAATCCATTTTGTAGTACGCGTCGCTCGTCTGCGGCATCGACTCAGTTTCCCTTGTACTTCGCCTGCAGAAGCCCCCCTCCTCAGAACACCACCTTGCGGCAATAAAAAGCTTCGGCGTAGCCGCTGGGTGCGTTGCACTCCATTCCCCGCAAACGCATCAATGCCATGAATGTGCTCTCCTCAAACCAACGCTTTGAGTGCTGGGATTGAAAAGCGTCCATAAGGGAGCTCACCTTTTTTCGGCATATCTCCTGCGTAAGCGGGACATAAACGCTCGGTTGCGCCAGGTCACCGTCATATTTTGGAATTTCGTATTCCAGAATCAGATGGTCGCGGAAAGTATTCCAGGTTAATTCCGAGATGAAGCGGTGATCCTGATGGGCGTCTTTCCCGTTGTGCGTAAAGATCAGATCCGGTGATATCTGCTTCAACTCGTTTTCAAAGACCGTCTTCACGTCGCTGCCCAGATAGGGCATGAATCCGTCCTGGAAGGTCTTCAGCAGCGGGCCGTTCAGCCTGGAGCCGACAAGCAGCTCGGCCGACCGGCGCGCCTCGGCTTCCCGCACTCCTGGGGCGCTGAAAACAACCCAATAAAACCGACTCGCTGGGAATTGGTCGACTAAGTGCAGGATCGCGCCGCCACAGCCGATCTCTATGTCGTCGGAATGAGCGCCGAGACAGAGAATGTTCAGGGGGCGGACAGCTTCCGAATCCAGTCTAACATGGATCATACGCGCGCCAATGGAACCGCCGGTTGGTTCGGCGATCCATGACTCCAAACCTTCCACGGCGCCTCGCCCTGGTTTAGTTCTTCGAGGCGCTGCTTGTCCTTAAAGGTATCCATGCACTGCCAGAATCCATTGTACTTGTAAGCTAGAAGAGCTTTCTTCTGGACCAAACGTTGGAGCGGCTCGCGGACAAGTTCTTCACCTGGCTGAATATAACTGAATATCTCGTTACGCATAATAAAGAATCCTCCATTGATCCAAATGTCGGTGCGGGCCAATTGGCAGATGTTCGTCACCCATCCATCAGGTTCAGCGCTGACCAGATCAAAACTCGCGGTGGGTTGAACCAGTAACAGGGAAGCGATGGCATTACTTTGCTCGAAGGCAGCCATCATGGCCGGAAATGGAACATCGCTCAAACCGTCACCATAGGTCGCCAGAAATATCTCTTCACCTTGCAAATGAGGTTCCACTGCTTTGAGACGCTCTCCCACGTTCATCGCGGCTCCCGTCTCCACGAAGGTGATGGTCCAGTCGTCGATGTCGCGGTTAACATATTGGATTTCCTTACCCCCCTTCGACCACACGAAATCGTTGGATACGGATTCGTCGTAATGAAGAAAGTAGTCCTTGATCACGCTGCCCTTATATCCGAGACAAAGGATAAAGTCCTTGTGCCCGTGGTGAGCATAATATTTCATCAAATGCCAAAGAACCGGTCGATTTCCGATTTGAACCATCGGCTTCGGAATGTCGTCAGCGTATCCTCTGAGACGCAATCCCGCTCCTCCACAGAAAATCACGACTTTCATGCACATACCTCCGATAAAGAATCATCAACCATGCTTCGAAGACTCATTGCCTAAAGCGCGCTGTCGCACGTGCAACGGGAGCAACCCGCGGTGAAACGACAGAACCAGACTTTGCGCAATCGCGATACAGTGCGATAGTCTCCTCTGGAAAATGCGCGAAATCAGTTCCGCGGAGGTAATCTCCCATCGTGGTCCCGGTGCACGCAGATTCGATGTTGCTGGCTCCAATCCGGCCGAGGACGTCATCGAGGTGTACTGTCCGGAAGTCGATGCTGTAGCGTGTAACCTTCGACGTGTTTGGCACTGTCGAATGCAATTGCGCCGCGGAGAATAGATACGCACCGCCTACCGGGCGGACCGGCCGGATTTGCGGTTCCAATTTGGTTGGTTCTTCGGCCTGCGGTTGTACACGCGTGTCCGTTTGCACGTGCTTGGCCGCGTTATACCGGCTTTCCAGATTCCACTTTTGATAGTCGTAGCGCTCGATTCGTTCCTTATGGCCCGGTCAAAGTAATGAGGGTGCAAAGCCATGCAGCTTTCGCTATTCAGGTCATAAATGGGCATCCACCAGTTGATCTGGCAAAGCGGTGCCGAGCACCAAGTGTCGCGATGCGGATGGAAAGCCTAGAACCTGTTATTAACTTTG
>PLGM01000391.1:0-62894 GCA_003139795.1 Acidobacteriaceae bacterium | reverse complement strand
AAGTTAATAACAGGCTCTAGGCAATTCCCGACTTCAGATAGCTCCTGGAAACGCCGTTCGCTTGCGCGGAACATCGAAGTATGTCTTTTCAAGATCGAACCCGGCTTCTGCCAGCACTCCTTGGATGCACTCCTTTGAGCGCAGGTGATGAACGAATGCTGGCTTCAGAACCGCGAGGAGCGCGGCGCATTTCTCGGCGCCCACGCTCTCATGGACCTTGAGAGGATCCAGTGGGTGGAAGGCTTCTTCGATCAACTCCTGCGCCAGACGACTGAACTTCAAAGCGATCGTAGATGGAGAATAGACGAAAATTGACCGACGATACGGTTCGTGGCAACGAGCATCTTCGTCAATGTCGAATCGACAAAGATGTTCATTTAGGGTCTCCTCATGTGTGGCGATTTTAGGGGGGCATAACCTCACGTCCCGCTTTCATCACGTGTCGTAGAAAGATCGACTGCTCTCAAAAGACAGTTACTTTTGGAATCGGCACGACAAAGCGGCCACCCCAATCCCGAATAAACTGCAACTGCTGCATGATTTCGTTTGTTAGGTTCCAGGGAAGAATGACTACGTAGTCGGGCCTGGTTTCACGAATATGGTCGGGGTGGTAGATCGGTATGCGGCTTCCAGGCAGATGCCGCCCTTGCTTATACGGGCTGCGATCCACTGTGTATTCAATCAGGTCTTTGCCGATACCGCAGTAATGGAGGAGCGTGGCGCTCTTGCCTGGCGCCCCGTAACCGGCAACTTTCTCGCCCTGTTTGGCAGCCGTGACGAGAAAATCGACGAACTCAAGTTTTGCCGTTTTCACTTGTCGTGCGAAGCTCTCGTAGCCCTCAATCCTGTCGAGTTTCGCATTGACTTCATCGTGCATGACTTCTTCTACATTCGGCGTAACGCTGTGCGTCTCGCTGCCGGTGCGGCACGCAAACACACGGAGCGAACCACCATGCGATTTCAATTCCTCTACGTCGAATACGCGCAACCTATGCGCCTCCATAATCTTGATCGTGCTGATCAGGGAGAAATAAGAGAAGTGCTCATGGTAAATCGTGTCGAACTCGTTGAGTTCGATCAGACGAAGCAGATGCGGAAATTCAAGGGTAAGGACGCCTTCAGGTTTCAGCAGGACCTCCAGGCCTTCCACAAAGTCGTTGAGGTCGGGCACCTGCGCGAGGACGTTGTTGCCGATAACCAGGTCAGCGGTGCGCCCTCCGGCGGCAAGTTCTTTCGCCAACTGTGTGCCGAAGAACCGCACCAGCGTCGGAACGCCTTTTTCGATTGCGGCCTTAGCTACGTTGGCGGCCGGCTCAATTCCGAGCACGGGAACACCCTCGCGCACGAAATACTGCAGTAGGTACCCGTCGTTGCTTGCCACTTCGGCCACAAAACTTTGCGGGCCGAGGCCGAAACGCGCCCGCATCTCGTCGCAGTACTTCTCGCAATGCTTCAGCCAAGAGTCCGAGTACGAGGCAAAGTAGGCATAATTGCTGAAGATGCTCTCCGCGCTTTCGTACTCTTCCAACTGCACCAGCCAACACGTTTCGCAGATGTAGACGTGCAGCGGATAGTAAACCTCCCCGCGATTCAGTTCGGCGGCAGAGGGATACGTTTCACATAACGGCGACATCCCGAGGTCGACAAACGTCCGCTGCAGTCCTGCACCGCAGAAGCGGCAAGTCTTCGTCCCGGTCTGTGCGTCGATTCGCTGAGGAACCGCCATCGTAGTCATAATCTCGTTGCAATCCCCTTCAGGCGCCCGTCGCCGCTCCGGCATATTTCCCTGCCCAGTGCAAAGCGTCGTCTAATCTACCTGCCTGCTGTAGGCGGCGAATCTCGCTGATGCGGACGTAGCGTCCCTGCTCGATATCCGCGGCTGTGAGTCCAACGCTGCGGTATGCGTCATAGAGTTCCTGAGCGCCCATGCGGGCTGTCCATCGTGGACGAAACGCAGGAACCATGCGGTTAATCTTGTCGAAGTTGACGCGATAGCACCGAAGGTCCGGGCCCCCGCCAGCAGCGTATTCCACGCGGCAACCCGGTACGATTTCGGAAACAATCTCGGCGAGTTCGCGGACGCGGAAGTTCTCGTCATTGCGCCCCACATTTAAAGTCTGATTGTGAATTGCTTCGCGTGGTGCATTGAGTACTGCTACGACAGCCGCGATAATGTCCCGAATATGGACGATCGGACGCCAGGGCGTACCATCGCTCTTAATGTAAATCCGGCCCGTGGTGAACGCCGACGCGACTAAATCATTTAGCACAATGTCCAGGCGAAGTCGTGACGAGACTCCGTATGCGGTCGCATTGCGCATGAATGTCGGCGTAAAACTGTCGCTGGCAAGCGGGGCAATGTCGCGCTCTGCCAGTACCTTCGATTCACCGTACGGAGTAACGGGATTCAGATCGGAAGTCTCGTCCAGAAAATCGTGGCCGGCAGCGCCGTACGTGCTGCAAGAAGACGAGAAAACGAAGCGCGTTGCGCCCGCGTCTTTCGCGAGTCTCGCAAGATGTACTGATGCCAGATGGTTGATATCGTAGGTAAGTTGCGGGTTTAGGTTTCCTACTGGATCGTTCGACAACGCGGCCAAATGCACAACAGCGTTGAAGCCTTCCAGATCGGCGCACGTCAGGTCGCGGAGATCCTTGTGCACCTCTGGAATGGCTACTGCCTCTGCGCCGAAATTACAGCCCGCATACAGCCCAGTGTCTAAACCAACCACTTCATGCCCGGCGGCAACCAACAGCGGTGCCGCTACAACGCCTATGTAGCCCTTATGACCCGTCAACAATACCTTCATACGATTCCTTTTGAAAGAGACTGCCCATTATTCCGATAAACATTCGGATGGTCTTACAAGTACTGGGCAAGCACTTGTCGAAGTCCAGCGAGAAGAATCAGGAGCAAAGGAGAACAATTGATAATAAGGTGATCGAAAGGCCATTGGCAAGGACGAAGAGTTCGCCGGGTCCATCCTATTAGCGCGAACGTCTGTTAGTCCAGCCTCAGTTGGCAGCGACCTCAGAAAGCGGGGACAGCAGGCCAGTTTGACTTAGCGTTCTTGCAGCCTTACTAATGGTTGAGAAGGAAATCTCAGATCGCTCCGCAATATCCAACAGCGAGTGCTTACCATCGGAAAGATTGAGTACCCAAAGCCGCGCATCGATCTCCCTCCTAGCGGATTCCCGGCCCCCAGACCCGTAAAGATTTCGCCTTCCAAGCTGTGGTTCACAGAAGGGATTCTGGTTGACGTACTTCCGATTCTCCTCCAGAACATCCACAATCGCCACACATGCATGAAAGGATCCAGCCAATGAGACCGGTTGGATGAAATCGAGATTGTCAGCAGAAGTGTGATACTCAGGGAAAGTTCCCCAGACGCTTCTCATAAAACAGCCGACAGGAAGATTGAAACCAGGCGAGCAGTACTGCCGCTCGTCATATCCATAAGGCGAAAAATCGAGAATTTCGGATGCTTCGCCGCAATCCCTAAGAACACAGGCTGCCGCCCGGTCAATCTCGGCATCTCCCCGGCGACTTTTCTTGTAATGAAACCCACTTGCATCACCGATACACGTTAGCACTAAGCCATGCCGGATGCGCCCGGCGGTCTCGCGGTTTTGCGCCAGCCAGGTAATGGCCCCGATGGTTCCGGGAATGAACAGGAACCTGTATGAGTAGCGGAGATCGCGTCCGGACAGATGTTCCGCCAGAAACGTAGCCACGGCTAAACCGGAGAGGTTGTCGTTCGCAAGGGATGGATGGCAAGCATGACACGAGATCAAAACCTCGTCCTGAGAACGCCCGGCCAAATAGCATTCTCCATAAGTCAAGTGCCCATCTTCGAGTGTAGAGTCGATGCATACCTCGTAGTCGACGTTTTCAAGCTCAAGCATCTGGTTGTGGGACAGACAAAATCCCCAGTCTTCCTCGTAGTATGACGTTCGATAAGGGATCCAATCGGGATGATCCGGAATTGTGAACAGATGCGGCCTGATCTCATTCAATGGCAGTGTCGCGTGCACAGGGGTGCTGTAACTCATCACGTGCAGGTTGCTTTGCTGGAAATCGACCACGCGCCTCCCGCCAGGCGCCTTGATATATGCGTCCCGAATGTTCCACTCTTTGGGCACTATCCAATCGAAGACGGCCGTCCCTGTGGGCACCTCGTGGATGCGCAGAGGAATCCGATCCTGAATCCTGCCGAGAGTCTGCCTGATCCCGTTGCCGGTGATACTCCGGCAAATTGGGTAAAGGCTTGCAGCGAAGCCATGAAGATCGCTGCCGATTTCCGCCAGGTCCGTCCGCTCGATTTCCTTCAAGTTGCTCACAGGCCTATACAAAAGCGGAGTATGCCGCGTCCCGTTCAGAAACCACTTCTACTCTCCCCGGCCACGCAATCTGGAATGCGGGATCGTTCCAGCGCACTCCGCGCGCCGATTCTGCATCATAGAACTCCGACATCAGGTAAAGAACCTCGGTCTCATCTTCAAGGGTCAGAAAGCCGTGCGCGCATCCCTCGGGGACATATACCATGTGACGGTTTGCGGAGGATAAGACGACCGCGATCCAGTTTCTATATTCAGG
Source organism: Acidobacteriaceae bacterium (assembly GCA_003139795.1). GTDB lineage: Bacteria > Acidobacteriota > Terriglobia > Terriglobales > Acidobacteriaceae > Telmatobacter. Next base: position 58,300 of record PLGM01000391.1, on the reverse strand, counting down.
CGATGACGGACGCAGATCCAGCACGACGTCGTAGATCGCTCCCCGAGTGCAGCGCACGATTTTGGCCTCCGCATGAGGCGGCGCCTGAAAGTGCATGCCACGAAGCGTTCCTTTCCGCATGTTGAACGAAATATTGCTCTGCACTAACTTCGAATTAAGCCCGTGGGCATCGAACTCTTTCTGGCACCAAGACCGCGCGAAGAACCCCCGGTCGTCCGAATGAGGCTCGACGTGAATCTCAAACACGTCTGGTAGTTTGGTTTCATAAAAGAGCATCTGGGGCTCGATATCGCGGGCAACTTGAGAAAAGCAATCCAGGAATCTCTCTGTGCACAGATAATAAGGTATTCAGCTGCGAAAAATGCAGGGCTAGACGCTCTCCGGTTGCCGCTTTGTTTTGTATCCTGACTCCTTCGATTGCCGGCGAGCCTCGACCAACTTCCCGGCCGCGTGCCAAACCATGCACCTACGATAAAATCGGCGCTCCTGATCAAACGACAGCACCGATCCCAAAGCCGTCCGGAGTGTGCTGCCAAGGAGTTTCACAATTTCCCTGGCTCTTAGAGTCTTTCCAGTTTCGCGAATGTCGCCTCGCCCGTGGTCAAACCACCATGTTAGGAAGAATTGCTTGCGCACTCGACTTTCATGTACCTCATGATAAACGACCGCTGACGGTACGTAACGCAAGCGTTCTCCACCGGCCATCAATCGACGGCCAAACTCTGTATCTTCGTTTCGCGTTTCGCTTGGACGAGGACCCAAGTCGCCACGGAAACCTCCATACTTGTCAAACATTTCTCTGCGAAATGCCATGTTGGTCCCGAATGGAGCGTCCTTGAGTTCGCCGGGCACATTGCCGAGATCAAATTGTGCACAAAGTACCATGCCAAGATTGCGCGGACCATCGAGCGCGAGCCAGCGCGGAGGCGAAAATCCGGGCTCAGGAAGAATCCGTCCTCCGGAGCCAGCCCATTCGCCATTGTGCAGACTCGCAGTCAACTCGTGCAACCACGTCGGCTCAACTTTAACGTCGTCATCCACGAATACCAGGATATCTCCACGAGCTTCCCGGAGCGCGGAGTTGAGTGCAAACGATTTGCCCTGCCGCAGCTCGAACAGGTAACGGAAACGCCCCGGATATCGCTGGCAGAAGCCTTCGACCACTTCCCACGTCTGATCTTTGGATTTGTTGTCCACCACCAGGATTTCCCATTCGGTGTCCTCGGGAAGGATCGAGGCAGCGAGGCTGTCGAGCGCCTTCGCCAAGCTTTGGCAACGGTTATACGTGCACAAGATGACGCTGATGTTCATGCGTTCTTCAGTCCCTTTAGCCGCCGGCTTCTCCCCACCTTCCAACCCGGCACTTTGCTCCTCGGAAGGCAGGCGCCACTTATCGGCCCGGTGCGATTGGCGCATCCAGTGCCCCTTGTTCGGCCTTTTCGCTGAGATAGTCTATCGCCTCTGCCAGTGATATACCAGGATTTGATCGGCATTCGTCCCTGATGTCACATAAACGAGCTTTGCTCTGGGATCGGGAATACCGTTAGTCACCCAGTCCTGATAATACTTCGTGAATCTCTCACTCGGTCGCAGAACGACATAGTCAACCTTTGCGCTATCGAGGAAACGGAGCGCCAGATCGGCGCTGCAATAAGGAAAGTTGACAAATTGCTCGTCCCCTTCGAATGCGATGTTCAACTGAAGATCCATGATTCTAACCGGGTCTTCCTGTTGCTTATGAATCCACAATCCAACCTGCCTGTCGATGAGAGTGTAGCTAGAGTCCGATAAGAATTCATAGAGCCCTCGCACCGCGTTGACCGAATAGATGATCATCCCTAAAGCGAGCAACCCGGGAACGATCCATGCTGCGGCGGCCGGGCTCAGCCATCCGCACGCCGCGGCAGCACTGGTGGTCATCGCCCAATGTCCAACTTGAACAAGCCCGTTTGCTGCCCAGATCAGGAGAAACGGTATCAGCACAAAATAGAACCTTGAAACGTTTAGAATATTCGAAAATGTCGCAACGATTGCGAGCGCCGGCACAAGCATCACGAATAGGCATTTCGACGCCAGCGGCCGCCGCCATGGCCGTCGAACCACGCCCAGCAGAGCGAGTGCGGACAGAAACGGCGCTCCGAGCCATTTTGACGAAAGCGCTTCAAGGAATTTTGGCGCATTCAGTCGCACCGCCGTCCTTACAACCTGAACCAGCAACTTGGGGGTTGGGTGTGTCTCTCGAATGACGTCCTCGTTTGGACGCATCCAGACACCGGTCGGCTGGAGATCTGCATTGATCGCACTGGATGCCCATTTCACTGTCCATGGCTCCCAGGATTCCACATTGGGCAAAGAGGACATTTGGTCCCCTCGGTCCGTTGAAGAGCGATTTCCTTCAAGACTCGCCTGCGCGGCAAAGACGCGGTTGCTCAGGTAGAAGAGCATTGCGCTCTTCCCTTCCAGACGTACCGTTCCTGTCGACCGATAGAGGAACATTACTTCCGGTGTAATCAAAGCGGCAAAGACCGCAAGTGCGACGATGGCACGCTTGGCTTTGAGGGCCAGCGATCCCTCCGTAGAGGTGACCTGGAAAACTACGGCAAGCAACATAGGTGCGGCCGCCTCTTGACGAATGAGGTATGCAAGGCCAAGAATTACGCCCACCAAAGCCCATTTCCTAGTCGTTGAGCGCTCCAACGCCCGCAGAACCACGTAGACTGCTGTCAGAAGCAGGGTCGCATATGGCCCCTCCGACCACACCGTGAAAGACAAATTGACCAGTACGGGGTGAAATATGGCTAGTGCCGCTGCAACCCATGCCGTGCGCCGGTTAAACAGCCGCGACGCGATGCCGAAGACCGGCAAAGGAAGAAGGGTGCCAAAAACAATTGACACCAGCCTTCCAGCGTCTGAATAACTCTTGGTTACGAACGAGGCTGCAGCAATAAGCAGGGGGAAGAGCGGCGGAAGGTTGAGCTCAAGTCCCGGTGTCGCGATGCCAACGTAACCAATGCCTTTCCGCAGGTTCTCCGCTATGCTTGCATACTCCGCGCTATCGGCTGAAATGGTACCGGTGCCCCAAAACTTCAAGGCTGCCAATCGCACGGCAAAGCTCACGACGACCAACAAGCCAAGCATCCAGAACAAAGGCGGCACGCCGACGACTCGCGTCGAATTTCGGCTGGGCTCGTCAACCGTCATCGGTTCCTCCGAACGCCGTCAAGAAATGGTCATAATTGCGGTATCAGCCCTGCGTGCCCTGATTCAGTGCGCAGATTTGCGGATACACATCCCAAGCGACCGAGGCACTTGACGAAACGATTGGGCCAGGGCGCGGTCTAGCCTGTCGACTCACCACCCCATCATCGATAGAAGATCGCCGAGATCCAAAGGGGATGACTTCCAGAAAGATGCACATGAAACAGCTGAACAGGGACTGAATTTCTCAACGATTCTCGCGCTTGCGCGCCCTATTCGCAGCGCGCAAACAACATTGCAGCCATCCTGGTGTTGTTCGATCATTCGATTAGTCACTTCCAGGCATCTTGCAAATCTGATTCTGTAGCGAAGAAGGCAGGGATCAGGGGCTAAGGAACCAGAGATCGGGGAACAGGGGTCAGGGGCTGATGGACTGCGGGGAATCCTTCGATGGGTCGGGTGTGGATGACCTCGAAGCGGCGCTTGAGGCGGAGGAATGGAGATTCAAGCTTGGCGTAGGAGAGTTTGGCTATCAGGATGGTGAGCATTAGGCCGCAGGGGACGGATAACTCCAAAGGACGGCTGAAATGCAGGAACTGAAGGATGGTTCTGCAAATCCGCAGAGCAGAGAGATGGTAGACGTAGAGCCCATAGGAGATTCTTCCCAGGCTGACGGCCCATTGTGGCATGTGGGCTGGCCCCAGGTTGCAGAATCCCTGCAGGACGGCCGCGCAACCTATTGCCATCAGGGCATAACCGATCACCAGAGATGAGCCGCTCTCAGACAAGCCGCCGGCGGACTTCTTGGCATGAAACACGTAACAGGCGACAAACCAAAGCACGGGGCCAATGGCCGTCAGGAGCAACCCGGCGACTGCGCCTCCGCGCACCGTGCGTTTGGGGGCCAGAGCGAGCAGGATTCCAGCAGCGAACATCTGGAATTGGACGAAGGTGTTGGCCCAGACGGTGGTGTCGGCGCTGGCGTGGCGTTGACCGAGGATGAAGAGGGTGACATTGGCCAAGAGGATAAAGAGCAGGGCGCAGAGAAAAAGCCCGCGACGGGAGGCAAAGCGCATGACCCAGGGCCAGATAAGATAGAACTGCTCCTCGATGGAGATGCTCCATAAGGGCGTCATTGGATTGCCGGACCAGCCGAAGCGCGCGCAATAGATATTGCCTGCGAAAAGCACGTACCAGGCTAGGCGCGGCCATTGGCTGCCTGCATGGTCGGTCAACTCCCAGCAGATTCCCAGCAGGAGTCCGAAGACGTAGAGAGGCCAAATCCTCAGGACTCTTCGGATGTAAAAGTTCCGCACCGAGATGGCTTTGACCTTTTCCCGCTCCCTCAAGAGCAGTTCCGTGATGAGATAAGCACTGAGGCAGAAAAAGAGACATAGGCCCATTCCGCAGGCACTGAACATTCCGATCAGGATCTTCCAGACCTCATCCCCGACGAAGGCATGGAAGTGCCCAGTTTCATTGAAGGAGAGAATCTCGAGGACGGAGTGATGAGAGAAAACGAGCAGAAATGCAAGAAAGCGGACGGCATCAAGCTCCGGGCGATACCCAGTGACCGGCGCCAAAACCTCGCGAGGATTGGCGACGGACTGGCGCGGAGGCAAGAAACCCTCAGGTGAACACTTCGCAAGGATGGGGCGTTTCAATCTATTGAAGCTACGGCCTCTCTATTCCGACAAATGTTGGAATCCATTCGCTGCCTTTTGGCGTAGAGCCCGCTTTCGCCAACTCGCGATCATCGTCCGTTTCCGCAACATTCCACGTGTCCGCAACCAGATACAATGGCCTGCCTTTCCCTTCCTCGTAGATTTTGCCTACGTACTCTCCCAATATGCCGACCGCGACCATCAGAGCCGCATTGCTGAGGCAGAGAACCACCATCAGCGATGTCCAACCGGGAACTGTTTTGCCGGAGAGATGAGCGATCAGAGCACGGATCGCCTCTTCGACTGCTACACAGGTCATCAACCCGGCACCGAAGAAACTGATGCGCAAGGGCAGCGCCGAAAACGAAACTGCCGCCGTCAAAGCCAGCCGAATCATCTTCCGCAAGGGATACTTCGTCGTGCCCGCGACCCGCGGGTTGCGCTCATACCGCACGCATGTCTGTGGGTATCCTATCCACGCCACCATCCCGCGCAGAAACCGGTGCAGTTCCCGCATGGTTCGCAGGCTTTCGACGCAACGGCGCGACATCAGCCGAAAATCGCCCACGTCCTTCGGCAAGCTTTTCAGGAAAAACACACGCATCATACGATAGAAAAACCACGCGGTGATCTTCTTCAATGTGCCTTCGCCGGATCGCACGATGCGCTGCCCACAGACTACGTCGTACCCCTCCCGATACCGGTCCACCATCTCGTGAATCACCGCAAATGGGTCCTGCAGGTCCGCGTCGATCAATACGATCGCATCGCCGGCGGCATAGTCAATCCCGGCCGTCACTGCATACTGGTGGCCGAAGTTCCGCGACAGATTCAGGGCCTTGATCCTGCGATCCGCTCCGCACCACGCCGCCGCGAGTTCCATGGTCCGATCCGAGCTTCCGTCGTTGACCAGCACGATCTCACATGGCCAACTGCAGCTCTCGAGAAAGCCGGTAACCTCAGCCCGCAATAACGGCAGGCTTTCCTCCTCGTTGCAACAGGGGATGATGATCGATAAGAGCGAGGGATTTGGCCGCGGCTTGAGTACATTCCCCATCAGATTGCCACTCCCTTCCTTGAGTTCCTACCCTATTCCAAACCTCGCCCGCATCACTGAGCTGGAACAGCGTTGCCAGCAAAGGTCGTCACACTGCGAGCCGGCAACTCGTAACTGAATCCGCCCGCGCTCACCTGCACGGGCACCTGAGCAGCAAGAGACCACTTTCCCGACGTGATCCACGGAGTAACTTGTGTCGCTGCCGCACCATCGAAAGAGAATCTCTGCCTCAGCGGCCAGTGCGACGGGTTCACCGCGACGATCGCGAACGACCGACCCGCCGGGTCCTTAAAGGCCGTGATCGCCAACGGACCACCGTACCTTACATTGATTCTCGACCACCCTGGCCGCACAAACTTGCTCCATTGCCCGGAAACGTACGCGCGCTTGGGGACGTTCCCTTTGATGTCAGTCAACGCAGCATTGTCTGTCCCTTCACCCTGGCTCGGCATATCAGTGAGAAACCACCACAACCACGCGTTCACTTCCGCATCTTTCAGGTAGCCGTGGATCTTGAGGGCCCAGACAATTCCGTCGGCGATGCTCCCATCGTAAGTATTCGACTGGCTGCTGTCCTCGGTCTGCCACAGCCGCGCCGCCTTGGCGGTCAGCGGCCTGATCCTGCCGGCATAGCCGTGCGCCGCTAGGATGCCGACCTGCGCGGCCACCGCGGGGTCAGCCATCGCGCCCGACGCCAGATCGTCCGACCAACTAGATTCCTCCGCGATCATGATCTTTGTCGAGCCGACTCCACCCGCGCGCAGCGACGTGGCCAGATACGGAACAAAATCGTGGATCTCCCGGGCCGTATACACGCACGACCCGTAGTTTATACTCACATTCGGCTCGTTCTGCACGCTCACCGCATAAATGGTTACGCCTTTCTCAGCCATCATCGCGACAAATGTCGCCATATCTTTCGCCCAATCGGCGTAATGCGAGCGGAGAAGCGAACCACCATTCTTAAACGAGTTGTTGCTCTTGTACTCGGCGGGAGGGCTCCATGGTGTGGCGATCACCGTCGCGCCCCGAGCCACGGCCATCTTTGCCGTGTTCAGTTCCCCATTCAGAATCTGTCCATTGGAATCGCTGCAGCCGCCGTCATGAAACTCGGCATTGCAGGTGGCAAGGTCCGGAATGATCTGAATGCGCAGAATCGAAAGGCCGATTCCAGCCGGAGTGAAGAAAAAATCCGCCTGCGCAGGCGTCAGAGGCTTGAGAAAATCGGCCGATGATCCGCCGAACCCATCGATCGATTGCCGTGTTTTTGTCCACTCCAAAGTGGCAACACGCGAAGGCCCCAGCCAGCTGCACGCCGTAATCAGCAGCATGGGAGCCAGCAGCGTCCCCGCTCTTGCGACGGTGGTCCAAGGCGCTCTGCTCTCGGCTATTCGCAGCATATCCTCCCGTTCTACTGCTTCGGAGATCCGGTCGGCGGCGCTTGGCAGTTGAGACCGCGCTTGGCGAAAACGGCAATCTCCACTGGGCTGAAGCGGCCTACTTGAAATAGGATCGGACCCTGGAACCTCGAATCTTGACTGAGCCGCTGAGCGAATTCAGAGTTATGCCGGTTGTCCTCATCTTCCTTGATAACTGCTTCTCCGCGATAATACGGCGCGGTGACCACAAGATCGCTCCCTGCAGCCGATCCCATCACCTTCTGCCAATCGAAAGTCCCGTCTTCATATCTCCACAGCCAAGTCACGTCAGGATAAGCGATTTTGGAAAGCCGCATAGGCATTGCCGCCATCAGCCACGGGTATTGGATCGCAGGCGGGTCAAATTCACGGCCGTTCCCCAAATATGAAATCCTCGGCGACTCCAGGTTGCAGGCATTGCTGATCTCCCACAGCGGCTTCCAGTTCCACTGGTCGAAGCGCGCCAATGATCGCCACGGCAAGGCTCCATTCACAAAACCGATGTCGACAGGGGCGGTGTTGGGAAACACGACCGGATACACGATCATCCCCAATTGCGCCGCCAACAGCAGGCTGGCGAATGCCATTCCTGCCGGCTTCCTGCTCCAGAGCGTCTTTTCGGCGAGTATGCCAACGGCGATTGCGAACGGAATCACCGAGGGCGTGATGTGTCGAAGCAGGTGGTTGGTCCCGGCCAGTTGCGCCAGCACAATCGGTACTCCTGCGCAAGCGCACACCCAGAGCGCCGGGCGCTGTGCACCCTGCAGTTTCACTCCCTTGCCGCGCACCATCGCTGCCAGACACGTGATCGCCACAAGCGCGATGAGAAGGCTCGTCCCGTGCCCCAGCAGCGCCTGGATCACCGTATCCATCCACTTCATCCAGGTGGCCAGCGAAGGCGGCCCGAGCGAGTTCCGCACAAAGGCCCTCGCGTATTGTGCGTACGCCGCGGCGTCTTTGGCGTGCAGCAGCCACCACGGTCCGGCAACAAGCAAAGCGAGTGCTCCCGCCTTCAGCGGAAATGCAATCCCTCGATCGACCGTTCGCTTGCGGCGGGAGACGACGAACCAGCAAACCAGCGCCGGAGGCCCGATGAGCAGAAACGACGTCTTGGAAAGAAACCCGAGGCCGATCGCCAGACCCAGCACGATCCAGTCGCGCGTGCTCTCCCTCTCGCCGCTCAAGGTCTTCAGAAGTTGGAAGAGCATCGCCGCAGTCGCCAGGTACAACGCCGCGTCCGTTCCGAAAAACGCGCTCGCCGCAATCACTTCCGGCGAAAGGCAAAAAATCAAAGCCGCGAAAGCACCTGCAATCCGTCCTCCGATCTGCTTCGCAGCGCGGTACACGTACCATGAGCTCAGGCCGTAGCACGCAAGAGAGACAATCCGCGCCAATGTCGTACTGGCGCCGAAAAGCGCAAGCACCGGGTCAGCGAGCAGACGATACGCCGGCGGCCGCGCAGAGCTCGTGACAAGAATCCTTCCAGCCGCCTTGAGCAGCATCCAATGACGAAGCCGCTGCACATCGATAAATGCGTCGTCGATGTATCCGGATTCATCCCAATGAATCCCGAAAGGGTGGGCAAGCGACCAGCGTATGGCTGCAATCAGGATCGCAGTCACCGTGAACGCGGCAAAAATCTGCCAATAACGCGCCAAGGACCGCGATTCTCTGCCCGTCTCCGCTTCGCTTTTCGCCGTTACGCGGTCCTGGCGGGCCGCCGGCTCTTGAATAGTTTGCTGTTCCATCTAGTCCTTGCAGGCTCCGGCCAGCTCTTCGCTACACGGCGCCGACTCCGCTTGCAATGCGCGTTTGAGCCAACTCTCGCGCCAGTATGGGTAAATGGCCCTCGGGCAGAGCCGGTGAAAATCCGAGCGGCACACCACGCCCTCCAGCACAATGCACGAGCTCTTCATCTGGATCATTTTGCCCGTCTTCTCGTCAACAATGCGGTTCACGCGCCGCAGCACCCGGTAGATTCCGCCGCAGTAGGGCAGCATCTCTGCGTCGAACCAGAGCCCGCGGTTCTTCTGCCCGGGGTCGAGCGTCGCCATTATCTCCTCTTTGCTGCGCACTTCCACCAGTTCCCCCGGCTGTAAATCCAGCCGTTCGCCGTTGGCATTCTGCGCCTGGCCCCTGATGAACGGGTAACGGCTGCCTCTGCGTCTTTCTTGCACCTCGTTGAAGAACCCGATGACTGACGCCTGAAATAGGCGAATGATGGAAAGAAAAAGCTCCAGTGTGCGGTGCGCGCGTGAAGTATCCTCCAGACCGCTTTTGAGATTTCCGGACCGCAGATCGCGGATGTACTGACGTGGGTCCCAGAAGCTCATGTACGAGGTGAACCTCGGCACATCCGTCGCCTGGCAGGAATACACCACGGCTCCCTCGGCGTCTTTCTTCTGGCTTGCCGCCAGCAGGCTCTCGATAGTGCAGAAGCCCGTATTGCTCCTGGCGCCGAAAGGTCCAGTCAGGCTCTTGGCGCTCACCAGGCCATTGCCTTGCGCCACCGGTTTGAGCCACGCTTCTTTCCAGAAGATCAGGCAGCCGGCCTGGCAGCCATCGTGTCCCGTCCCATCGCAGCGCACACCTTCCAGGTGCACCGCTGACGTCATCCGCCGGATGCTCCAACCCCGAATGTAATCGCAGGTCTTGTCCGCGCGCTTGTACACGCGAAGCCTGCGCCCGCAATACTCGAACATCTCCGCCATGAACGGCAGGTTCTCGAGCCGGCCGTTCTCATCCAGCGTAGCCAGGATCTCTTCCTGGCTACGCACCTCCACCCAGTCGCCGGCTTTGAGATTCAATATCTCAGATTTGGATTTCTTTACTTCAATCACTACAGCCCTCACGGATTTCCACTTCCAAGGCGGTATATTTTGCGCATTCTTTCATTTGGCGCCGGCGCCAGCGTCGTGCCCTATTGGGCTCTGCCGCTGTCGATTGATCTCCAGCATTTGTCCAGCCGTCGTCCAGACCAGGCACTTGCGGAAGAACCTTTCTTGCCGGTTGAAGGCCAGCATCCAACGGAATGTTCTGGGAGCTAGCAATGTCACGATCATTTTCGGGATGCTGATCCAATGGCGCGGGGCTCCCCGGACATCATCGATCGGTTCCCGCAGATTACAATCCCCAGCGTACCTCGCCCTTCCCATGCAGCCGGAACCTATTCACGATTTTTCGCACAATTGCAGATGCAAGCGCCCACCGGCTGAACGCGACTCCGCTCCTGCACAGCATCTCCTTGTGAAAATCCCAGAACTTCCCACTCCGTCGCCGCAGAAGGTTCTCTGCAAGAAAGTCGTAATATTTCGAAATTGTTGCGCCTAAGCGCTCGGCATATTCTTCCGGAGTCAAATAGTACGGCCCGTAAACGACCAGTTCGCGCAGCGTGTCTCCGGCCGACGCATTGAGTTCTCTGGATGCTTCCAACAACGACCCTGCCCGTACGCGTGAGAAAGTTAGGACCTGATGAACAAAGCCAAAATCGCACGTTTTCAGCAAATCGAAACAGGCTTCACTGTCGGCGGCATGCGCGTTGGCTTCGTTGTAGAAAGGATCGCGGTCCCGGACCAGGTCCGCGCGAAGCAGGAGCGCGGTCGCCGTACCGAACACGTAGGGACCGCCCAGCAATCTCCGCCTGCATATCTCGCGGCCGCGCAATACTTTGTCGGGGAACGGAACTCCCGTCCAAAGCACCACCTGCCCCTGGTGGCCGTATGCGCCCACGATTCCGACCGAGGGATTCGCCTCCGCCAGCGATACCATCCGTTCCAGGCATTCCGGGAACATCCAGTCGTCGGCGAAGAGGATTTTGGCATACTTGCTATCTGGCCGGATCTGACGCAGCGCCGAGTTGAAATTGGCCACCGCGGGAAGCAGGCTGCTGTTGCTCACCACGCGAATCCGTCCATCACTGGCGGCATATTTCTCGGCGATTGCAAGCGTACCGTCTTCGCTGCAGTTATTGACGATCAAGTAGTCCCAGTTGGTATAACTCTGGGCTAAGACACTCTCAATACATTCCGAAAGAAGCTTCTCTTCGTTGTAAGCGGGAGTGACAATCGTGACTAATGGCGAATCCGTCGGGTCGGCTGGCATCGGTATCGATTCGGTTCGCTATCGCGGCAGCGGTTCGCATTCGCGTGCATCGAGTTGCAAATCCCGCCCAAAGCGTTTCGTGCCCGACAGATTCCATCTCTGCGGAAAAAACATGACGCCGCAACGGCTATCGAGATCCTTGCCCGACTGGTATATGTTTGCCGTCTCCACTTCGAGCGTCACGCCACATTCAATGTTGTCGTAGACGACCGCCCCGCTGTCGTCGGTGGCCCACAGGGAAAGCGCGTACTTCGCCGGCATTAGATTCAGGCAGTCAATCTCCAGATCGATGTATCCCTCACCCGCTTCCAACAGCGGTATGTTAATCCCGTGATGCCAGGTGCTGGTCTCCGTCACCAGCGTTCCCATATCCGTGTACATGCGGAAACCTAGACTGGGATGCGAAACTGGGTCCCTGACGGCGTAGTGCAAACGGATCACAACCGGATCTCCGGCACGAATGACTCGCTGCGCAATCCCCTCCGGCGACAGGAACCCCACACTTCGAAACCGGATCTTCCCGTTCCCTCTCCGGCTTTCCGGGTTGTCGAGATCAGCATGATCTTGCGCGCCGCCCACCATGGTGTCCATGTAGGCTTTGATTACGTGATGGGTCTCACCGTCCATACGTACTTGGCCGCCGTCGATCCAGATACATCTTCTGCACAGATTCTCGACAGCGGCCAGATTGTGTGAAACAAACAAGACCGTTCGCGCGCGTGTACGCAAGTCTCCCATTGTGGCCAGGCACTTTTTCTGAAAGGCGGCGTCGCCCACCGCAAGCACTTCATCCACCACCAAAATTTCCGAATCAAGATGCGCGGCCACCGCAAAACCTAATCGCAGTCGCATCCCGGACGAGTAGCGCTTGATTGGCGTATTGATAAATCTCTCCACCCCGGAGAACTCGATGATCGCATCCAGCTTCCTGTCCACTTCTTTCTTGGTCATGCCCAGAATTGAGCCGTTGAGGTAGATGTTCTCCATACCGGTCAACTCGGGGTGAAATCCGGTGCCGACTTCCAGTATGGCTGCAACCCTTCCACCAACGTTCACTTCGCCGGAAGTTGGATGAGTGATCTTGGAGAGAACTTTGAGAAGGGTGCTTTTCCCCGCTCCGTTTCTCCCGATAATGCCCACAATTTCGCCCAGCTCAATGGAAAACGAGACATCGCGGAGCGCCCAGATCGTCTCCTCCCGCGTTCGGCTGCGGAGACGCGCAAAGGTGATCGCGCTTACCAGGCTTTCGCGCAAAGTGGTAGGCCGAGCCGAACCAATGCGATATTTTTTCGAAAGCCCTTCCACACTGATCAAAGCACTCATAGGCGTTCAGCTATTCTCCGTCTAAATCACGTCGGCGAAGCTCTTCTCCGCCTTGCGAAAGTAAAAGGCGCCAAGGACAAATACCATCATCGCGATCGCCAGCGAAACTCCCATCAGCCTGAAATCGAACGGCAGTCCTCTAAACAAGCAGGCGCGCAGGCCAACCACAATCCCCCAACAGGGATTGAGCGCCAGGATCGGGCGGAAACGTTCAGGAATCACTGCCACCGGATAGACAATGGGAGTGGCAAACATCCACACCTGAATCAGGAATGGAAGAGCGTACCTCACGTCACGGTAGCGTACGCTGAGCGCAGCTGCCACCATGCTAACCCCCGCCGTTAGTAGAACCATCGCCAAAACAACGAAGGGGATGAGCAGAAGAAACCAGCCGGCCCGCACGTGATAGTAAAACATCAATCCAACCAGCAGAATCGACCCAATCAAGAAGTCTAACAGGCCAGCGAGAACTGAACCGAAAGGAAGAAACACCCGCGGGAAGTAAACCTTAGTGAGTAGTGGTTCATTGCTCACCAGGCTCAGGCTGGCAAACCCAAGAACTCCCGAGACATATGTCCACGGAAGCAACCCGCAAAAAACAAAAATCGGATACGGAACATTACCGGTATCGATGTGGGCTACTCTGCCGAAGAGCAGAGAAAAAATGATCATGGTGAGCAGTGGCTGGATCACAGCCCATGCCGCTCCGAATGCGGCTTGCCTATAACGCACTTTTATATCACGCCAGGCAAAGAAATACAGAAGTTCGCGATAGCGCCACAACTCCTTTACGGACTCCATTTTCATCACCCGTCCTGTCAACTTACTACACAAACCCGATAACAACGAACAGACTCGATCACGCAGAGAGCCCGCTCCTGCCCTTCTTGTTCCTATGCGAGCAACTCGGCAATGCTCAGTTCCATTTCATCCGTTCAATTATCCGCGCGATAGGCACAAACGCGGAGTCGACCACCTTGTGTCGTCGATTCCTCGTTCACGACGCGTGCCCACCAGTCCCGATAGGCCTTGTTTTCGGGGCGATGCTCCTGGCCAGAGCCGGCGCGAGCCAGGTAAGCGCAAGCTTGACTACCGTTCCGGGCGTAGTCTTGTACTTCACCGCTTTGGAGACAGCCTGGCGCGCCTCCGGGTATCGCAAGTTTTCTAAATGCCAGTTCGCCTGCTGCGAGTGCAAGGCTCCTAAAGCTCTCTTGACTAGTCTGCGTACATCCGGCGGCAATGGGGCGCCGATCCTCAGCCAACTCTCCAACATCCGCTGCTGCTGGCAAAACTGTACCTCCTGCTTGTCCCATGGCCGCCACGTTATACCGGGGGGAGTGGGGGTTCTATCGGTTCGGATGAGCGGCTTGTTTACGTAAGCAATGGAAGTAGCGAGCGACAGGCGAAAATGGAGATCGCGGTCCTCCGCAAAGGAAATATCAGGGTTAAACCCCCCGATTTGGCTAATCGTGTCAGCTCTCACTAGCAAACTGGACATCCAAAACCCACAAAATGATCGTGCAAGCGATTTCGTAGCGTCACGGTCGATTCCTATCGTTTGCTCATATTGTCTTCCCTGCACTTCAAAACTGCCAAGGTCCATACCCGAGTCGTTTACCAAACGTGCGTCCGTGACACAGGCACAGCACTCGTCCTTGAACTGTTCAAGCGCTTTCAGCTGCCATTCCAGTTTCTCAGGAACCCAAACGTCATCCGAATCCAGGAATGCGATGTACTCTCCCTGCGCCTTTGCGATTCCCGTATTTCGCGCAACGCTTGCACCCTGATTGGGCTGGCCAAAAAAGAGTCCCCGACGACACCCATTCGTTTTCTGACTGACGAATCGCTCAATTACCGCTCCGGAGCCGTCTGAAGAACCGTCATCTACAACAATAACTTCGAAGTGAGGGTAGGTCTGCGCCAGAACGCTTTCTATAGCTGCGATCGTCTGTCGCGTACGATTATAAGTAGGGATGACGACGGAAACCAGTGGCCTGTCGCTCATGTTCTCCTGCGTATCTTTCTTCCTTGTCATTACCGGTGAAGTCCAACCGCGATGAGAACGAAACGCCAAGAACCTTTGGCGAGACTGCATGTTGTAGTTAGTGAGATTTCTGAGCTGCAAGCAGACACACCCTCATAGCTGACAGGATCGGTCGAGCAGAAACCAGATCTACCTGGGTGGCCAGGATTGAACACGGTCACACAACCATTCGGAAAAAGCTCAGCTTACCACGCGCCACAACTGTATCTTCCACGGAAGCGACTCCTTCAATCAAGGCTGCTTCGTCTGTCATTTTAAGGATCTTCACTTCCATGATCATGGTGTGTCCTGGCAACACCGGCACGAGGAATCTCATGTCGTTTACCGAGGCCAGCGCCATGAATTCTCTTTGGTCCACGCCTTTGCCAGAGGTGCGGGTAAATAGAATGGAAGCACTCTGCCCTATGGCTTCGATGATAAGAGTTCCGGGCATGATCGCAAATTCAGGGAAGTGTCCCAGAAATTGAATCTCATTGCCTGTGACATTCTTGAGGGTCTTGACGCGTTTCCCTGGCTCCAACTCCAGGACACGATCGACCATAAGCATCGGGAACCGCTGTTTTAGACACGATTTCACTTCTTCGAAGGTCATAGTCATAGATTCTTGTATAAACTTCCTTTCGACTGCCATTCACCAGGCTGGGAACGGAATTATATTTCTATGGTCCTTTTCAACGGCGGCGCAGGATCATGCCCAGCGCACGCGGTAGAAAGCGGCCGCCAGGCAGAGGGGAGCCCGAATCACAGACCAATCGCGTAACACGGAGGCCAACTTCTTCGGCCATCTTCAACGGCTCACTTTCGTGATGAAACTCGAAAGTGTGATCGCGCTGGGCTGATTCCAGCGCCGTACTGAAAAAGACAAACCCGTCGTCGGCGAGATGATGGGCAATAACCTCAAACAAGGGGCGTGGATCCTCCAAATGTTCAGCCAGCATGGCGGCGATAATTCCTTGATAGGTTCCGCGACTCTCTCCCAAGTTCAATTTAAGGGCATTTCTCACTTCAAAAGTTACGCGGTGCTCGTTCCCGGAGACGCCGCGCAGCCTGTTTGACACAGCCACAGCTGGCGGGCTGATATCGAAGCCAGTTACCTGGATGTCAGGCCTGGTCTCTGCTGCCAGCAGGCCCATGACTCCGTGCCCGGAAGCCAACTCCAGGAGTCTGGCATCAGGCGGCAGCGCCTTGAGGAATTCATCCCGATATAATGCGATGTGGTTGATCATTGAGGGCCAGAAAGGATAGATCAAAATCGCGGCCCACATGTAGGGAACCATGTAGCCTTCTTGTTCATACACTTCCGAAACGAGCTCCTGCATGGCCTCGGGCGTGTACCGACCGATCTTTTCATACTGTTGTTGAGATTTCCACACGCCCATGCAATAGTGGGCGTAGCCCTTGGCTGCATCCTCGAAGGCCCGGTCACCATAGGCCGCTTGCGCCCAGCGAGCGAGCGGATCTAACAGCCAGGAGCAGAGTTCATCGTTGGCCTCAACGGTGGCTCGTGCCGCGGGAGCAAATGTCCTAGCTTTTAGATCCAGTCCTCTAAGAAACGCCTTACCATCTGTCATGACTTGAATTCCTCATTCCTAAAACATTCAGTCCGCGGAGCAGACATGCCGCACCATCCGAACCATCGGCCGGATCAGATCGACGCCGTCCCATGGGGGAACAAAGGCATGCATCCGCCCCAGTTTAACAATTCGGTCAACACCCCTTTGACCGGCCAACGAGGCAAGTTCCTTCTCTTTTTCCCCATCGGCCATGCCCAAGCCTAGCGTCTGCACGTTTCCATCGAGCTTCGAAACCGCATCCATCAAATCGTCCACTTCCAGCACGGTTAAGGTCTTGCCTTGAACCGGCTCAGGAAGATCCGATCCCGAGCCGAGTAACAGAGTCCAATCCGGACCCATCGGAAAGACTGCCTTATGCGAGGCATCGCTCAACAGCCAGGACGCGCGCGCCCGCGAGATCGTTGAAGTCAAGGCAGCGGGAATGGTCCGCCGCGGATGCGCCTGGTTCTCTGTCTCGAATGCGTGCTGGAGATTCGACATGAACTGAGCGGTGGATTGGCCCGCCTTTTTTTCAAGGTACAAAACCTGCGGCGAGGAACAAGCCTGCTGGTCAAATTGCCAGAGATCCCGCGCCATGCGCAAGCACCAGGTCTTCTGTTCGTCAGGATTGCTCCAAGCCCCAGCGTCCATCGCTGCAACAGATATCCTAGGTCCGAAAACCGCCAACCTCGCCCAATGGGGAAATGGCAAGGACCGAACCTGCAAAACTGCCTCTTGTCCGCCCCAAATCATCGCTCCGTCTACGACTCGCGCCATGGCTTCGTGCAAATCCCGGCGGCCATGGTCGAAGGCAGCCATGAAGATGCGTCGTGTCAGCCGCTCGCTCAGATCGCTTTGCGCTAACCTTTCCATCAAGACTCGCGTCAAGTCGACGAGGCTTCTCGGGATCCGCACCATCGCCCCATTCCCACCTAGAAGGGCACAGGTCATCGACAGAATCGGTTGGATTTCGACATTGCCGGCGGGCCAGTGGCCAACCACGCCCAGCGGAAAAGCCTTACACCTGGCACGACCATATTCCGTCCACCCGCCATCCAGGCTATTGGACCCGAGTTCGCGGGTGATAATTGGTTCCAATGTCCCCCGTCTTAGCCACATCCGAAGGAAAACGATCCCGGGGATTTCGTCGAGTTCTCGCGCGTCCAGGCACTTGGCCCAGGAATCGAATACAGTCATCACTTCATTCGGCGAAATCTGCTCGCCGGAAGTGACCTGACGCAAATCGGCCGCCGCATCGGAAATCTCCGCGGGCGAATCAACAGCTTGAATGAGTCCCGCCATGGAAAGAGTTGTCATTTAATTCATAGCCGATCGTTTGGTTTCGAGATTTCCGCAGCCACGGAGTTCCGCCTTCGGTATCCGTCCCGCGAACCGGAAGCTGATGCCTCGTCTTCCGCAGGGGCAACCGTCGTAAGCGATCACCTGGGCCATGTCTTCGGTGAGCAGCAGATTGCCCGGAAAGCTCGTTGGCAAAACACTGCACACCTGGACTATGCCATGTTCTCCTGCCGCGACTGGTTCGAGGGTTAGCGGATTGCGTACAATCACGTCGCCGAACGCGGGTCCATGTTTGTTACCCTCGGGGCAATCCGGAAAAATGACTCCCACACTCTCGACCATGCCGTAGAAATCGATGATGCAGTCCGGAGAACAGCCAAATACGCGCGCCAACTGCTCGTTGAACACCGTTTTCTCAACGGCCTGATCCTGCAATCGCTTCCACCCGCCACTATGCAGGATCCGAATTTTAGGCAAATTGAGACAGACACCTTCCGCCAAAAGAGGCTTAACCAGATGGTTCCAAAGAATGAAGGTAAAGCCATACACCAGCACTTCGGCATCGTGATGATTCTCGGCGAATTCTCTCAATTTGTGTTGATCCAGCGTCAATTCGCCCTTCTCGTTGACGTTAAGACAGTAGGTTGCCTGACTGGCAAAAGGGTGTAACCCCTGAATGGCCGCACCCCTCGCTCCAAGAGCATTCTCACCTCGCATAAAATCTGGAGTGTCGACAACCAAATACGGTCTGCGTGCAGGACCGATGAAATCCCGAACGATAGTTACGATCCCTTTGGTCATTCGCCGCGAGGTCGGGGTATCCAGTACAACCCGGCTAGGCAACTGCGAGGTCGTGGCGCTCGAGGTCAACGTCCTCTTGACCTCATCAGGACTCACGAAGGAAAGAGGCGGGTTTGCTTTCAGAATTCCCACCGGTAGAAAAGGAAGATCTGCAACCTTGCTAGCGGATCGATATTCCACGGGCCAGTGCTGAATATAGTTTTCATAGCCGGCGTGCCGCCGGCAGGCGTAATCCAGCTCCTCCCTAAGTAGCTCAAGTAGCCCAGCTTCTCTTTCATCGGGCGACTGACTATAAGGCGGGATCGACAGAACCCGGTCTATCTTGTCATTAAGCTGTTCCATGAAGCTCCTTGCCCAAAAGTGAAAGCGCCGAACGCGCTATCTTGCCCGCCGACGTTTTTGGCAGTTCTGAGACTAACCGAATCGAGTCGAGAGTCCAATGGGCTGGAAGTCTGTGGCGGATTTCTTCCGTCATGAGTCTCGCTCCCTGGTCGGGCACGATCAACAAAACCAGCGCCTCTCCTGCCTCGGGATGATTGACAGCACAGGCGCCACACTCATATACCCCTGGAATAGCTGTGACCCTTGCTTCCACTTCAGCGAGACTCACGCGCGTTCCCCTGATCTTCAGAAATGCCCCTGTCCGTCCTTCGATCCACAGAAAACCATCCTCATCCCGACGAGCCAGGTCGCTGGTCCGCAGCCAACCGCCGCTGAAGACGCGACGCGTTTCTTCCAGGTCGTTGAAATAACCGGAGCAGATAGATGGTCCCTTCACGAGAAGTTGGCCGACCTGACCTGCCTGCACAGCATTTCCCTGTTCATCCGCTATCGAGACTGTCAAGTTGTCCAAAGGCTGGCCTACGCTTCCCGGTTTCTCGTGCCAGCGATCAGGGTCCATACAGGAGATCCGAGCGGTTCCCTCGGTTGCGCCATACATTACGTAGAACCTAACCAGCGGGAAAAGCTCCCGCATCTCACTGATTCTCTCACGAGCCAAGCCTCCCCCTGCCTGGAGAAAACGCCGCAGGCCAGGCATCGGGATCCTGCGAATATTCGATCGTCGAAGGAGCACATTATAGACGGTGGGCACGCCGGCGAATGTGGTGCAACCATATTGAACGATGGCTTGGAGCACCTTATCCGGGAACATGAAGCGGCGATCAAACACAACCCCGCCGCCCTGATAGAGATGCGTATGCACCAGGCTCGCTCCGAAACAGTAACTCACTGGAAGAACGAGCATGGCTCTTTCATCGGCGGCCAAGCCTTGGCTACGAATAATGGCCTCGGTATTTGCAATCAGGTTCCCATGGCTGACCATGACGAACCGAGGAACACCCGTGGAGCCGGAAGTGGCCATCAATGCCGCCAAGTCCGAGGCCGCGCAGACGGCGGGTGGCATGATTTCAGCGATGTCACTGGCCAGGTCACCTTCCAGGCAAAGAACAGATGGCATGTAGTTCCCTTCCCCCCCCAAGCCCGCTTCGCTCCACACGGCTTTAGCGCCTGTTGCTTCCACAAGCATGGGTGCTGAGGTGATCAGCGCGCGTTCGTCCACCGGCACCGCCACCAGGCCCGCATAGATGGCTCCGAGATAAACCAAGGCGCTCGAAGGGGACAGAGCACAACCGATCAGAACTCGATCGCCCGCTTTCAAACCAGCGGAGATTAAGGAGGTGCCATACGCCGCAATCAGCCGTGGTAACTCCTCAGGACCGATCGTACGCCCGGTGGCTGCATCGATGAAGCACGTATGCGAACCTAGGCGTTCAACGAGGCGCCCGGCAAAATTCCATTCAGCAGCGGCTGTCACACTACACTTTCTCCGATAGCTTGGGCGTAATGATGCGCACGATTGCGCGGACATTCTCCATCTCCATCAACTCGTCCACATCCAGGGTGATCCCGAAAACCTCTTCCAGGCTGCTGGCGAGAGACAGATGCCCCACGGAATCCCAGAGTGGGATATCACTCGCACTGGTCTCCATCGTCACCAGTTGCGGGTCAATATCAAACGCGGCCGCGAAAGCCTCCTGGACTTTGCTCAGTACGTAATCTGTATCGCTCATCTGATCCTTTCCTTATTTGTGTGTTGAGTTCAACTGCTGAATGATCTTTCCTAAAACTTAGGCCATGATCCCCGTGCCACCGTCAAGGATCAGGGTATGGCCGACGATCCCCGAGGCCGCATCGGAGCAAAGGAATTGGGCCCCATACGCAACTTCCTCGGCCGTGACCAAGCGCCCTGCCGGGGTACGACGGATAGTCTCGGCGATGCGCGCTTCGCTATTCGGCATCGCTTTCCAGGCATCCGTGAGCACTGCCCCGGCGGTTAGAATATTGACGCGTACACCATCCGGCGCCAGTTCGACCGCGAGGTGACGCGCAAGGGCTTCAAGCGCACCCTTGGACGAGCCCACCAACGAATAGTAGGGGAGAACACGAGTGGCACCCCATGAACTGATCGCCACGATACTGGATCCCTTGGAAAAGCGCGCCTTAGTAAGCTTGATCAGCTTGAAAAAAGCGCGGACATTCAGGCTAAAGGTCCAGTCGAAATGGCGATCGGTCAGTTCCTCTATGGGGCGATGGATTCCGGTGGCAGCACAATAGACTAATCCGGACAGATGCGGGCCCCATTCTTGCAGCGAGCGGTCAAGCTGTTCCAGACCTCTTTCGCTGCTCAAATCGGCACGGCAAAGCGAAATGGCCAAACCTTCCTCCGCGGCGATCGCCTTCAGATCTTCGGCAGCCTGTTCGTTGCGAAGATAATTTGCAATGACCGTAGCACCTGCCCGCGCAAAACGGAGTGAAATGGCCTGGCCGATACCGCGTGTGCCCCCGGCAACCAAAATGGTCTTGCCGGACAAAGAAAACAAATCAGGACCGTTTGCGGTCGTAGCCATCAGATCATTCCTTTATCTTGCCTTCATGCCCAGATTCCAAATCGTCGGCTTCGAGAGCAGAACCTGGCCACGCACACAATTCTCGAACTGTCGAGGAGCTATAAGTCCGGAACAACGCAGGTTGGATCTAACGGTCCAGACCTGTCGTTGAGATCGATCGGTGATCCACCTTGAAATTGAGTTCGTGAGTTCCGTTCGGAATTTCATCTAGGAGTGAGATCAGTGCTGCACCAACTCTTACTTCTCGACGGATTGCATAACCGATCGGATGTACTATGTTGGGCGGCATTTCGTAATTCGATTGAGGAGTACGGTCGAAACTCACCTTCTAAGGCGCGCGGTTCTTGAGTGGCATTCATAAAGTATCCATAAAGTATTTATAGGAATTTCAAAGGTTCCCTTGCGCCTGGGGGATAAACTGCAGGGGGCTTTCGTCGAGCGCGCTTTCGGCGCTTCGGGCGACTTTGTCTTCCCTTCCACCAGCACGCCAGGCTTGCTTCTCCCGATCGTATTGTCTGATTATCTTCGCGGGATACCCCGCAACCACAGAGTAATCGGGGATGCTTCGCATCACCATGGAATTGGCCGCCACAACACAATTCCGACCTATTGTCAGCTCGCCCCTTGGGCAAATGATAGAGGCTCCATGGCCGATCCAGGTTCCCTGGCCAATACGGATTGTGCCGCCTTCGCTAATGCCTTGATCGATAATCGGCACGGTGATGTCTTCGTACACGTGATTGTGGTCCACCATTAAGACCATTTGGCCGACTAACACATCGCGTTCTAAGTGGATTCGGTTCTTGGCAGATATGATACTGCCGAAGCCTATGTGACAATTGTCGTCCAGCACGATTACGGGCTCGCCAGTCGGATCCTCGGTGGCGACACTAAGCCACGCGTACTCTCTCAGGCTTACCAAATTACCAAGGCTGATTCTGGACGCACGTGGACGACTCACTCTACTAGTGAAATGAAACGATACATTCCGTCCTATCGAGACAAAAGGATAGAATCGGCTGACCCATAAGCTATGTAGTTTTGTAAGTCCCCTCGGCAAAAGCTGCAATGGGTCCTCAAACGGCCTGCGATGCTTCTTAGGATTCACTTTGTAACTCCTTAAAATGGATTTCAGCTACCGTCTGACCGTGCCTACCGAGCAGTAGCCGTTCCCGGTTCTTTTGCGCTCATGTATGAGCTAATCTTTCTTTTTGATGCGCGCAGATGAACCGAGGTGCACAGGACATAGACAAGCAAACAACACGCGCCGCAAAGGGCTACGTCGGCAGCCGGCCTTACCACCAAGCCAAGGCGCCGACTGCCAAACACAGTAACCAGCATCGCGGCTGATCCGAGGGCTGCTGGCAAAAACGCGGAACCATATCGAAGCAGATTCAGGCCTGTAACCGAACGCAGGAGGATCAGTTGAAACAGATATCCAACCGAGATTGCAAGCAGTGCGGCGATTTGGCCTCCAACCGGGCCCAGGAATTTGCTGGCCGGATAGATCGCGGCCAGCATTACAGCGGCAGTGACAACAACCGCGTGGCGATGCAGCCCCGGACGGCCCTTTGCGAACAATACGATGGTTGGCACGGCATTCAGCACGGTCAAAAACACCACAGCGGATGCAACCGATAACGGCCCGGCGGCTGCAATGTAGCGCGCTCCATAGGCGAGTCTGAGGAGGGACGGCGCAGACAAGGATATGAAAACAGCGGCCGGCATCCCAAGTAGAAGAAGCCACGAGGTCACTTCGAGAAGGATACGGTTGACGCGATGATCGTCCTCCTGAACGCTCGATACTGCGGGCATCAATGTCTGCCCCAGCATATTTGTGCAGAAGACTGAGGGCGTAGCGACCAGAGCGACCGCCATTGTATATAGTCCAAGGGCGGCCAATGGGTATAACCTTCCCAGCACAAAGACGTCCGCACGCGCGATTATCAAGTTTAGTATTGATAAACCCAATATTCCTCGCGAGAACGTCAGAAGTTCTTTGCCAGCACTCCAATCAAAGTGGAGTGAAGGAGCACCAGGGCAAAGGACATAGGACAGGACAAAGCGAAAAACGTTCTCACCGCAATATCCAATCGCCAGAGCCCACACATCCCGCATATAGAAGCTGAGAACCACCGTGAGGATCACGCCGCAGATCCCGCCTCCGTTTGTAATCCCCGCCCAGCGTCCCAACTTCATCTCTCGTTGAGCGAGAAAAACACGGGGGCTCATGGCGCCGTTGAACAGCACGCTCAGTAGTGCTACGCGGAGCAACCCAGAGATTTCTGGACGCCCATAGAACCGAGAGATCCAGGGAGCCACTGCGAAGATGATCGAGTAAGAAAAGATAGAGCGGCAGAGTCCCAGCCACCAGGATGCATTTAAATAGGCCGCGTTGCTTCCCCGCGGGCTTTGGATGATGGCCGCGTTCATGCCCACATCGGTCAGCACATCCACGAGCGATGCGGAGGAAAGGACAATCGCCATCGTCCCAAAAGCCCCTGGCGCCAGAATCCGCGCCAGAAGCATGTTGCGGGCAAACCTTACAGCTTGCTCCGCGATGCTTCCCGATCCCAGCCAGGCCCCGCCGCGCATGGCTTTGGCTCTGAGGGCATCGCCCAGCACTAAACCGTTGATCGATGCCTTCGCGCGTCCGTAGACTCGCATTAGATCCATATCGAGTCACCAATTCCCGAAACTTCGCTCATAAGTGCGAGAGCCCTTCCAGATGTGCGGATATAACTCAAGCTCGAATGAGTATGAATGAGTCGCCTACTGCTCACTGACTATCCTCTTTCTTCCGGAAAATGGCGTGGATGGACTCGCCGCCACCCACTATGGGTGCCATCGCCAGGAGTGCGCGCAGAATCGTCATGCGCACCAACTTCCGCGCCGCCCTCCAAGGAAGGCTTGCCTCGCCCCGGTAGGCAACAGGTGTCCGCCGGATACCCACGGCGCGGAAAACATCATCCCAGACGTAGCGCAGGCTTGTCCCCACTGCGGGATTGCGCCGCGTTTCAAGTGACACCTGGCACAGTCCGGCTGACTCGGCCAGGAATTTGAGAGACGCAGGTGAGTAATGGAACAGGTGCCGCGGCAGCTCAAGTCCATGCCAATAACTCCCGAAGACGCGCGCCTCGGCCGCATCCACATTGGGCACCAGGACGTAGAAAATTCCTCCCGGCTTCAGCCATTTGGCGATACGTGTCATCACCTGCCGCGGCTCATACAGATGCTCGAACACGTCGAAACACGTAATCACGTCGAATGACGATGGCGGAAATTCGGCATCGAGGATGTTTCCTACAAATATATTTGCGCCGCTTTTTGCTTGCGCCAGTTTCGCCGATTCCGCAGACATCTCGATGCCGAACAGATCCCAGTCCTTGCCGCAGAGAGATTGCAAAAACGCGCCCGAGCTGCACCCTAGATCGAGGAGCACCCCTGACTGCTTGTGTGGCGCGAGCGCAACGTTGCGGTCCCGCCAGCGTCCTGGCGAGTTCTCGCCGCCAGCCGAGATCAAACTGTCATAAGCATCCGTGTAATGCCGGTGCATTTCTGCGGCCTTCGGCGGTTTGCTGAGCCACACGAGAAAACAGGCCGGGCAGCGCAGAAGCGTGTATTGTTCTTGCCGGCCATGCAAACGGTCTGGCCCCCGCAGCCACTCGCGGGCGCCGGTCTGCCCGCAAATCGGACACGGCTCCCGATTGCGATCCCTAATCGCGCTCTCGTCATGCTCCTCTGAGTCGCGCTCCGAAGCGTGTGCCAATGATGTACCGCCATTCATAGATTCTTTGCCAAGCACTTTCTTAGACAGTAAATGCCGAAGCTCTTTTGCTTTCTCGGTGACGTACAGTTCGGAGTGCAAGCCTGGGACTCATCCAGGTTAGCAGCCATTTCATTGCCACGTTGAACGTCAGATTCATCTGCGCCGCCTTAGAAGCAGCTGCGCGCGCCTTTCCGTACTGTCCGGTTTCCAGATAGCAATTGACCCATCCGCTATGAATCGAGCCGAGCTGATGGCGGACTAGATTGCGGATCGCAGCCGGCTGGTCTTCGGTCAAGCGCAACAGTCCTTCGAGCCTGAGCTGGCTATCCTGAAGGAAGAACTCCATTCTGTTCCAAGCGGAGCTTACTCCCACATGACGATCCTCTACGGGGGATCGGTCAAACAGAACAAGCGGGCGGTTAACATAGCAGAAACCAGTAACCATCGCTAGCCGGAACATGAAGTCACTATCCTGGCTGTACAACAGGCTGGGGTCGAATCTCCCCATCTTTCTTATTGCGGCCTTACGCGCCATGAAGGAGGATAAACAGACAACCATGCCGGCGCCCCCGGGTCTCACCAGCAATCGAAGCACATCGGTGTTGACGCCCATCGCATTTTCGTGCCGGTAGTTCTTTTCCGCCAGTTGGAACATCGTGCACGTTTCTGAGTGATTGAAGAATCGCACATCGGTATAACACGCATCACACTGGGAGCCAAATTGCTCAAGAGCTTTGAGTTGCCATTCGAGCTTGTCCTTCTCCCAGAGATCGTCCGAGTCTAGAAACGCGATCCACTCGCCTCGAGCTTTCGCGATTCCCTTGTTGCGTGCCACGCTCGCGCCCTGATTGGCTTGCGAGTAATAACGGATTCGTTCCCCAAATATCTCCCCGAGAATCTGCCCGGTATTATCCGAGGACCCGTCATCCACCACGATTACTTCAAGGTCAGAGACTGTCTGTGCCAGGACGCTCTCTATGCCCTTCCGAACCTTATCTACCCGGTTATATGTCGGTATGACGACGGTTACTTTGGGATTCATGAATGAAGCTCTCCGCTTTTCAATGTGCCTGACCGCGAAATCAGGCTCCTGCGCAAATGGTATCTGGAGTTTGAGGAAGCCCGCTGGACACGCCTGTCCTATGGGCTGCAATCGTTGCGCGGTATACGTCAAGGAGCCTTGCTCCGGCGGCCTTCCAGGTAATCTCGGAGCACGCCTTAAGAGATCCAGTCCGCAACATTTCTAGGAGTGCGCGGTCCTCGTGGAGCATGGTAATGTGCTGAGTCAGGGCTTCTACGTCTCCGACTTTGTGCATCAGTCCCGTTTTCATGTGGCTGCAGATCTCCGTGCAGGCTTCTGACGCGAGCGGAACACAACCGGAACCCATCGCTTCCGTGATCACCAGTCCGAATCCTTCCTCAATACTGGGCAAGACCAGAATGTCGCTCTTTCGCATCAGTTCCGGTACATCGTTCCGATGACCCAGAACTTTCACGCTGGGGTGGGAGAGCATGGCTGCAAGCTTTTCCTGATAGTCCGGCAGGAATTCTCCAGCAATCAGAAAGGTACCGTCGTGGCAGGCCGAAGATTTGAGCCATGCCTCAAGGGCGTAATGTACGCCCTTGCGCACTGCACAGACTCCTACGAACAGCATAGTTAGCCCGCGCTTAGTATCCCGCGGCTTGGCGTCAGGATGGTAAAGCTTCTCATCGAATCCGTAGATGTGCCGGGCAAGCTGCTCTTTCGCGAATCCCTTGTCGAGAAACGTCTTTACTACGAATTCCGATGGACACAGAAGCCGTGTCGCGAGTCTATATTCCTGTTCTTCCTTGCGCAGCTTCTCTGCGTTGTACGCATGTTCATGATCAGGCGGCAGCACAATTCCCAGACGGTCGCATTCCCTTTGAACAACCGCCATCGCGAACCCTGTGTGTGCATTCGGCCTCTCCAGCACGGTTGGGATGCCCTGCCGCGCCGCGGCTTTTAACGTTTCGAGTGCTCCCGTTGGCCAGGTGTGAATGATGTCAATCTGTCCGGCCAGTTTTTCGATTCGCCGCGCTACAATCCGGTCGTGCAGCGCCACTGCGCGCACTGTGCCCACCACTCGAAACGGGAGGCGTAAATTTCCCCGTGCCAGCGTGGGGGAAACCCTGACCCCTGCGGGAACCGGCCGGGCCAGAGACGCCGGAAAAACCAGTAAGTCTGCTCCGGCAGCCGCCAGTCCATTCACCTGTTGCCAGGCCGTATAGCACACCCGGTCCGCCCCCAGGCGCAGAGGAAAGCTGTACAACACGCGCACCCGATCGTTTCTGTCCGTCACTAGTTTTTCCTTGGGACGTTTCTGGACCCGCTCTTCTACGAGGTCAGGTCTTGAGCGATAAGGTAGAGTGCTCTCTTTTCTAACGGGGGAGGCCGTACCGTACCTTTTGCTCGGCTCCGCCGAAATTGCAGATAAGTTCCGGCACCAGAACAGGCGATAGCATCTGCTCCTGAGCCACCTTCTGCGTGGTGGAAACCGTCGTCTGCTTTGCTTCGAACGTTACCACGGAGATGCAGGCGACCAAAGAAAAAAGGCCCATATAGAGCTGCGCCACGTCGTTGATTCCGAAATGCGCCACCACGGTGGCAAGCAGAGTGGATCCAAAGCACCAGAGCAGCCATTCCTGCTGGCGGTCCCCGCTCACACGTTTCCTTGCATTCCCAATTGCCCCAAAGCCCCGGCTGAAGATCGCGATATAGAAAATCAGGGTGAGCAAACCTCCCGTCAACGCAACGGCAACAAACTGATTGCAGAGGTCCCAACTATCCCATCCCCAGTTGGGGTAATCCTGAGAGCCAATAAGCCACCAATTGCTGAAGTGCTTTACGGTCATGTCGATAAGGCAAAAGCGCTGATAACCGGACGACGAACCGGTGAGATCGATGCGGGCGATGAGGGCCCACACCGGCGCTTTCATTGCCAGGTGGAGTCCGACTAACGTTATGACCAATCCCCATCGAATCAGGCGCATCTTTTTGCGCAGTGGCCAGAAACCAAGGCCCACGAAGCTTCCCATTATGGCCAGTTCTGAGGTGCTTGAATTCGACGTAATGACCATGGCAATCGCCCCAGCAAGCCCGAAGATGGCTGCCATCCTGGATTTTCCTCCCGTCCACAGCCACAAAAACAATGGGACCAAAACGCCGGCGAAAGCACCCGCGTAGAGGCAACCCATGCTTCCCGCCGAACGTATTGTCCCTTCCCTGACAGTTACTTCGCGACTAATCCCTCCTAACAGGCCAAATATATTGATATGACTGATTTGTTCATTGATCATGCAGACGCCGAGAATAGTGCAAATCACCGCCAACGCTTTGATCGTGCGGCGGACCGTCTCGCCGTCGGGAATGAAAGATCTCACTACGAGGTACCCGCCCAAGGTGTCCAAAAGAACTCCCAGGCAATTGATGAATGCCTGCATCTGGGGGAACTCGAGAAAAAGTGCGATTACGGCCGATACTGACCAGAAAACCACGACCCAGTCTAAAGCACTGAATCCGCCAGGATACTTGCCTGCCAACGTTGACTTTGGGAAAGTTGCCCTTCGAACCAAGCCGGCCAGAATCAGGACGCGCAGGGCCGTAAAGTGAAAGCCCCCCAGCACCACCACTTGTCCGATTGGGATGGTAAAAAAAGCGAGCAGAAAGGGCGCGATCGCCTTCCCGCGCGGGAGGGCAAAAATCAGCACAAGCGCGATCAACAGCCACAGAGCCACCAGTGGATTGATAGCGGAGTCGGCCGCTCCGCCTCCAAATCTAAGGTGTGCTGGTGCCATGGGTCTAGGTAAGGCAATGGGAAGTTAGCGAAGTCTTAGCTTATCCGCTGTCGGCCCATCTTAGGAATGCCTCGGATTCCTCACTCTGGTCAAGGCTGCTGAAGGCGCTTTGACTGACAAGCAACTGGTTGGAAGGATTGTCTTGCTATTTGAACCACTTGCACCGGTATCAATGAGGTCTAACGCCCAAAAAACATGGCGGTCAGCGAGAAAGATTTCTCCTGCAGTACATCTGACCGAGGGAATTGGGTCGGGCCGCTTGTGTCGCAGTCCGCGAAGCTCCCGATCTCTATACGGGGCTTAGGGACCTGAAACCGTGGCCGCCCCATTCGTCGGAGGTGAGACGCTAGAGAATTGATATGCACCGCTGTCCCAAGCCGTGGTGGCCGGACGTTTAACGGCCTGCCATGCCGAAGGACAGATCATCGTATGGCTCATTGTGTTATAGGAACAACCGTCCGTGGTGCCGTACTTGCAGGCATTCGCGGCATCCGTGCCAATGGCAGGTTCTGAGGTGTAGGAGGCCAGCGCCGTGCAGTAGCCTTGCTGATTCGTGCCAGCGGTTATGGTTGAATCTGTACTGAGGATAGCAGTGCACGGAGTTGTGCCATCGTTCGCGCAAGTGTCCGCATTCGCAGTTCCGCCTGAACTCAGGAGATAGCCCTGCGTGATCGCCGCCGCATCGGTCATGGCAACGTTTGTCGCGCTGTTGTATCCGGTACAGGCGGTGGTTCCAGTGTCAAGCGGCGTATTGATAAGATGCTCATTTGATATCGTCAAGTACTTCCCACCATGAGAAACCGTGGAGATGTAGCAGGTCTGAACTACATCGACCAACGTGTTGTTGAACATATACTGACCGCCAGTGTTTGTGCAGGAGTAGGTTGGAGCCCCAGCATAGTCCCAGTCGTTCCCGCTGCCGACGTCGTACATCAGGTTGTTGAACCAGTACTCCGGCACCCCTTCCGGGCAGAACCAGAGATGAACTTCGCCGCCCGACACAAATGACGGATCATCGTGGCGAACTACGTTGTTGTAGAAGACGTTCGGGGTATTCTGCGGCTGGCCCGGCGCGTTGCCGGGACTGTCGTCATTGCACTCCAGGATGTTGCCGTGCGTCGGCACGTTCGGCGCGTAAAAGTGCTCAAAGATGCTGTCGTGGATGTCGTGGCACCACTGGCCGACGCCTTGCGTGGCATACCGAATTATGGAATCACGGAAATGATAGAAACTGGGAAATGTGGCCCACGCGCATACTCCTGGATTGGAGTCTGAGCCGTCCACAACAATACGGTCCATTACATGCAAACTTTGGTTTCCGCCGCTAAATATGACGCAGGCCAGAGCTTCGCTTCCCGTCCCCGCGGTAGTTGTCGCGGTCCATCCGTGAATGTAGAGATTGGTCTGAAACAGCACTCCCTGGGCAGTTATTCCGCTACCCCCATCCTGAACATAAACGTTGGCGTTGGTATTGCCCCCCGTCGCGCTTGACGTGCATAATCCCAACATCTCGAAATTGTCCAAAATGTTGTAATATCCGGAACCGGCACCCTGATAGACCATTTGATTGCTGGACCCTATCTGGTAGGCACAGGAAGAAACGGTGGTGGCCGAAGTGGGATTGTCGCCGTTCAAGATTGGGCGGCACCACGCGGCACAATTGGAGGAGTTGTACCATGTCGTATCCACGCCGTAATAAATACACCCCGTCTGCGTCCCCTCATAGACACAGGTTGAGGGATTCCCCGCTGTGTTCGTCAAATTCCAAGTGCCGCCAGTGTAGGGGGAGGCTGAAGACTTTCCGAAGTGCCAAGTATCGCCGCCGCGGAAGATGAAGCCGTTGCCTGCCGTCGGGCTAACGCCCGCGCAAGTTGATGTGCAATTCGGCATTCCCGGAGCGTGAAGCCAAGGCGTGGTCTCGGATGTTCCGTTGTTCGTGTCGGAGCCACTTGCCGCAATGAAGTAGCAGTTTTTGCCCGTTACGGGCGCGCTTGCAGGGCAGGTCCCGCCCGGAACAACCGTAGCAAAAGCACTTCCAGCACTAAAAACACAGGCCATAAAGATCGCAACGCGCAGCAGTCTAGCCATCGACGTCTCCCTACCCAAGTCTCACCCAACCAACCAGATTACGTTACGTTCGGCATCGCTGTCAATGTGACCATAGTACCGTAAAGAGCCGAAAGGAGATAAGAACGAGGACTCTTCTTCGCAATGATCATCGCAAACCAAAAAATGAAAAACCGTCCCGGACTGCTCGCTCGGAGGAGTTTCACCCAACATGAACGCAATCGGTGCGACTTCAGCAGGGAAACCCGTGGTCAACAACGAGCGGCCAGACTTGGGACAATGGGCGGGCTAACACGCCGGGCGAGTCGTCAATCCGATACAAAATCTTTGCTTTCAAGGAATTCCACCAGCAGCCTCTTTTTCGTGATCGCCCAGGCAATGCGGCGTCCACCAAAGGCCACGGCGGGGACGGGGGGACGAATGACGATCGTGCCGACTGATTTACAGAACGCGAGGTGCGCCTCCAAGTCCTCCACCTCATAGCACAGGTGGTGCAGGCCGCCCCCACGTTCCAGGAAGCGTGATACGGGTGATTCAGGGCCACCGGGCTCAACCAATTCGATCAGAGCGTCGCTGACGTGAGCTCCTTGCAGGAACGTCACTCGGACCTTCTGCAGTGGATCAAAAATGATGCTTCCATCCCACGTTGCACCAAGAGAAAGTGCAAAAGATTCAGCACTCTCCTGGATTGACGCCAGTATAAAGCCGATGTGGTGAAGCTTGAGTTGGCCCAGAGGACGAGGGCTTTGCGGCGATGGACTACTCATTCGACCTTAGCGCTTTCGTCGCCCTGTCCCTGCGTGCCGCGCCCTTCTGCTTCCCGTCAGCAGGTTCGTTGGCAGCCCAGCAGGTAAGAACCTGACCGAAAATCTTGTATGTGCTGACCAAGCCCAAGACACGGAAAGGGGTCATTTTGTAGAACGAAAGCGACGGCTCGTTCCACTCCGCCACGTCGCCAAACACGCGAACCGCGCCTTCAGCTCTCATGGTCTGCAAAATGTAAACAACCAGAAACCAAAGGATTGTCCGGCCGCGAAACTTGGGGAATACATAAAAATCGAAAAGCTGCACATCATCCTTCGCAATCGGAAAGTAATAGGCTGCGATTGCACGCCCCCGTATCGTCCAGCTGTAGCCGGCCAGTTGGCCTTCGCACTCGACCAGCCACAGCGAAGCTCCCTTTTCGAACCGCTCCCGGATATTTTGGCTTGCCAGCTTTCGATTCCAGAAGCCTGTGATTGCCTGGAAATGCTCCGTGCTGAGCTCGGTAGGGACCTGTACTCGCTTCACGTTCAGGGCTTTCGGGATGTTTACTTGGGGTAATCTTCGATCGTCCAGATCGCAGTAGAAGACCACCATTCGACCTGCAAAGAGCGCCCGCTTTCCAGCGACTCCGGCTCGACGCAGTGTGGCTGCAAGGCCGTGGCGCCAGTAGTATTCCGTAAGCCGTGAAATCGAATTCGCAATACTCATGATGCCAACTGTTCCTCAGGCTTTTTCGGCACGCTGCCCCAGAGAAGTTGCCGCAGGCAGGCGCCACTGACCTGCTTGCGCACTTCGTTTTTCGCCCTCTTCCGGGGACGCACAAGGCCATCCAGAGCCGCGACCGCGTAGCGGAGCGAATGATGAAAAAACATGATGCTCCTGATTCCCAACACGCCTAGGAACGTATGGTGCTTGGTCCAATAGTGCAGCACGGAGCGCTGTTGCGCGACCGCAAAGTGAACGGGAAACGGTGCCGTGGTCTTGCCTCGGTCGTGGATGGCACGCGCACCGGGATAAAAAACCACTTGCCATCCGGCATTCCAGGCACGCCGGCACCAATCGACGTCGTCGCCATACATGAACAAGCCTTCATCAAGCAGTCCCACATCATCAAATGCTTCTCGACGAATCATGGAGAAACAACCCACGATGACATCTACGGCGCGCGTGCGGTCATGCGGAAAGTAGAACATGTGCTCGCCGGCGAAAAAACGGGAGCCTTTCAATATGTTCTCCAATCTGGTTGCGGAACAAAAATTGTTCCATAGTGTTGGAAACCGCCGGCAAGTGCTTTGCTGAGTCATGTCCGGGTTGAAAACACGCGGCCCTACGTTTCCGACTCTTGGATTCTGATCGAGAAAGTCCGCAAGCGCATCCAGGCAACCTGGGAACACGATCACATCTGGATTCACGAGCGCGATGTAGCGACCCTGGCACCGCCGGATGGCCACGTTATTTCCTTTGGAGAAGCCCAGGTTCTCCCTGCTCTTGATCAGTTTCACCCATGGGAATTTGCTTTCGACCATTTCTATGGTGTCGTCTGCAGACGCATTGTCGACCACGAGCACTTCCATGCTGCGCCGTGGAGGTTCCTTGGCCAGACTTTCGAGGCACAACTCCAGATAGTGCCTGGCGTTCCATGCGACGATGACAACGGATAATTCTACGGACGTTGTTAAATTCGACATTCGCTCAATTTGTTGCCGCCGGCTGCTTGAGGAAGCGGGCGAAGTTTAGAGGTCTTAGCGAGGCACGAAACGTGCGCTGCATCGCCAGACCTGCTTTCACCAGTCCAGAGGAGACGGCGCTTTCTGACGCAGCGTGTGGCTCAATTTGACAAATGTCCACGCCCGAAAGACCTCTCTTGAAGTAATAGACGCCGGGATTTCCTTCGGGATCGATGCCTCCAAGGTCGTACGATCGAATCCCGCGTTCCTTGAGCCAGCAAATCATAGTCCACTGCAAGAGATATGCACCTTTGGCATTCAATCCGGCGTCGCTGGTGGCGCCAAGCAGGTAAATTGCGGAATCTCCCATCGCCGAAACAACGAGGCCAGCCACGGGGACGCCCCTGTCTTGACAGATCAGAACGTGCATGCGCTGGGATTCCGTGAGAGCCTCCTGCATGCGCCCGAATTCCTCAGCATCTACCGTCGTATCAAACCCTTTGCGTTTCCGCATCTGGAAGTAAATCTCGCAGAAGGCCCGATACTCGTCGCCCCCATGCCCAGAGATCACTGTCAGATTATTCTTTTCGGACCCCTTAAGCTTGTTTCGCCATTTCGGATCGAGCCTGCTCCGCAACTCCTCTAGTGACGGAGTAAGATCCATCAGGAAAGTCCGGTATATATCGCTAGGTTCGTTGGTTTCACGAGTAAACTTCGAAAAGGCGGATTGAAACACTTCGGCCCGCTTCGATCCGGCAAAGGCATTCGGAAGAATGCGGACAAAGAGTTTCCTCGCCTTCAAGTATTCGTCCTCAATGGCAACGGCCAAGCGGATGGGAACTTCGGAATCGAGGGGTTGGCCGCGTCGCTCCCAAAGTGGGCCCCAACGCAGATAAGCCATCCCAAACTTGAGAGGCGTGGGACGAACGATTCTGAGCTGGGCCACTCCCATGACATCGCCATCTCGCTTTAACACGAGACGGCTTAGATTCCTTCCACCCCAGTGGACCGCCCCATACGCGGCAGTTTGATAAATGTTCGCATCGTCGAATAGGTCGAGCATCTGCGACCATTCTGCAGACGTTGCCCGATCCACTTCGACTCGCCAAGTTGAATTAGACATAGAGATTTAATCGGTCTGCAGCGATCTTAGGCACAGATCACCGGCATTGTTAGCGGTACATCAAGCATCCGGGCCCTTTCCCGAGAGCCTCACGGTCTGCGGGTTCCGTCCTAAAATCGGCGGAAAATGCGCCATCGACAATCGCACCTGCCGAGTTCGGTTTCCTGCTGATATGATGCGCCTTCGCCGGTTGGCTTTTGGGCACGTCATAGTGCCACGATTGGCAAGTCTCAGAGCTGCCCTCGCCTGCGATAAAACCGAGCTTGTGATAATGATCGGCCACCATGCTGTTCTTCTTCGACGGTATATAAACGCCGACAATCTTCCGTATCCCTCTAGCCTGACAGTGTTCGACCAGTTCATCAAACATCGCGAGTTCCATCTCGCGGTTTAGAACGCGACAGCTCATCAGCCAAAGGTCCAGTTCAAGTGTTTCGTTGACTGCGCGCCCAATCAGCACCGTAACCAAGCCATTGTCGCCAAACCTGTCTGCCAGTCGACCATAGAGAGTAATAAACATCGGGTCTTGAGCGATGTTCTCGACTTCGGCGCTCGTATACCGCTTCGTAGTGAGATTAAACTGATTCGTCTTGTTGATTAGCTGCGTGATTCGCTCGAGGTACACAGAAGAAAACGGTGCGATTTCGGCGGTCATTTCGAGCGACACGAGAAACTCTCCATAGTCGCTGAAGCCGGCCTGATACGAGCTCCGTTGTGCGTTCGAGTTGTAGTAGGCCGAACGATTGAGATCGTCCCGAACCACCTTGTGCACTTCAAAAAAGTGCTCGGCTTCGAGTATCTCTGCGAAGCGGGTAACATCGGAACCCACGTCCGGCGTCGCCACATCAGGTAGCTGGTCCGCAACCAGGGCTCTCTCCGCCGGGTTATCATCGACAAACACTAGACTATCAAGACCAATGTTGAGCTCTGCAGCGATCTCGCGAATGTTTGCCGGTTTCGGGTTCCAGTTTGCCTTAAATGCGCCGAAGTCATCCAACTTCAAGATGCTGTCCGGGTGCGAAAAGCCCTCTTTAGCATTTTCGATGTCATTCTTCGAACATATGGCCAGGATCACTCCACGCCGATGCAGCTCCTTCACATATCGTTGGAAATCCAGGAAAGCTTCGCCGACCGGGTGGTCCCGGCCCAAAATGAGGTTTTGCACACCATCGTCACCAACCACTCCGCCCCAGAGTGTGTTGTCCAGGTCGAGGACAAGGCATTTCTTTGACCTTCCGTAAACAGACTTGACAATGGCGGCAACATTTTGAGCCAGCGTGACGGTCGCCGCGGGGCTCACAGCCATATGAAAGTTGTACCAATACGTGTTTCCATGCCACGCGCTCAAACCTACTTGCGCGGAAAGATAAAGAATATCGTTGATAAGGAAACTCGAGTGCTTACGGGCGTAACTCGCGAACTCGGCGTTCAACCTCATCAGGAAATTCACGCGGCCTGACGATTCAAACGTCTCTAGATTTCCCAGCGGCCTGAGGCGGGGAAGGTCAAAGTTATTCTGAATGATCAATGCTCCGAGCTTTGAGTGAATTTTCTCCCAGAGAGATTCAAACCGGGCTGCTTCCCTGCGGACACGCTGTTCAACTTCCTCCTCAGTCTCCGCCAATTCAGGGAATTGTGAAACGTTTTGCCACGTAGTGTGTATAAAGACCACATCCGGTTTGAAATTCATCAAGTTCGGGTTCTCGAACAGGATGTCCTCGGAGTAACGGTTGTAGCCGGATTCGTAAAACGTAGGCTGAATTCCATGGGCAAGGAGAAACAACTCTAGCATGCTTTTGACTTCGGTTGTTGTCGAGCCGCCCAGAATCGCAAATCGCGCGGGCATGAGATTGGGCTGCGCAAGCAGTTCTCTCTTCAGGGAATGGCGCTTCCGCAAGATATTTTCGGGTACGACCGGAAACCACATCTCCCTTAAGATCTCTGACTGCACCGCTTTAGTCTCCGATGCCAATGCAAGCCTCCCATAGAGTTAACCGCTGATTGGAGAATGGTCCGTTCAGCAAAGCGTCGAAAATGCCTTGACCTTCATACCGCTTGAGCGCTGACGGTCCTACGATGTCTGTGAGCAGTTTAACCATTAGGAAGAGTTGCCGCTCACCCCAGCCAGCCGCAAAAGGTCGGCGACTGTCGAGCAGCCAACGACTTGATCGGGAGAGATTTGCGCATCATTCGCTGTTTCCGCCAGGACAATCAGTGTAATGAGCGAGGTCGAGTCCCAGTTCTGGAGTTCGTCCAGTTTCTCGTCGCCTCTAAGCGTTCCAGCCCGCAGGCCAAGGATTTCATCCATCTCCAAAAGGAATTCTTCACGTGTCATTGTTTCCCGATTCTCAGGCACGCTTCCTCCTATCTGTCGCGTTACCATATTCGTCCAGATCCACTGATTCTTGCCGGTTTGCCGACGAATGAGCTCCGCCCGCCCTAACGGGCGCGGGGTTGTGAAACAGCCGATTTCGTATCGCGCGAAGGCGCGGTAAGACCTCGATTTCGAAGAACAGCGTGTCATCGCTTTCGGCACAAGTACTGATCCTGTCAAGATGAAACAGGTCAGGTCTTCGAGGATTGGCGACACTCTCGCTCAAAAAGACAGCTTGGTGCCCGGAGCGTTTGAGATGCTCCGCCAACTCGGGAGTCAGATCTTTCGAGGAACCATACGGCTGGCTGAATGAACGTATCTTTGTTCCTGACAACGCCTCTAGTTCCGCCTTATTCCTTTCCACTTCTGAAACGAGATCCTGCTGCGAGAAAGACCTGCAGTGCGTGTGGGTGTAGGTGTGGTTCCCGATTTCGAAATCGAAATGCGTCAGATCGCAAAGCTGCTTGCTGGTCAGGTACAAGCTCGCGTCCTTCGCCATGCGGCTCTCATTGATCCCCGAAAGGTTGCGCAGTGCTTCAAGAAAGGCCTCCCTATCGGCCAGCGAGATAGCTGGAAGAAAAGCACCAAAAACCTCGGCAAGAGAATGTAATTCGAGGGTTTCGTTGCCCGCAACGGCGCGGGCAGCCGCATTGATCGTCTCCATTCCCAGAACGTTGGCCACATAGCATACAAGATTATCCGGCGCCAGGCGTTGGTTATCGACAAACGCTGCATTTACAAAAAAGACGGCTGGCACGCCAAATTGCCGACAGAGAGGTGCAGCGCACTCGGCAACCGACGCGTACGCATCATCGAATGTTACGAGAATCGCACGGGGCGGCAACCCATTGCCATTGCATCCAGTTAGGACATCTTGCAGGCTCACGGGAACGTAGTGCGCGGTTAGAAACCTCAGCGCCGCTTCGAATGTCTTCGGGGTAATGCTCACCCTGATGCCGGCCGTGAACGGCGACTCAGTGGGTGAAATGTTATGGAAGACTACGCATCGCAACGAGTATGAATGACCAAGGATGCGTGCGACCCCGAATGAGCCCAGAATGCGCCAAAATGCGTCCGCGGCCACATTCATCGCGACGTGCCGAAATCTGCTATAAAACAACTTGTTCACCCTCAAGAAACGTTCGTTGCCACAGTTCCAGGCTAAGGAGAGAGAATATGTCTTTGGAGCAGTTATTGCCGTTCGAGTTAGCTCGAAGCAACCCCTCAATGGCAGCTTTACTGAAATAGCCTCGATCAGTTGTTCTGCCGTCCATCAACACGTTCCAGACGAGATCCTTGAGATCTGTCCGGAGCCAGGACTCATAGGGAACCGGGAAGCCAGTCTTTTTCCTATTGCGAATCTCTTTGGGAATTCTCTCTGACAACGCCTTCTTTAAAATGAATTTTGTAGTCAATCCATTGAGCTTGAAATTGGACGGCAGCGACGCTGCGAACTCCAAGACTTTGTGGTCGAGTAGCGGCACGCGGAGTTCAATGGAGTTGGCCATCGTCATTTTGTCTGCTTTGATCAGTAGATCGTCCGGCAGCCATGTCTTGGTATCAATATAGAGCATCGCGTCGAGCGTGCTGTTGCCGCGCACGTGTGCTTGCAGGGTGCGCACAGGCTCCAGGCTACGCTCGCGGTCGACCGCTCTCAGAAAATCGGCGGAATATACGCTGCCCAATCCGTTGCCCGTAGTACGATGCGGGTTTGAAGTACGGCTATAGTAATAGTCCGGAAAACGATCATTCATTAAGGGCACATACTTAGAGAAGCGAGACGGGCCGAATAGCGAGTTCGCGAGGGACATTCCCCCGGCAAGGGCCCCATTTAGAAGAGGCCCACCCCCCTTTATGCGCTCAAGCCAAACGAGGTTGCGATAGTTGCTATACCCGGCGAAGGCTTCGTCCCCGCCTTCTCCGGAAAGAAGCACCGTGACATGGTCTCTCGCCAATTTTGAGACGTAGTATAGGGCGATGGCCGGCGGTTCACAGACGGGTTCTTCCATGTGCCACACATACTTAGGCAAGAAGGCCGCAAAATCCTTCGCCGTGATTGTCATTTCGTAATGCTGTGTGCCGTACCTCTGGGCAGCAAGTTTCGCATAAGGTCTCTCGTCTGCGACTTCTTCCCCGGAAAAACCCACTGTGAAAGTACTGATCTTCTTATCGGTTTGGTCTACGGCGAGACTGAGCACGCCCGTTGAATCTACTCCTCCGCTCAGGAGGACTCCAACCGGCACATCCGCAATCATGTGCAAGTCGACAGTTTCCGAAAGCAGGCTGAGCAGATCAGCCTCTGTCTCCTCGATACCGTTGCCTTGAACGGGCTCTGCAAACTGCAGATCCCAAAATTGCCGGATTACCGGTTTGCCGTCCTTGACCAAGAGATAGTGGCCCGGGAGGAGCTTATGTATTCCCTTCAGCAAAGTCTCTTCGCCAGGCATGTACAGGAAGGTCAGAAATCTGTCGATGAACTCCGGAGCCACCTGTCTTTCAACCGATGGATCTGCGAGGATCGCTTTGATCTCGGACGCAAACACCAATGATGCGTCGGTCAGATGATAATATAGGGGCTTTATCCCAACTCGGTCTCTCGCCAAAAAGAGGGTCTTGGCGTTTTGATCCCAGACGGCGAAACTGAACATTCCGCGCAGCTTCTCCAAACATGCGGGACCGAATTCCTCGTATAGGTGGACGATTACTTCCGTATCGGTTCGCGTCTTGAACACATGTCCTTTTTCCAAGAGAAAAGCGCGCAGGTCCTGATAGTTGTAGATTTCTCCGTTGAAAACGATCCAGATCGAGCCGTCCTCGTTCGAAAGCGGCTGGTGACCACTTTTAAGGTCAATGATCGAGAGCCGGCGGAAACCCAGCCCAACCGGCCCCGAGACATAATAACCTTCGTCGTCAGGCCCCCGGTGCCGTATAGTATCTGCCATCGCTTTCACGAGCGAGGGGGAGATCGTCGCCTGGTTATCGAACGCGAGTTTTCCGCAAATTCCACACATTTTTTGTCAAACGACCGATCTGGAGATCACCTCCAAATAGTTGGCATCCCACAGAGACGTCTAAGCTGCTGACCGCGGATGTAAGCGAAGTACGACCGATCGTCCAAACGTGAAGGGCGAGTAACATGAGCCTTCAGAAATCCGTACATAATTCCAATAGAACCAGTCACGCGCGGTTTCTGCGTTAGCCGAAGCACGCAGCTGGCTGCGACAAATAATGGGTGATAGCCAGAAACATAGCAGGCCACTCCATGCTTCACTCGGTCGCGAAATAGTCCCTCTTCTGATCCTGTGAAACGATGATGAAAGAGATGCAGGTCTGTGAAAGCATACGTCCTCCATCCCAACATATTGGCTTTGACCTCGTCGATCGTGTCCCAACCCGGGGCCGGCCAAAGCCCTCCAATCGCTTCCCAACATCCCCTTTTATAGATCTTGGTTGCTCCTCGCACATGGAAGCGGGGATTCTCCTCGGCTTTCATCTGCCCAGCGATATCGTGACGAATCTCCCCGCCACCGATTCCAAGTTCCGTGTCGCGGCGAAAGTACTCAAAGCATTTCTCGAAATAATCCGGAGCAAAGCTCAGGTCTCCATCGAGTTTGACGATGAAATCCCAGTCTTTGCATTCAAGCGAATTGTAGCCATCGTAGAACGCCTCCATCACCCCGCCGCCGGATTTCCGAAATCCTCTGTTCTCGCGGTGTATGACGTGGATCCATGAGTGCTGCGCTGCATATCGATCGGCAATCTCTCCAGTAAGATCACTGGAGCCATCATCGACAATGACCCACTCAGTTGGTCGCGCGGTCTGGAAACAGACAGATTCGACGGTGGCCTCTATATACTTCTCTTCGTCGCGCACCGGAGTTATGATTACGTATCGCATCAATGTCCCCACGCCATCACCTACAACTAAGTGCCATAAAATGCAACCCTCATGCGAGGGGGCTACCCGCGCGCATAGGAAACGGACCTTGGCTGTAGTCTCTCGAGCTCGCGGCAAATCACCTCAAGAATTCGCTGAGCACTTCTGCCGTCCCATGGTGCTGCGCGACGTCGCGAAACGGCCGTTGTGATCACGGATCGCCGCGATAATTGGCGCAGCCTTCATAAAATTAGGCCTCGCGCCGACAACTGTCATGATCTTAGCTTTCGTAGCCATCTCCATGTTGTTCGGTGATGCCATTCAGGCCTGCGATTGCAAGCCGAGGCTCGTATGTAGTAGCTTTTTTGCCGAGCCTGGCAGTTGTGGCTTTCTGGCGAATGCGAATAACAGCCAGCCGAGTTCATAAGGACGGCATTCGTAGCGAATTTTCAATCCGGCGCCCGCCGCGCCACTGCGCAACCCGGACAATCGCAGGGCGGCGTCTGTGTATGCCTTCATCGGCTCGAGATAGATACAGCGCCACACCAAGCCAAGCGAAGGCTCGACAAAATCACGGCGCAATTCGTTGTTGCCGCTGATCCAGGCCAGACCCTTATGAATGGCCTCGCTGAAATCGCAGCCGGTTGCCTCGCCGGCCGCGAAGAGCATCATTGGCGCCATACCGTGCTGATGTACAGAATAGACTGGATAGCGGCCTACAACTCTCCCGCTGACAGAATCGTATTGCCAATACCACTCTCCCAACGGCCCCTGAAGCTCGCAGATCTTCTTTGCGGTGCGCAGCGCCATCTTCCGCGCTTCCCCGTCATCATTGGCCTGTGACAATCGTGCAAAAGCGATCGTGGGATACGCCTGATCCGCGAAGCTGCCGATCCTTCCGCGAACGTACCCAGCCAACGACCTGCTCCGGCCACGATGACCATAGATTCCGGAATCTCCGCAGTTGCGATTCAGGATATGACGGGCCGCCTCAGCCTGTTCGGCCAGTCCAGGGAGATCGGAGTAACCCGCCAGACAGCAGGTTGCAAGTCCGGTCAAATACCATGAGACTTCCATGGTGCTTCCCTGCTGCCCGTCGGGAAAACGAGCCAATGCTTCGCGAGCCTGGACCTGTTGATAGATCTGCGGCAGGCGATCCGGAGTCAACTCCGCGCAGGTCCACAGAAGCAAGCCCAAATCGCCGGCGCTTGTGATCCAGTTGGTATCCTCGAGCAGCGCATCGAGCACCGGGGTGATCGCCACAGGCGAACGTTGCCCCGCACGTTCGTAACGCTGGAGCCCCAGCAGCGTCATCATCGTGTAGCGTGGCGAGTGTCCCTCGCGAACCATGCCCGATTCGGTCCGGCGGTAGACGTGGCAGAAAATCTGCCGCTCCCGGTCGAGCATTTCGACCAGACCGCGGGTCGCCAAGTCGCAAAGCTCAGAGACACTTCGCGAGTCGACATCTCTTTGCACCGGGTCCATCAGCTTGTCTAATCTCATTCCTCAGGCTCGACTCTTACAGACCGCGTCAATGTGATTAACAACTGCTTCCAGCGCGGCCCCTCTGTTAGGCCTGGAATCCTGAGTTCTGTCACGCTTCACCAACTCGAGCTTATCGCGAACGTCCTGTTCGCTTTTCAAGAGAATCAGCTTGCCATTCTCTGCCAGGTGTTTGTCGACCGCTCCCAGGGTCCCGCGAAAAAAGCTATACACCGGAATTCCGAGAGCGGCGGCTTCGCGGTTCATCGTGCCTCCGCCACTGATCACGACATCCGAATACCAGATCAGCTCTAGGCCATTGAGTGCGTGCTCCGGCACGACAATTCTTCCCGCGGCGAAGAGTTCCCGGTGCGCGTCGCGGAGTTCCGCTTCCTGCTTTGGTGTGCGGGGCAGCAAGACCGTCTTGACTTCGGCGTGATCGGCCAACAATCGGAACACCGCCGTCATCAGTTTGTCGCTCTCGGGAGAGTGATAGTGGGCCTCGGAGGCCGGCGGGCGAATGGTAACAACAACATCGGTTTGAGCAAATCCAAGTGTATCTTTGAAGGAGGGATCCGGCTGAAAGAAGGGGACGTAAACATCTTCTTTGATCCCCGGGTAGTGCAAAATGTGATCCGGCAGCGTGCCGCACTTTTCAAAGTTGCCGGAGGGAACTACCTCGGGAGTGAGAACCCACTTCTTGCGTTCAGAGCCCAGCAAGCTGGTGAGCCGTTGATCGGCGTATTCGTAATCGACAATATTCACGCTGGGGATTCCCAACAAGGCCGACAGAACGATCAACGAGCGCGAACCGTGT
Source organism: Acidobacteriaceae bacterium (assembly GCA_003139795.1). GTDB lineage: Bacteria > Acidobacteriota > Terriglobia > Terriglobales > Acidobacteriaceae > Telmatobacter. The sequence goes on along the minus strand of PLGM01000391.1, from coordinate 15,176 downwards.
GAGACGCTAATTGCAGGCTTTTCCCGAAAGATAAGCGGCGCCAGCTGCAACACACGAATGCCCAGACCCACCAGCTTGGCCATCCGGTTCTTGCCGTAATGACGGCCAATCTTCCGGTATTCCAGACCCGCCAGATCCGCGAGTTCGCATACTTGAAAGCAGTCTCTTGCGGTGAGTACCACTTTGCTGTTCCGCCTTTTCAGCTCCTCCATGATGGGGCGAAAAAAAGGCACGTGCGGAGAATTCTCCAGATCGATCCAGATCTTGCGAACAGGTCGAAGTTCCTCAACTCCGTGCATACCATATCGAACTTCACTTGCAGGCATGCCTTGGTGCTCTTCAGTCAGCTCTGCCAATTGATTCGATGACATAACTTCACCCTTATTTGTGGTCAGACAGGTATACGCCTATACGCAGCGGATTTGCCGCACCTTATGGTGCGGCGTTGAACTTGGAGTTTCTCCTATGCGGTAAGTTCGGCAACCGCCTCTGAACTTATTGCACTCAAAGCCAGCTTTCGAGAAGTTTCGGCGGTAAACACCTGAATTTCATCCGCCACTCTGGCCTGCTGTTCCTCTGTGAGCTGCGGAAACATCGGCAGAGAGACAATTTCGGCAGAAGCGCATTCCGCCATGGGGAAATCTCCCAGACTGTAGTTCAGCGAGGCGTACGCCTTTTGCAAATGCAAGGGAATTGGATAGTGAATTCCAGTGCCGATGCCCGCTTCTTTCAAGTGGCTAATCAGGCCGTCGCGGTCGCTGGTCCGGATCACATAAAGGTGATAAACGGCTTTCGACCAGGAAGGCTCACAGGGAAGACTCACGGCTTCATTCCCGGCCAGTAGACGGTTGTATTCGGCGGCCCGGTCACGGCGCTGCGAATTCCACGTCGCTAGATGACCCAACTTCGCGTGCAAGATCCCGGCTTGGATCGCGTCCAGTCGTCCGTTGTACCCTTCCACGTCGTGATAGTACTTCTTCACCTGACCGTGATCGCGCAGCATCTTGACTTTGCCGGCCAGGCCTGCGTCATTCGTGGTCGCAGCCCCGGCTTCGCCACACGCTCCGAGGTTTTTCCCGGGATAGAAGCTGAACGCAGCTGCACGTCCCATGGACCCGGCTTTCATCCAGCGATTGAGTTTCTTTGAGAAGTATTCAGCCCCGTGCGCCTGACAAGCATCCTCAATCACCGTTAGACCGTACTTCCCGGCTAGGCTCAGGATAGGATCCATGTCGGCCATTTGGCCGTAGAGGTGCACCGGCACCACCGCCGTTACCGGCCGCCCACTCCGTTGGCTGATGAGCTTCCCCGTTCTGTCCCTCGTGCACTGCTCTTCCAGGAACTGCTGCAGCATCTCAACCGACATGTTGTATGTGTGCTCGTCGATGTCGACGAACTCCGGTATAGCGCCAGTTTGCGAAATGGCCTCCGTTGTGGCAATGAACGTATTCGGCACGGTCAGTACCACGTCGCCGGGCTTCACTCCGCAACCCATAATGGCGAAGCGTAACGCATCCGTGCCGCTGCTAACGGCTATAGAGTGGTTTGCGCCGCAGAATGCTGCAAAGTCCTTCTCAAATTCCTCGACCATGGGCCCGCCAATGAAGCCAGCTGTGACCAGCGCTCGGCGGAATACTCCTGTGAGCTCTTGCTCGAGTTCTACGTGCGGAGTAACCAGATCCAAGAAAGGAATGCTGTTTGGAACGACGTTAGAAATGGGCATTGTGACTCCCCAAGGCTTCCTCGATGTAACGCAGAATCCGGGCCGGATTTCCAGCCACGATCGCGTTTGGTGGAACATCTTTGGTGACCACGCTACCGGCGCCCACTAGCGCGTTCTCACCGATGTTGACGTTGCAAAGAATCGTCGCCCCGGAACCGATCGATGCACCCTTCTTGATGACCGTCCGTTCGACTTTCCAGTCGGCTTCAGTTTGCAGACTTCCTTCAACAGTCGTGGCGTGGGGATAGCTGTCGTTTATGAACATTACTCCGTGTCCGATGAAGACGTTGTCCTCAACGAGGACACCTTCGCAAATAAAGGTGTGACTAGAAACCTTGCAGCATTTGCCGACAATGGCATTTTTTTGGATCTCAACGAAAGCGCCGATCTTTGTCTCGTCCCCGATCTCGCATCCGTACAGATTGATGAATTTCGAGAGCCGAACGTTCTTCCCCAATTTCACGTCGTTCGAAATGCAGTTGTAGGAGTTCATAGATAGACTAAGGATCCCCTCTTACTTAGCGATTCGGTGGCTGCTTCCAGCATCTTCACTACCCGCAAGCCTGCACATCCATCGTTAAACGGCTCTTGTCCTTTTGAAACGCAATCCACGAAGTAGGACAGCTCCTTGTGCAACGCCTCGACCTGCTCCAGTTGAGGAGCCCACATATCACCTGTTCGATAGTGCACCAGCACTTCGTAGACGCCTTCGCGGCTGGTAATATTCACTCCCTTGTCGTACACCTTTACCTTTTCGTCAGCTTCGAGATCGTTCCAGACCAGCATTCGCTTCTCGCCGCCAATAAGCGTAGTCCTGACCTTTACCGGCGAGAGCCAGTTAACATTGATATGCGCTATGACCTGCCCAGGGAAATAGAGCGTCATGTAGGCCACATCTTCGCACCCGTTCAGATGCCTCTCCCCGGTCGCGACAATTGCCTCGGGACTTGCTTTGATGAGGTAATCCATGATGGAAAGATCATGGGGCGCAAGATCCCAAAGTACGTTGATATCATGCTGAAAAAGACCTAGATTCACGCGGGTGGAATCGTAGTAGTACAGATTTCCCAGGCTTCCTTCATCGAGCAGTTGGGAAATTTTCTTCACTGCGCCGGTGAACAGGAACGTATGGTCCACCATGATCGTCAGATTCTTTTGCCGCGCAAGGTTGATCAATTCCTCCCCTTGCGCTGCATTGCTGGTGAACGGCTTCTCAACGAACACGTGCTTACCGTTCTCCAACGCAGCTTTTACCAACTCGTAGTGCGTCCAGACCGGGGTAACAACGGCAATGGCATCGATCTCAGCTGACGAGATCACAGCCGAGGTGTCCGCAGTTACATTGACTCCCGGATAAGCCTTTTGAGCGCGCACTCGCGCGGTTGGGTTCACCTCCGCGATTGCGACCACATGGGAACCCTCTAGACTCGACAGGTTCCGCACGACGTTCGGTCCCCAGTAGCCGTAGCCAATTACACCGAAGTTCACGATGGCATCACCCTTCTTAAATCTGCTGACAATTGGGAATATGCGATTAGGACAAAGGCTAATGCAGCATAGAGTAGAGCGGATACAGCGATATCGGTCGAAATCAAGGGACTGGCTGAAACGCGGAACTCAAAGCGCGCCCTCGCCTTTGATCACTGCAAGAGGTGTACGCATGAGAATTGTAAAGTCGAGCGAAGGCGACCACGACGTCGCGTATCGCAGATCCAGCCGGACCATCTCGTCGAAGTTGACGCGGCTTCGGCCGGTAACCTGCCACAACCCGGTAATCCCTGGTTTGACTTCCAAGACCCGGCGACGGTGCCACGTTTGATAAGCTGCCAACTCATATGGAATCGGTGGACGAGGGCCGACGAGCGACATTTCGCCCTTCAAAACGTTAAGGAATTGCGGCAGTTCATCCAAGCTGGTCCTTCGCAGGAACTTCCCTACTCGTGTGATCCTCTTATCGTTCGTGAGCTTGTATACACCCTCACCGTTTCCATTCGACGGTTGCTTCCTCGCCTCATTGGCGATTAACTTCCTAATAAACTCTTCGTGGATGCTAGAGTCGTTGTTGACGTGCATCGAACGGAATTTCAGAAATGTAAAATGCTGACCGTACTGTCCAACCCGCTGTTGCCTGAAAAGCACCGGACCTTTGGATGACGCTTTGATCGCCAGCGCGATAATCAAAAAGATAGGCGCGCAAAGGCTCAACATCAGTGCGCTGCCGACAATATCCATCGCACGCTTGATGGCCACCACGGACCGCCTATCGTTGCGGGGGATCAATAGGTCAGGATACAGGGCCGGATTGCTCGGGCGCCCGGAGCTTTCATTATCCCAGTCGTCGGGAAAGAAATGGAACGAGATGGTGACTTGGCTGAATTGGTCAGAGGTCAAACTGTCGCCTAGCGTAACGCTCATTCTGCCCAGGATCATGCTCATGACTGAGTTCTTGTTATTGACCACGAGCCCTGTATACATCACGCCAACTATGGTCCGGTCCTTGTACCAGCCGATAACGTCGGTCTCCCGGATGGATGACAGCAGAGCAGACACCATACTGTCGAGATATCCACCATTCTTTGGCGAGCCTTGGTGACGGCCAGTCTCCAGCAGCATAAGCAGGAAGGGTTGCTTGGATCGCTCCGTTCTCTTGCGCTCGATTGCGATCATCCGATTAAAAGTGGTTTCGTTCAGGACCTCGCGTTTCCCGTCCGACACCGGCTCAAATACACGGTCAGCGAGATTTGTAGCATTGTCCACGCGTAACAGGGTCACAACTTACTCCTTTCTCGACGATCACTTCCATTGGGTTGTCTATAACGAACCGCGATAAGCGACATGCTCGTTTCCCGCATCTCTTCTCGTGATGTGAAAGTAAATATCGGATCGCGATTGCCGTTGTAATGGGGATTTGAGCGCGAGCCACATCAAATATCGGCCGAAGAGAGCTAGTTAGATTGGTTGGGGTAGATCATTTTGTCGACCCGTCACTCGGCCGTGAGACATTGGTCGCACGATAGTAATAGTCACTTTGAGCCGAGCTTTTGGAGCAATTCAACAACGCGCCAATTAGTTTTTTCGGCTCGAGGGCTTCGAGACCTCTCTGCAAATAACGCTTCTCTGTGGTCCCTTGACGCGTAACGAGAAGAATCCCATCCGCCAACCGCGCCCAGACGCTCGTATCACCCAAAGGCAGCACGGGGGGAGAATCGATGATGGTCCACTCGAACAACGCGCTTAACTGATCCATAAGTGCAGACAGTCTTCCAGATTGTAGGAGCTCCAGCGCATTCCTCCGAGCGCTGCCTGCTGGCAGAATCCAGAAACCCTGGCTTTCAAGATTGTAGATACACTTCGCAAGGGCACGCTCGCCCTGTAGGCATTCACAAAGGCCCGGAATCCTCCCGAGCCCAAATACCTGGGATAATGAAGGTCTTCGTAGATCTCCGTCTAACAACAAAACTCTCTGCTGTGTTCTCTGAGCCAGTGTGCAGGCCAGGTTGGCAGCAACCATACTCTTGCCCTCTTGAGGGATTGTGCTCGTAATCAGTACTTTTCTGAGCGGCCGCTCCCGCCTGAGATGGCGCAATCGCACTCCCAGTAGGCGGAAGGCTTCGGCTGCCGGGCTCTCGTCATCAGCGAAGCATACGAGCCGGTTTTGAGGAGCAAGCGCGGTCTGCAGGGACTGGAATTGGACAAAGATATCCAAGTGTCTGTCAGCCGACGTATTGTCATTGGCTGCAGAAACTTCCAGTACCGTCGCATCGGGCGCCGCCGCTTGTAGTCCGAATGACGGGTCGCGCTCTGCGCTTTGGGTGGCATCGGTCTGCTTAAGTAGAACCGCCGTCTCCCATTTCGACGCTGCTCTGCGCTCGGCACGCCGCAGTAGTTCAGTCGCTTCTGACGATGCTGGCGAATCAATTTCAGCGCGCTCGCCTTCCGATCTTTGTAACGCGTCAAATATATGGCTCATGCTTGCTCATTTCAACGGCTACAGGCGCACCTGCGTCTGAATCGTTTGCGATACGTCTTCCAGAGCGGCGAACAGATCGAGGAGGGCGTTCATCGCTCGCTTGGCATCCATCTGGTTGTGTCTCTCTGCTTTTTCACCATCAGATGAAGAAGCCACATCGAGGCGGAACTCTTTCGCCACATACCCTACGATGTCCGGAGTTACGCTTGGCAACCGTCTCGCGTAGGCTGCAATAAGGGCATTCTCGCAAATTGTGTTGATCAGGCGAGGCAGACCTCGCGAATAGCAATGCACTGTCGCAATGGCTTCCTCAGAGAACAATGGGCTAGAATGTGGCTCTTCTCCAGCAATCTGCAACCGCTGTTCGATGTACCGCTTGGTCTCGTCGGCGTCCAGCGCGCCAAGCTGAGTCCGAACCGCAATTCTTTGCTTGAGTTGCCTAAGTTCAACGGAGTCCAGTTTCTCGTCAAGTTCGGGCTGCCCAACCAGCACGATTTGCAACAACTTGTCATCGGTCGTCTCAAGGTTTGACAGAAGCCGGACCTCCTCGAGTATGTCCGCGGACAAATGGTGTGCCTCGTCCACGATGAGCACAGTAGTCATTTTCCTTGAACCCCTCGACGCCAAGAAATGGCCCAAATCAAGCAACAGTTCGTATTTGCTCTTACCAGTCGCGGGGAGCCCGAAGTCGGAGAGAATGTACTGCAGGAACTCCGTAGGTGAAAGCCGGCCATTGAAAAGATATGCGTAGGCAACGTCTTTGCTCTCCTTCAGCAGCCCGAGCAAGCATCGAAGCAGCAAGGTCTTTCCGGTGCCCACCTCCCCCGTCAACACAACAAACCCCTTGTGCTGCCGAACGCCATGATAAAGCGCCGCCAGCGCCTCATTGTGCCGCTTGGTTGGGACAAAGCAAACAGGATCAGGCGTGAGGTTGAACGGATTGCGCGCGAGTTTGAAAAAGGCCTTGTACATTCGGATGCAAAACCTAGTCGTGAAAATAATTGAAGGCAGAACCGGCCAGGATGGTGGCGGCGACTAGCGCCGTCATGGACCATCCCAACGCCGTTCTTCTCATGCTGCGCCGTTCATCGGATGGGAGCAGTATCTCTGGAACCTCAGATATGATCGCCACGGGCAGCAAGGTCTTGATTTCCTTCTCACTGTACAGACGGTCGTCCAGAAATTCGAATCCACCTGCCACAATGAGGCCCAGCGCCAGACCGACGCCCAACCCGATTCCACAAAACTTGAGGCGGTTGGGAAAATCTGGTTTCATCGGCAAACTGGGAGGATCAAGCATGCTGAACCGCTCACCTTGCTGCATCTGTTCCATGCTGGTGGCCATCTCTGATTCGTTCTTCTTTTTCAACAGTTCGTCGTAATCAGCCTTGGATTGATCGTAACCGCGCGTCAGGTCGGCCAGTTGCTGCTCGACCGCAGGCTCCTCGTTTAACCGTGCCTGGTAGTCGTTTATCCTGACTTTCAAACCTGCAATCGACTGCTCACGATTCGTGATTTCTGACTGGTTGGCTTGCAGTTGGCCTTGCAATTGCAGCGCCGGGGAGCTTTGTGAGGGATCCGCTGCTTCGCGCGCAGTGGTGGCGGCGTTCGGCTGTCTACCACCGTCGGGTTTGTTCTTCAGGTCGGCAACGAGATCGTCTCTCCTTTTCTCGGTCTTAGCTATCTGGTCCTTCACGCTCTGAACATCTGGGTAGCGATCAGTGTAATGAGAACTGAGATCTGCCAGTTTTGCCTTCAATCTGTCGAGTTCCTGGTCAATCGCCGACAAACTCGTCGGGGTCCCGTCGGCAGTCCGGGAGGCCCCATGGAAGCCTCGGTATTGCTCGATCAGCGACTGGAGGTAAACTCGCTGCTGCTTCGCAGTGTTGAGTGCATCCTGTTCGTTCTGCAACTGCGCCTGCAGCCCGCTCAGGATTTGGAGATTGCTCGCCTGCTGGGAAGGCAACGCGCCTTCGTGTTGTCCTTGGAACTCTCGTACCTTCGCCTCCTGCTCGGCGAGACTCGCACGCGCATTCTCCAGCTGGCTCGCAATAAACTGGGTAGTGTCTTCCGACTCTTGCTGCCGTACTTTCAGATTCTCGTTGATGAACAGGTCCGTCAGCTCGCTTGTCACCTGCTGGGCGATATGGGGATCACGCGCGGAATAATTTATCCTGAAGGCGGTGATTTTTTCGCCGTTATTGTCCCGCACAAGCTGGATGTCAATGTCTTTGCTCATAAGCGCTACCTTTTCATCCGGAGCGATCTGGTCGCGCCCCCCTCCATAAAGATGCAACTTGTCAATGATCAAGAGAAGGCGCGTGCGGCTAAGAATTTGTTGCGTAATACTTTGCAGCCGGTCCTGCAAATCGTCGCTGACATTTGGCTCGACATAGTTTTTAGGCATAGTGGGCTGCTCAACCAGGATCAGCGTGCTCGACTTATAACGCGCCGGCAGAACCCAGCTCGCTCCCCAGACTACAAGCCACCCAAGCAGCATCGGTATAAGGAAATGGATGTGTCGGCGGCGAACTATGTTGAGGTAGCGCTGCAGGTCAAGCGGTTCTGAATTCTGTTCCTCGGTTACTTCTGCCATGATTATCTTCCCAGTGGTCTTGCGAACTGATAGGAGATGGAGACAAATACACGATCGCTATCAGGGTTTTCGGATATCACTGCAATGCCGCCGTAACTTTGATGGATCCGGGAGTATCCAAATCCCGCCGTGAATTGCTCGCTTATTGGGTGTTGGACCGAGACAGTTCCTGAAACGCTGTGCCCCCCTTGAGTGGACGAAAAGAAGGCCGGTAGAACATTCTTCTGAGTTGTGTAGCTCGCCGCCGATCCTGCGGTCCAGGTGCGTGCCAATTGCCAGCTCGCATTTGCATTTGCGCTCTCTGATTGGAAGGCTCCGACCAGGCCCCCCGCCCCAGAGACGGTTCGCGAGTAGCTGGCCGCAAAATTGGTATGGCTCCTTTGCCAGCCAATGCTTGCGGTTACAGCAGGTGTCCACGAGCCGGACGCCGGCAAGGGAGACTGGACCACGTCGAAGTGCTGCGGGCCGCCCGATACGGAAAGAGAAAGAGTGCTTTTTAGATAGAGAGTGTAAAAGGAATTGATCGTATGCACCTGAGTCTCACTCGGTGCATTCGCCAGAGATGCCAACATCCGTGAATACTGATATGTCACACCAATGTACTGCGTGCTTGACAGGCGGAGGTTGTAGAATGCCGAGCCTCCACGCGAATTCGAATTGGAAGAGAGGCCTGAGGCCTGCGCAGGATTGGGGTATTTAAGCATTGTGGATGTACCGCTGCCGCCGATCATGCCATTCCTACTGAACTGATAACTTAGCTGTCCGCTCGCTGCATTATTAAGCTGGTCTGCGTACGGAGCTACAACCGCTTCTGTTGGAGACTGCGTGGAGCCAGATACTCCGCCATAGGGTTGTTCGAATACATTTGAAGTCTGCACGAAGGAGTCGTACAAGCTGATTCTCGCGTGCGGACTCAAGCGGTACTGGAAGCCCACCGTCGCGTTCTGGTTCATGGCATTCAGCCCGCTCGTGCGCCGATAGAGCGTGAATCCTGGACTATATGTCAACGTCTGGTGCAGTCGGGAAATCGTCTGGTCGAGCGCAATCGTAGGCATTATCGAGTAGGTGATGTCGCCAACCGGAGTGGTACTGTCGCCTCCAAGCACGTTGTCATCGTATGCGGTATTGACGGCCAATCCAGCACGCAGATAATTTGACCGCGTTTCAGAGCCGGTCGCAGTCGGGTAAGATTCGCCGCTCACCGGGGGCGGTGTCCGCATATCCTCCTCCGAGGAGGGAGGCGGCCCGGTTGCGCTTGGTTCCACCTGAGACCAGACAGGCATGGCGACGACGAACGCAAGACTCAGACAAATGCGGGTCAGCATAAACAGCCCTTACGGTACGACAATCGTGTCGCGTGGTTCAAGCTTGATATTCTGCTGAGAATTCTTGCCCTTGATAACTTCCTTGTAGTTGAAGGGAATGCGAGTCTCAACACCACCGGCATTCTGCCGCAGGATGTAAATAGCCTTCTGCTTGGCAAAGTCCCGAAATCCGCCGGCGGCCGCAATAGCGTCCAGAACCGTCGAGGCAGATGCAAGTGAGTATGATCCCGGCTTCCCCACCTGCCCAAGGATGTTGAACTTCTGGCTGTTAATCTGCTCGACGATTACTGTAACTTCGGGTTCGGTGATGTAGTTCCTGAGTTTAGTGGCAATGTCCTGTTCGAGTTGCAAAGGAGTTCGTCCAGCCGCCTGTACTTCTCCCGCCAGAGGCAGCGAAATCTTCCCGTCCGATCGCACCGGAATTGTCCGAGTGAGGTCCGGTTCCTTCCATACATTGATCGCCAGGCGGTCGTCATTACCAATGACGAAGCTATTGTCGTGTGGCTTGCTGCCTGATGGTGCCAGGGGCGTTGCGGGTGAATCCGCCACCGCGCCAGCCGGGAGTCCGCCATTAGCCTGACTTGCGGCTGGCACTTGCGCCAGCAAAGAACCAGAAAGAACAATGAAGAGGAATCCTAATTTTGTTGCGCGATCGGCGCTGCTTTTCATACTTGGTCCTGTGTCAACGATGATGGTGAGGTCTGGGTGGTCTCATCCAAATCTGATCGGCCCTTCTCGAACGTAAGGTCTTTGTCACCCACAAAGAGAAAGCGCCTCTCGAACCCTCCCAGCACCAACAGATTGCCCCGCCGGGATCACGCCGGACAAGTTCCGCCCTGCCACGGGTTCCACATCCGAAGCGTCAATTTCCACTGCCACCGATTGCGCTACCATGCTCACGGAAAGAACCAGACGAAACAGATTCTTCTTGCGGACCAGAACCCCTTCGACGCCCTCGAGGGTGCCCCGTGTGACTCGAACCCGCTCGCCGCACTTCAGGAAGGGATGCGGTTCTACGCGGTATGGCCCTTCAACTGTCTTTCGAATCGCCTGAATCTCAGCCTCCGGGATGATCGCGACACGTTCGCCGTAGAAAAGAATCATATGAACCCCCGGAGTCGTCACGACCTGCAATCGGCGATTAAGTCCTCCCCGCACGAATACATAGCAGGGGAACAGTGGCAGCGAAAGCAGTTTCCTTCTGTCTTTCCAGCGCCGCATTGAGTCATAAAGCGGCAAAAACACTTCAAAGCCCTTGGCCGACAGCATCTCTGCCACCGTCTTCTCGTGCTGGTGGCGGGTGTAGAGCGCCCACCAGGCGGAGTCTTCGCACCTTGTTACGCCAATATTTTGTGAGGTCAGCATTTTGCTTTGCCTCTCCTTTGAGTGTGCAGCTTTCCTGACATGCCGCCAACAAGACATAGCTTCGCCCTGTGGGCTACAGCCCTCGCTTTTTTACTCTGCTCCTAAGACTTCCCACGCTTCGCCCTCGGCCTCTGGGCTCAAGTTGAATTTTGACTTGCAAAAAGCCGAGAAGACGTTCCGCACCCCAATGTCCTGTGAGTGCGGGTGGGATGAGGGGAGCATATTGCGTGAATACTAATGCAACTTCGTTGCCATTGCAAAACCATGTAAATAAACGGCTTGCACGTGACGCATCTTAGAAAGGTGCAAAGTTTTGCACTCAGTTGTAGGAGAATTTTACTCCATGCCTTCTGCAAGCATTCCGGGCCAATCGCATGCCGCGGCAGGATTGCGTGCCCCTGCCGGGTCAAGGCTGCCTCCTCAAAGCGGAGAAAAAGCCCGGGGTTTATGCCCTGGGCCTTTTTCCAACTCCGAATGTGTAGGCAGAACCACCGCGTTGCAGCTCGACTTTACCGCGCAACGCGCCCAAGAGGATCGAGGCCCCGAGTATGGTAAAGTGCTGACGGATTGCGATCGGCCCACGGCAGACGCGGTTTGGGTTTGAGGGGAGTTTTTTACGCCCTTTGCAACCTGTGGTAAAAGTCCGAATTCTGCAAATCTAGGCTTGTAAGCCATTGATTACAGGCTACTTAAAAATCTAGCCTGAGCGGAAAAAGACTTTCACCACTGTTAGGGAATTGTCACGACGATGGGGCTGGTCGGGACGCTTTCATTCCCGGAACCGTCGACGCTTTCTACGATGTAATCGTAGGACAATCCGCTCTGGACTCTGCTATCCACATATGTGGTTTGGGTATCGACCGATGAGTTCAAAAGCTGATACGTAGAACTGCCACTCGGTGATCTGTAGACGTTATAGCCTACTACTGGATCCGTAGAACTACTGGGCGCATCCCAACTCAGGTCGACAGCAAATGAGGCCACCGTGCCTGTACCGGTCAGGGCAATCACCGCGGTACCGTTGGTCGAAGAGTTGCTCGTGATGGTCAGCTGACCGGTCGCCGCATCCGCGGCGGTGGGATCGAACTGCACGCCCAGCGTTACCGTCTGTCCCGGAGTCAGCGTCACCGGGAACGTGGCCCCCGACATCGTGAAGCCCGTACCCGTTATCGCTGTCAGCACTGCCGAGTTGACCGTTACAGCCGCAGTGCCCGTGGATGTCAAGGTCACAGACTGCGTCGCCGGCGTGTTCACCGCCACATTGCCGAATCCCACGCTGGTCGCGTTGATGCTCAGCGTCGGCACCGGCACATTCAATTGCAGGGCAAAGGTCTCTGAGACGCTTCCCGCACTCGCCGTGAGGGTCACCGCCTGTGCGGTCCCCACCGACGACACCGTCGCCTTGAATCCGGCGCTGGTGGCATTCGCCGGCACCGTCACCGTGGCCGGCACCGTGACCGCCGCGTTGCTGCTCGACACGCTGACGCACAGGCCGCCGCTCGGTGCTGCCGCGCTCAGTGTCACCGTGCAGGCATCCGTCCCCGATCCCGTCATGGTTCCGCTGCCGCAGGAGAGCGCCCTCAACGTCGCCGGCGCCACCGTCCCTGTGCCGCTCAGGCCGATCACTGCCGTGCCGTTGGTCGAAGAGTTGCTGGCGATGGTCAGCTGACCGGTCGCCGCGCCCGCGGCGGTGGGATCGAACTGCACACTCAGCGTCGCCGCCTGGCCCGGCGTCAGCGTCACGGGGAAGGTGGCTCCCGAGACCGTGAAGTCCGTACCCGTCAGGGTGGCCGAGTTCACCGTGACAGCCGTGGTGCCGGTAGACGTCAAGGTCACGAACTGAGTTGCCGCCGTGTTCACCGCCACGCTGCCGAAGGCCACGCTGGTGGCGCTGACGCTCAGCGTCGGGACCGCGGCATTCAACTGCAGAGCAAAGGTCTCGGAGACGCCGGCCGCGCTAGCCGTCAGGGTCGCCGTCTGCGCCACCGCCACCGACGACGCCGTCGCCGTGAACGTGGCGCTGGTGGCATTGGCCGGCACTGTCACCGTGGCCGGCACCGTCACCGCCGTACTGCTGCTTGCGAGGCTCACAACGAGGCCGCCGCTCGCTGCCGCCCCGTTCAGGGTCACCGTGCAGGTGTCGGTCCCCGATCCCGTCATGGAGGAATTGCTGCAGGAGAGCGCGCTCAACGCCGCCGTGCCCGACGGCGCCGCCGTGCCTGTGCCGCTCAGCCCGATCACAGCCGTAGCGTTGGTCGAAGAGTTGCTGGTGATGGTCAGTTGAGCCGTCGCCGCGCCCGCGGCGGTCGGATCGAACTGCACACTCAAACCATAGGTCCCACCAGCGGCTATCGTGACAGGAAGGCTGCTTGGACCAACAACGGAGAAGGACTGCCCAGTCAGGTTAAGTTGGGTAATTTCGACTGGTGCCAAACTCCCATTCAAGAGAGAGACTGTGGAGCTAGCCGTTTGACCGATAGACACAGCGCCAAAGGTGATTGTGCCGGGGGACGCGACGAGGGCTCCCGTATCCCCTCCGCTTGCCAGATGCATTTGCGTTCCGCAACCAGCCACGGCGAGAAGGAGACAGCAGGACAACATGACCAGTAGAGCTGTGTTCCAACGGTTAAGCCAACAGAGTTGAGCGCGCCTGTGCGCACGGCGTTGTTTCGGTCGCGAACAGTCTATGTATGGTGATGCCGTGTACGTCGAAAATTCGGGATCCGATGGAAAGTGAACCAGATTTCCGTACATCACCTCACCTCTGCGAGCGCTCCTGCAGCTCTTAAGCCTTTTCAGGCCCTCAATTCCTTTCTCGGAAGACTTCAGTAAGAGTTTAGCATAAGCTTACGCACTAAGATAACCATTATGTGTTACCTATGCGTAACTTTTGCGTTACTCGATGCAAGCCTAAGTTTATCTTGCACATAGGAGAGTGCAGCACGAATCAAATGCTACCGGATCACTCTCGGAAATGGTAAAAAGTGGCTAATTGAAGAGGATTCTCCTTGAGTAGGTAATCACAGTTTGGTTCCCTTTCAAGAGTTCTGCAATGGCGCGGTTGGATCCGGTTTATTTCTGGGATTTTCTTCCGGTAACGGGTGTAAGACCCGCTCGTAAGCCCTGGTTCCGATCTTGAGCTCGTCCTTCGCGGAGACACGGTTGCACAACCGGCTCCCGCAGTCGTCTGGCAGTGGCGGCTGTTGTGGTGCTGGCTTTGTACATGGAAGCGCACCCCAATAAATAGCAATGCCCGTGCCAAAGCGGTTGCTCCGCAGTCCGGATGCCTAATCTATCCAGATTGTTCGACTTGCGGCAAAGCGATCGTGCTGGAGCAGGTCAGACTCATTTTACCGCAGGCCCCTGGCTATGTAATTTTTCTCTAGGGCGTATATTTTCTACCCGGTAAAGAGGGACGGTGCAGGCTATCCGGTCTCGACATGATCCAGGAGTTCGTTGAAATCACCGGCAACGGTGCGCGCATCGCTTCGGGATTTCGTGGAGTCGGCAGTGGATAAAGTGGTGAGCAAGCGAATGGCCAAGCGGCAGCAGATGCAGTGGAACCAGCGCGTATCTGCTCTTGCATATTCGGATGCGTGTCCTCACTGAAGACTGGGAAGACACGCTGCGTCGCTGGTATCCCTGGGGACGGGCGCAGGTTCAACGGCAGCGTCCTATTTTCTGCCGCGTGGCAGGGACCGGATCTGGTGTGCAGGTCCTCGGAATTGTCAAACAGCCTGTTAGTCAAAATGGAGTGACCGGTCCAATGCGCTGACCGTGGGTTAGGCTGTGATTCAAGAGAGAAGCACAACTCAGAGCCACAAGCGGAGAGGAACCGGTCATGAAGGAAAAGGTACGATTTTTGGGTTTGGATGTCCATGCCGAAACGATTGCTGTTGCCCTAGCCGAGCCGGATGGCGAGGTTCGCAGCCTGGGAACGATCGCCAACCGCGAAGAGTCGATCCGCAAGCTGGTCAAGAAGTTGGGTGCTGGGGAGCATATGCGTGCCTGCTACGAGGCGGGTCCAACGGGCTATGTGCTGTATTGGCAGTTGACGCAGCTGGGGGTCGAGTGCGCGGTGGTAGCGCCGACGCTGGTTCCGGCCAAAGCCGGCGATCGGGTGAAGACGGATGGGCGGGATGCCTTGAAGCTGGCGCGCAGTCATCGTTGCGGTGATCTGACTGCGGTGTGGGTTCC